>JBJTRI010000038.1:0-9027 GCA_046076045.1 bacterium
TGGGCCCTCGTCGGCCGCGCGAACTGCCGCGTATGGCCGAGGATGATGTGATGCAGCTCATGCATGACCAGCATGAGCAGCTTCTCGGGGGTGTTCGCGTGTCGTTCGACGAAACGCGGGTTCACGAGCATCCGTGGCGCGTGAAGGCACTCCACCGCAGCGCAGGGCACGCTCTCGGTCTCGACGATATCCACGAGACGAAGCAGTGCGTGCATGCTGTATGAAGCGGCCGGCATGCAATCGAGGATCCGGTCGACCAGACGGGACCGCTCACGGAACGGAGGGACGGGTGCTGGCGCGGACATCGCGGTATCAGCGGGCGTGACGGTCATGAGGGACTCCTTCCATATCTCGCCCGACGGACCTGGGCGACGTGGTTCTGGGGGACGAACAGCGTCATGCGACGAAGGGTCTCGAGGCGCGACAGCATCGGGGTCTTGGAGCGAAGCCACAGCACATCCGAGCTCTTGGTGAACACCGTCATCACGGTGAGCGGGTCCCACCACGTCACTCGGCTCGCCCGGACACGCGTACCGTCCCCGTCATCGGAGCTGTCCTTCGTGACCGCTTGAAGCACGATGCATGCGCCAGGCAATGGCAACGCCTCGGCGTGTCGGTCCAGCAGGTGCGCAAGGCGGTCCTCGAAGGGCCCCTCGATCGAGGCGAGGATGTCGCGTTGCTTGCTCGTGAGCACCGGCTCCAACACCGCTTGCAGGTCGGCGGGGGCCAGTCCCACGAGTTGGGCAGGCAACTCGACAGCGAGCTGCATACCCTTCGACATGGCACTCCGACGCGAACTCGTCTTCATCAACGTGTGCAAGCCGTCGAACGTGACACGGGAGTGAGGCGGCCCGCCCATGTTGTGGAGCAACCCGGACGACACAGACCTGGCAGCGGCGGCTCTGGTGCGCTTGTCCGCCCGCTCCCTCGCGCACGCTGCCTCGCCCCTGCTCCTGCAGTACTTCGCCCACTCACGAGAGACGCGTGGACAGGGATTCGCGCTCCATATTCCGCGGCACGGCGAGCACCCGCACTCCGCACAGACCGGGGCGCTCACGAAGCCCTCAGCATGAGGTCGGCCTCGGCGAAGGCGTGGAACGCCTTCTCGATCCGCTCAAGGTCGAGTCCCGGAGGCTTGCGCTTGAAGAGCCGAGCGACGGCGTTCGCGTGCAGGTGCGACCGCGGGTCCGAGGGATCCAACGTCGCGATCAACTCCTCGGCACGCTGCCAGACCCGGTACGGCATCGAGGTGCTCGCGAACACCTCGTTGATCAGGACTCCGGCGAGCAACTCGCGATAGGTCTCGGCGAACTGCCCCGCGACCGCAGCGTTCAGCCGTTCCGCCAGCCCGGACTCGAACAGGCAGACACTGGCCGCCTCGAGTGCGCCGTCCGGCAACTCGGCGAGCGTATCGGCGACCACGTCCGACAGGTCGCTGCGCGACAGCCCGGTCGTGGTCATGGCCAATCGCAGACGCTGAAGCGGATCGCGCGTCGAGATCAGGAGATGGAGCGCACTGTTTGGATCGAGCTTCGCCAGCCCCACAGCGGACTTGTGTGCAGCGAACAGCTTGCGAGGGGCGACCGCGCGCCCCTGCGCACGCAACGGCATGGAGGACTGCAGCGCGGCCAGCAGCACGTCATCGAATCTGGCATTCTGCACGAGCACGCTCGAGGCCGCATACATGGAGAGCGCGACGCGGAAGAGCATGCCCGCGCGACGAGGGCTCAGCGGCAGGTCGGCCTTGGCGAGCCCCGACATGAGCTCACTCACGTAGCGCACCACGGTGTCCCCGTACGCCTCGCGGGTGGGCTGGTACAACGCCTGCGTCAGCTCCACTGCGGCGCGCAACTCCCCTCGGACCTTCGCATCGAGCTTGAACTCCTCGGCGCGAATGACCGCTACCTGCTCCTTCGCCTTGTATTGCGTCCAGGTCGGCATCTCGAGGATGAACGGGAATCGATCGGCGAGCGCCGCATCGAGCGGCTCCGAACCGAGGTAGTCGGCCTCGTCCGAATCCGTATCACCGGTCATGGGCGGATTCATGGCCGCCCAGCGGTGCCGCAGGCCCTCGATCGGCATGCCTTGAACGCAGCGCTCGTGCACGATCGAGAACAGCTTGTTCTGCACCTCGGGACGGCAGCGGCTGATCTCGTCGAAGAACACCGCCCCCGCGCCCCAGATGGCGGCCGGGGTGCGCACGTACTGCAGTGAGCCGTCGGTGGCCGGCAAGGGGAAGCCCACGAGGTCGTCGAAGTTGAGCAGACTCGCGTTGTAGTGCCGGCAGGGCAGTTCGAGGGCCGCTGCGAGTCGCGTCAGCAACAGGCTCTTCGCGGTACCGTGCGGCCCGATCAGGAGCAACGGGCTCTCGCTCGCCACCGCCGCCAACACGGGGGCCTCGAGCCCTTCCATCCCGTGCAGGCCCAACCGACCGAGGATGCCGCTCCGCGGCTGGACGAACGCGGTCGGCTCCTTCGCCACGGGCGTGGAGGGCGTGGACTCGGGGATCGGCGACGGCGTCGCAGCCACCGACGCCACCCCGTTACTCGCGCCCCCCGCGGGGGACGACGTTGCGATCGGCTTCTTGCTCCAAGGGCCCGCGAACATGCAGAGGCTCCCCCATCGTCCCGGGTACACCGCAGGCGCGGTGGAGCCCGGACGAGGGAGCCCACCGACGCTTTAGCAGCACTTGATGAGTCGCCCGCAAGTGGTCGGACTAAATCGGCGACGCCCGGTGGGTACGGGGCCGGGCCCCCGGATCGGCCGCGCTCAGGGCGCGGTGCTCATGACGGACTCCCCCGTGTCATGTTGGGGGGACAGCCGCTCGGCGGAGTGGTCACGCGGACATGGGAAAGCCCTCCTGGTAGGGAGGGCCGACGCGGCTGCCGCTTCGTTGCCACCGGGTCACCCCGGGGCCACATCCGCTTTCGCGAACCACCTTGCCCGGCCGGGCAGGTTGGTGTGGGCGTCGGCCCAACTCGAAATGTCTAGCGATAAGATGCCACACCCGCCCGTGCGATTCAAGGGTATTCACATCGCGCACTGGCGACGACGAGGGGAGGCGCCGCAGCGCCCCCCTCCCCGCCTCACTCCCACTCGATCGTGGCCGGCGGCTTGCTGGTGACGTCGAACACGACGCGGTTGACCCCCCGGACCTCGTTCGCGATCCGGCTCGCGGTGCGCGCCAGCAGCGCGTGCGGCAGCCGGGTCCAGTCGGCGGTCATGCCGTCCACCGAGTTCACCGCGCGCAATGCGACCACCTTCTCGTACGAGCGCTCGTCGCCCTTCACGCCCACGGTGGAGACGGGAAGCAGCACCGCGAACGCCTGCCAGGTGCGGTCGTACCACCGGGCCCGGCGCAGCTCCTCGATGAAGATCGCGTCGGCCTGCCGCAGCACCTCGAGGTCGGCCTCGCGGATGGGGCCGAGCACGCGCACGGCCAGCCCGGGGCCCGGGAAGGGGTGCCGGTCCACGAGGTGGGCCGGCAGCCCGAGTTCGCGGCCGAGCGCGCGCACCTCGTCCTTGAACAGGCGGCGCAGCGGCTCCACCAGCTTCATGCGCATGCGGTCGGGCAGGCCGCCCACGTTGTGGTGGGACTTGATGACCTGCGCGCCGAAGCCCGCACCCGCCGACTCGATGAGGTCGGGGTACAGCGTGCCCTGTGCGAGGAAGTCGAGCTTGCCGATGCGCTGGGCCTCCTCCTCGAACACCGCCACGAACTCGGTCCCGATGATCTTGCGCTTGCGCTCGGGGTCGCTCACGCCCGCGAGCCGCTTGAGGAAGCGCCGGCGCGCATCCACCACGCGCAGGTTGAGGTGGCGCCGCCCACCGAGCTCGCGCTCGACCTCGGCGGCCTCGTCCATGCGCAGCAGGCCGTGGTCCACCAGCACGCAGGTGAGCCGGTCGCCGATCGCGCGATGGATGAGCGTCGCGGCCACCGTGGAGTCCACGCCGCCCGACAGCCCGCACAGCACGCGCCCCTTGCCCACCTGCTCGCGGATCTCGCGCACCGACTCGCGCAGGAAGTCCTTCATGGACCAGCCCGGCTCGACGCCCGCGATGCGGAACAGGAAGTTCGACAGCACCTGCCGACCGTACGGCGAGTGCACCACCTCGGGGTGGAACTGGATGAGGTGGAACGGGTGCTCGCGATGGCGCGCGGCGGCGAACGCGCAGTTCGAGGTGTGCGCGACGCGCACCCAACCGTCGGGTAGCGCGCTCACCTCGTCCCCGTGGCTCATCCACGCCTTGAAGCGCTTGGGCACGCCCGCGAACAACGGCGAGCGCCCGTCCTGGATGAACGTGGCCGCGCCGTACTCGCGCCGGTCGGCCTTCGCCACGCTGCCTCCCATGAGCTGCATGGTGACCTGGAACCCGTAGCAGATGCCGAGCAGCGGCAGCCCCATGCGATAGACGCCCGGGTCGGGCAGCGGAGCCTCGGCGCGGTATCCGCTCGCGGGCGAGCCCGACAGGATGATCGCCGCCGGGCGCGCCGTGCGCAGCTTGGCCACGGGCGTGGTGCCGGGCACGACCTCGGAGTACACGCCCAGTTCGCGAACGCGGCGGGCGATGAGCTGCGTGTACTGACTGCCGAAGTCGAGGATGAGGACGGTGGAACGCGACATGGACGGGATCCCTCGGGTCAGCGGGACGGGACGGGAGGACGGACGGTGAACGGGCGCGAACCTCGTCGCGCGCGTCGCAGGGTGAACCTAGTCGCGTGCGTCGCGGTGTGAACCGAGCACGCGCCCGACGGCGAGCAGCACGATCGGCAGCACGAGCCCGACCAGCACCGAGCGCGCGTCGTTGGGGAACGGCGGACGTGAAGTGACCTTGAACAGACCGAAGTCGAGCGTGCCCTGCGACTCGTTCCACGACGCCCACGCCCACAGGTCGCGACCGAAGAAGAACACGAACAGCACGATCGCCACCGCGTAGGCGGCGAGCGAGACGGTGCGACGGGTGTCGGCATCCATGCGGGGCACCTCCGGACTCAGTGACGGAACACGCGGCGGTCGGTGAACACCATGGCGGCGCCGAGGCGGTCGGCCTCGGCGATGACCTCGGCATCCTTCACCGAGCCGCCGGGCTGCACGAACGCGGTCACACCCGCCTCTGCCGCATGCGTGAGGCCGTCGGGGAACGGGAAGAACCCGTCGCTCGCGAGCACGGCACCGCGCACCTCGTGCCCGGCGCGCCGGGCCTTGAGCAGCGCCACGTCCACGGCGTCCACGCGCGAGGTCTGGCCGCTGCCGAGCCCGATCAACGCCTCGCCGCGCGCGAGCACGATGGCGTTGGAGCGCGCCGCGTCGGCGACCTGCCACGCGAACATGAGCGAGCGCATCTCGTCGCCACTCGGCGCGCGGCGCGTGACGACGCGCCACGGCGGCGGCGAGCCCGACGCGTCGCGCTGCGCGAGCGTCCACGGCCCCACCGTGCGCAGCGACCACTCCCCGCCCGCGGCGAGGTCGGCGGCGGTCAGGCGGACGAGGCGCAGGTTGCGCTTGCCCGCGAGCGCCGCATCGGCCTCGGGCGTGATGGACGGGAACGCCACGCACTCCACGAACAAGCGCGACAACTCGCTCGCGGTGGCGCCGTCGAGCGGGCGATTGAACGCCACGATGCCGCCGAACGCCGACAACGGGTCGGCCGCGAGCGCGCTGGTGTAGGCCTGCACGAGCGTCTCGGCGCACGCCGCCCCGCACGGCTGGTTGTGCTTCACGATGACGCACGCCGGATGCTGGAACCGCCCGACCAGCGCGACCGCGGCCTCGAGGTCGAGCAGGTTGTTGTACGACAGCTCCTTCACCTCGCGGTGCGCCGCGAGCGCCGACGCCGTCCCGGCCGGCACGTAGAGCGCGGCCTGCTGGTGCGGGTTCTCGCCGTAGCGCAGCGTACGCGTGCGCTCGAGCACGAGCGCACGCACCGCGGGCGGCTCCTCGGGCCCCGCGAGCCGGCGGGCCAGTTCCTCGGCGATCGCACCGTCGTAGCGCGCGGTGCGCGTGAACGCCCCGAGCGCCCAGCGCCGCCGCTCCTCGAGCGTCACGCCGCGCTCGAGCGCGCTCGCGACCTCGTCGTACTGCGCGGGGTCGTGGATCACGATGACGCCGTCGTGGTTCTTGGCCGCGGCGCGCAGCAACGCGACGCCGCCGATGTCGATCTCCTCGATCATGCCGGCGTCGTCGAGCGCGCGTCCGCGCTCCTCGAACGGGTAGAGCGTCACCGCGACGAGGTCGAGCGGCACGAGCCCGCGCGAGGCGACCTCGCCCATGTCGTCGGGCGAGCCACGCCGCGCCAGGATGGGCGCGTGGACGTGCGGGTGCAGCGTCTTCACGCGCCCGCCCAGCATCTCGCCGAACCCGGTCCAGTCCTCGACCGGCGTCACCTCGACCCCGGCCTTGCGCAGATGGGTCGCGGTCCCGCCCGAGGCGAGGATGCGCGTGCCGCCCTTCGCGAGTCGGGCCGCGAACTCGGCCGCCCCGGTCTTGTCCGAGAGCGACAACAGCGCGGCGCGCGGCCAGCCGACCACGGCGGTCGGCGCAGCCGGGGCGTGCGGATGGGTTCCGGTGCTCATCGCGTCCCTCCCTCGTGCGTGGCCGGACCGCTCAGGCGGCGGATGGCCTCGAGATAGCACTCCTGCGTGCGCCGCACCACCTCGGGCGGCAGCGCGGGCGCGGGCGGCTCGTGGTCCCAACCGCTCGCGTCGAGCCAGTCGCGCACGTACTGCTTGTCGAACGACACCAGTCGCCCCTCGTCGAAGGCCGCGCGATCCCAGTAGCGCGACGAGTCCGGCGTGAGCGCCTCGTCGATGAGCACGATGCGGCCGTCCACGACGCCGAACTCGAACTTCGTGTCGGCGAGCACGAGGCCGCGCGCCCACGCATGGGCGCGCGCCTCCTCGTAGAGGGCGATGGCGCGCGCGCGCAGGGCTTCGGCCCGCTCGGCGCCGACCAGCTCCACCATGCGCTCGAACGGGATGTTCTCGTCGTGCCCGTGATCGTTCTTGGTCGCGGGCGTGAACACGGGCGGGTCGAGGCGCGAGCCGTCATGCAACCCGGGGGGCAGCGCGAGGCCGCACACGGTGCCCGTGCGCTGGTACTCGCGCCAACCGCTGCCCGTGAGGTGGCCGCGCACCACGCACTCGACGTCGATGCGCTCGGCGCGGCGCACGAGTTGCGCGCGCCCGACCAGTCGCTCGGCGTGCTCGCGGAACGGCGACGGGAACGTGCGCGGGTCGTCGCTCACGAGATGGTGCGGCGTGGCCGAGGCGAGCGTGCGCATCCAGTACGCCGAGATGAGCGACAGGATGGCGCCCTTGCCGGGGATGGGCGTGGGCAACACCGAGTCGTAGGCCGACAGCCGGTCGCTCGCCACGATGACGAGGTGGTCGGGGCCGGCCTCGAACACGGTGCGCACCTTGCCGCGCCGCAGCACGGCGGCACCGGGCACGACCGGGTCGGTGACCGCATGCGCGGCCTCGAGCCAGCGCGGCTCGACGACGACGGGGGCGATCGAGTTCATGGGTCCTCCTGCCGCCTCGCGGGACGGCCGTTCAGGATCAGGCCGGTCGGGTCCCTCGCCCGTTCGGCACGACGGTGAAGCGCGTTGCGAGGAGCGCGGGGAGTTCGGCGAGCCCGCGCACGGCGGCCTGCCCGGGCGCGGCGTAGTCCCCGAACGGGTCGACGAGTACGAAGTGCATGCCGGCCGCGCGCGCACCGGCCTCGTCCACGCAGCGCAGGTCGCCCACGTAGACGCTGCGCTCGGGCGAGACGCCGAGTCGGTCGAGCGCGACGTGGAACAGGCGCGGGTCGGGCTTCTCGAGGCCCTCGACCTGCGAGTCCACCACGAACTCGAGCCCCGCGCGCATGCCGGTGACGACGAGGTGGTGCTCGGCACGACCGTCGGAGTTGCTCACCACGCACGCGCGCACGCCCAGGGCGGCGAGCGCGTCGAGCGCATGGCGCGCGCCCTCCATGGGCCGCGCCCACAGCAGCGACGGCGGGACCTGGCGTTCGGTGATGCGGGCGAGCGCCTCCTCGAGCACGGGGTGGCGGCACCCGGCGGCCTCGAGCAGGCCCGAGAAGTAGGCGTGCGACGGTGCGATGCTGCCGAGCGTGGGATGCGCCCCCTCGCTGGGCGTGCGCGGTGCGGGTGCGGCCTGCGCGTCGTAGCGGCGACGGCCGTGCAACTCGGCGCGCCGCAGGTCCTCCACCGACGCGTGCACGCCGAGCTCGGCGAGCATGCCGCTCATCCACTCGAAGTCGAGCCGCACGAGCGTACCGCCGGCGTCGAACACTACCGCCTCGAGTTCGGGGCGCACCGTGCGCGTCATCGTGGCCTGCTCATCCATGCGCGGCCTCCGCCTCGGGCAACACGAGCCCCGCACCCTCGCCGAACACCAACCGCCGCCCGTCGAGCCGCCACGGCTGCGTGAGGAACGCGTGCACCGCGCCCGGGAACAGCGCGTGCTCGGCCTCGTGCACGCGCGCCTCGAGCGCGGCCAGCGTGTCGTCGGCGCGCACCTCGACCGCGGCCTGCGCCACGATGGGACCGAGGTCGAGCGCGTCCTCCACCAGGTGCACGGTGCAGCCGGTGACGCGCACGCCGTGCCGCCACGCCTGTCCGATCCCGTCGAGACCGGGGAACGACGGCAGCAACGAAGGGTGGATGTTGAGCATGCGACCCGCGAACGGTTCGAGCAGCGTGGCATGCAACCGCCGCATGAACCCCGCGAGGATCACGACGTCCACCTGCCGGGCGCGCAGGGCGTCGAGCCACGGGGTCTCGTCCTCGATCCGCGAGCGGAAGCGCCCCACCGGCGGGGTGAGCACCTCGATGCCGTGGCGCTGCGCGCGCTCGATCACGGTCGCCCCCGGGCGGTCGCACAGCAGGGCGACGATCGTACCGCCCAGCTCATGGCGGGCGGCGGCGGCGGCGAGCGCCTCGAAGTTGGAGCCGTTGCCCGAGGCGAACACGGCGAGGCGTACGGGGCGGTGGCGGGGCACACCGCAAGATAGCCCGCGCGGC
>JBJTRI010000039.1:0-16141 GCA_046076045.1 bacterium
GGTCACCGGCACAGCGTCCGGCAAGTCGCTGTGCTTCCACCTGCCGGTGATCGAACGCCTGCTCGAGGAGCCCGGGGCGACCGCGCTCTACCTGTTCCCCACCAAGGCGCTCGCGCAGGACCAGCTCAAGGGGCTCACGCGCCTCGTGCAGTCGGGGTTCGGGCTCGCGGGCGAGGTGCGCGCCGGGGTGTACGACGGCGACACCGCCGCCTCGACGCGTCGCAAGCTGCGCGACGAGGCGAACGTGATCCTGTCGAACCCCGACATGCTGCACGCCGGCATCCTGCCGCAGCACGCGCGCTGGGCGCGATTCCTGCGCAACCTGCGCTACGTGGTGGTGGACGAGATGCACGCCTACCGCGGCATCTTCGGCAGTCACGTCGCACTGGTGCTGCGCCGCCTCGAGCGCTTGGCGCGTCACTACGGCGGTGGTTTCCGCTACGTGCTGTGCAGTGCCACCATCCGCAACCCGGGCGAGCTCGCCGGGGCACTCACCGGGCGTGAGGTCGTGGTGGTGGATGACGACGGTGCGCCGCGCGGGGAGAAGCACTTCGTGTTCTGGAACCCGCCGTTCCGCGACGAGGCGCGCGTCGAGCGGCGCAGTTCCAACGTCGAGGGCTCCACGCTACTCGCGGGATTGCTCGAACGCGGCGCGCAGACCATCGCATTCACCAAGTCGCGCGTGAGCGCCGAGTTGGTGTACCGCTACGCGCACGAACAACTCGAGCGCGCCCGACCGCGCCTGCCCGACGCCAACCCCGGCTCGGTCATGGTTCCCGGCGCGCCGCTGCACGAGCGGTTGCGGCCCTATCGTGGCGGCTACCTGCCCGAGGAGCGGCGTGCGATCGAACGCGCGCTGTTCTCGGGCGAGTTGCGCGGCGTGGTGAGCACCAACGCGCTCGAACTGGGGATCGACGTGGGCGGCCTCGACGCCGCGGTGCTGGTCGGCGCCGCACCCACGCTGGCGAGCATCTGGCAGCAGGCGGGCCGCGCCGGCCGCACCGGTGCCCCGTCGGTCGTGGTGCTGGTCGCGTACAACGACACCGTGGACCAGTACCTCATGCGTCGTCCCGGTTACCTGTTCGGTCGGGCCACCGAGGCCGCGTGCGTGGATCCGCACAACCCGTACATCCTCGCGCAGCAGATGGCGTGCGCCGCTTACGAGCTCCCGCTCACCGCGGCCGACGAGGGTGCGTTCGGCGACCAGATGCACGACGTGCTGGCCGCGCTCGAGGAGGCGGGGGAGACGCGCGTCATCGACGGTCGCGCGTACTGGGCCAAGACCGACTTCCCCGGGGCCAAGGTGGCGTTGCGCACCATGAGCGATGACACCTACACCATCGTGGACGCGACGCGCGACAACGCCATGCTGGGTACGGTGGATGCGGTGAGCGGGCTGGAGTTGGTGTACCCCGACGCCATCTACCTGCACGAAGGTGCGACGTGGTGGGTGCGATCGCTCGACCTCGAGCAGAAGGTCGCCACCGTGGAGCCGCGCACCGTGGACTACTACACGCAGCCCGTCCTCGACTCGAACGTGCGCGTGCGTCACGAGGTGCGGGCGCGCGACTGGCGGGGCGAGTGCGTGCCGTTCGGCGAGCTCACCTACAGCTGGCAGACGATCGCGTTCAAGAAGATCCGCTACCGCTCGCTCGACTCGATCGGTTACCACCCGCTCGACCTGCCGCGCCTCACGCTCGAGACGGCCGGGTTCTGGCTGGCCCCGGGCGAGGCCACCGCGCGCGAGCTCGCGCGCCGTGGGCTCGACCCGTGGGAGGCGCTCTCGGGGGTGCGCAACCTGTTCGTGCAGTTGCTCCCGCTCATGGCCATGTGCGACCCGAGCGACCTCGGCGGCCTGCTCGACTCGTCGAACACCGGTCGGCCCACGCTGTTCCTGTTCGACCGCTATCCGGGCGGGCTCGGGTTCGCGGAGCAGGGCTGGGCGCGGCTCGACGAGCTGACCGAGTCGGCTCTGGCGCATCTCGAGGGCTGTCCGTGCGGGGACGGTTGCCCGGCGTGCGTCGGATTGCCCGTGTTGCGGCCCGCGCAGCAGCAGGATGCCGACGGCATCCGCTCCGGGCGCGACATCCCGGGCAAGGGCGGAGCGGGTTTCCTGCTCCGGCACTGGTTGTCGCGATGAGCCTGCGCACGCGTGTCTCGCGCTGCGCGAGCCGCTATCCTGTGGGGCCCGTTGTGCCCCCATGCCCCCAGGAGACCCGCATCCCATGAGCCGCACGCCCGAATGGCCGGTGGCGTTCTTCGACGACGACTACCTCCGCATCTACCGCCCGCACTTCACCGCCGAACGTACCGACGCCGAGACGCGCTTCATCGCCGACTCGCTGGCCGCGCCGGCGGGCGCCGAGGTGCTCGACCTCGCGTGCGGATTCGGTCGGCATGCCATCGGCATGGCTCGCCGGGGCTATCGCGTCACGGGGCTCGACTTCAACCCCAGCTACCTCGCGATCGCCGCCGCCGACGCGCGCGCCGCGGGTGTCGAGGTGGACTGGCGTGCCGGTGACATGCGCGACCTCGGTGCGGCGAACGCGTTCGATGCGGTGTACTCGTACTTCACCTCGTTCGGTTACTTCGACGACGAGGACAACGAGCGCGTGCTCGCCGAGGTCGCACGCGTACTGCGGCCGCGCGGTCGGTTCCTGCTCGAGATGGCCAACCGCGACCACACGCTCACGCACCCGCAGCAGCGCACGTGGACGCAGCGCGAGGACGGCGCGCTCCTCATGGAGGAGACCGAACTCGAGCTCGCCTCGTCGCGCGTGGTGACGCGGCAGATGCTGCTCGATCCCAAGGGTGGGGCGTCGGTGACGAAGCAGTACAGCATCCGCACCTACACCTGTGCCGAGCTGAGCGCGCTGTTGCGCCGTCATGGCTTCGACGTGCTCGCCGTGACGGGCGGCACCGACGGCGAGGCGTACGGCACCGCGAGCCGCCGACTCGCCATCGTCGCGGAGCGCCGGGGATGAGCCCGGCGCCGGGGGCGCTGCGCGACCGGTTGGGCGAGTTGGTGCGCCGCCGTCGCGCCGGTCGCGTGCCCGCGCCCGAGCGCGCGTCGGCGGCGACTCGCGCGGACGCACCCCAGCGCGCGTCCGCCGCAACCCCCGCGGTCGCATCCGAACGCGCCTCCGCCGCGACCTCCGGTGCCACGCGCCCGCGTGCCCCACGCGCGCGCTCCACGGCCGATCCGATACCCCGGCGACCCGCGGCGCGACCCGTGCGGCGCAGTGTGCGTTCACGAGTCGCGGCGGGACTCGAGTCGTTCCTTCCCGGCGGTGAGTGGAGTCACCCGACGCACGGGACGGTGTACGTGCACGAGCGACTGCGAGGGGACATCGAGCGTCCGCACGCGGAGTGGGGCCGGTTGCCCGAGCCGCCCACCGGCGAGACCGAACTCGCCGCGGTGCGCGAGCGGGGACTCGGGCGCGTGCTGTTCCTCGACCTCGAGACCTGCGGGTTGTCGTCGTGCCCCGTGTTCCTCGCCGGCACCATGACGTGGAACGGTGAGGACTTCGTGGTGCGGCAGTACTTCGCCCGCCACTACGGCGAGGAGGCCGCGCTGCTCGCCGCGGTCGCGGAGCAGGCGCGCGAGTACGAGACGTTGGTCACCTTCAACGGCAAGTCGTACGACGCCCCGTTCCTGCGCGCACGCGCGGTCACGCACGGCGTCCCCCTGGAACTGCCGCGCAACCACCTCGACCTCGTCCACCATGCGCGGCGTCGCTGGCGCACGGGTCTGCCCGACTGCCGGCTCACCACACTCGAGCGCCGGGTGTGCGGACGACAGCGCACGGGTGACGTGCCGGGCTCCGAGATCCCGGGGCTCTACCACGCATTCGTGAAGGACGCCGACCCGTGGCCGCTCGTGCCCGTGTTCCACCACAACCTGCTCGACGTCCTCACCATGGCCGATCTGCTACATGCCCTCTGCCGCCCTGGGCGACCCACCCGGTTGGTGTGGGCCGAGGGCGACGCTCTGGGTTCGAGGCCCGCATCACGGCACTAGTTCCTTCGAGGTCCCGGGGGTCAGCTTCCTTCTCGCCTGCGAAGGTTCCGTCCACAAACCGATTTGTCGCTTCACAAGGTTCGGCACGGGCGTGCCCTCGAAGCGGTCCCATCACCCTTGCGGAATGGTGGGGTGTTCATAAGTCCATTCAGATCAACCGTTTCAACCCCGAATCCGACCTTCGCGTGCACATATCGGATGGATTCCCGTTCCCGCATCGGGGCATGGCCGCAACATCACGGACGGCCATCCGGCTTCCCCTTCGCCGCGTTGGTGAAGTCGGGACTGACAAACCATCCCTGAATTCGCATTCGGCCGTTGACGCTCGCCCGAAGCCCGCGTGATACTGCGCCCCGCAGACCGTCCCTGTGGCGATCCGGGACGCGATTCGTGCGGCTGCGCGGGTGTTCGTTCCCTGCGTGGCCCCACCCTCGCGCATGCCCGCGCTTCGTCATCACGCCGCCGCTCCGACAGGACTCCCTGCTGGATCGCTCGTGTCCTGCGGCATCACGTCGAATGCCTCATTCGCATCACGGCTTCACCGGAGGTTCGTTCCCATCATGGCGAGCACTGGCGACAAGAGCATCACCTGCGTGGATTGTGGGCAGGAGTTCCTGTTCACCTCCGGCGAACAAGCTTTCTATGCCGAGCGTGGACTCACCAACGCGCCCACCCGGTGCAAGCCGTGCCGCGACAAGCGCAAGGCGTCGCGTGGTGATGGCGGTGGTCACGGTGGTGGCTACGGCGGTGGTTACGGCGGTGGCGGTTACGGCGGCGGTGGCGGCGGTGGTTATGGTCGCTCCGAGAAGACCATGTACTCCGCGATGTGCTCGCAGTGCGGGACGCCGACCGAGGTCCCGTTCCAGCCCACACCGGGTCGTCCGGTGCTGTGTCGCGATTGCTTCAACGCGAGCAAGGGCTCGTCGGGTGGTGGTGGCGGCGGTCGCGGCATGGGCTCGCCCCGCCCGCCGCGCTCCAGCGCGCCGCTCGGTCCGTCCGAGGGTCGCATGGGCGGGACGGTGAAGTGGTTCAACGACGCGAAGGGCTTCGGCTTCATCGAGTCCGACTCGGGCGACGACGTGTTCGTGCACTTCTCGTCGATCAGCAGCGAGGGCTTCCGCTCGCTGGCCGAGGGCGATCGCGTCGAGTTCGACCTCGTCTCGGGCCCCAAGGGCAAGCAGGCTGCGAACGTCACGCGCGGCTGAGTCCCGAACGGTTCGCGAGGGCCCGGTGGCGGTCGCCACCGGGCCCTTCGCTCATCGGCCACGCCACCCCGACGCGAGTCGTCGCCGGGCGCACGTCGCGGATCGCGGTGTATCATGGAGTGCGCCCCATCCCCTCGCGCGCCCGACCCCCAGCCCCGGAACGCATGATCGAGACCGTTCGCACCTTCAATGCCCTCAGTGAGGAGTTCGTCGAGCTCTTCATGAAGCACCACCCGGTCGCCGCGACCGAGGCGGGCATCCACGACTACGACCTGCTGTTGCCGGACGACTCACCGGCCGGGCTCGAGTCGCGTGCGTCATGGCTGCGCGACCTCGACCAGCGCCTCGTGGCCACGGTGCCGTGGTCGGAGTTGCCGCTCGAGCCGCGCATGGACTTCGCGCTGCTCCGCACGCGCATCGCCGCGCTGAGGTCGGACCTCGAGGAGGTGCGGGTGCCGCAGCGCAACCCGGTGCTCTACCTCGAGCGGGCCTTCGACGGCGTGCACCTGCTGCTCGCGCGATCGTTCGCACCGCTCGACGAACGCAAGGAGGCGGTCGTCGCGCGCCTCATGGCGATCCCGGTCTATCTGGAGTCGGTGAAGCCCAACCTCGGCATGGTCGCGCCGCTCGTGCTCGAATCCGCCCTCGAGATGGCGGCGCAGGGGCCCGCGTTCGTGGACGAGGTCGTGCGCACGCTGCTGCGCTCGTTCCCGGGCGAGGCCGAGCGCCTCGAGCATGCCGGACAGCGTGCCCGCGCGGGATTCCTGCGGTTCCACGACTGGATGGATCGCACGCTGCGACCGCGCGCCGGGGGCACGTTCGCCATCGGCGAACGCTGGATGAACTTCAAGCTCGAGCGGGAGCACATGCTGCCGGTCGGCTGCACCGAGCTCGAGCAGGTAGGGCGCGATCACGTCACGCACACGCGCACGCTGCTCGAGCACGAGGCCCGTCGCCTCGACCCGTCGCGGTCGTGGCGCCAGCAGGTGGCCGAGGCGCGCCGCCGCGTCCCCGACGCCGCGTGGCTGCGCGAGGCGTACCTGTCCGAGCTCGAGCGCGCCCGCCGGTTCGTGGTGGATCGCCGCGTCGCGCCGCTGCCGTCGCCCGACCGGCTCGAGGTGCTGGACACGCCGGTGTTCGAGCGCGCGCTGCGACCGTTCGCGGCCTATCAGGGCCCGGCCCCGTTCGACCCGGACGCGGCGGGGTTCTTCTACGTGACCCCGGTGGACCTGCGGCGGACGCGCGAGGATCAGGCCGTGCAGTTGGGCATGCACTGTCTCGCGGCGATCCCCATCATCGCGGTGCACGAGGGCTACCCCGGACACCACCTGCAGATCGGGCACGCCAACCAAGCCGCGACCCGTCTGCGCCGCATCGTGCACAGCGACCTGCTCGCCGAGGGCTGGGCCTTCTACTGCGAGGAGGTCATGTGGGAGCAGGGCTTCTACACCGGCGACCCGGCCACACGCCTCGTCCAGTTGCGTGACGCGCTGTTCCGCGCCTGCCGCGTGGTGCTCGACGTCGGCCTGCACACCGGTCGCATGACGCCGCCGCAGGCTGCGCAGATGTTGGTGGACGAGCTCGACATGGACGCCGACACGGCGGCGCGCGAGGTGCGGCGCTACTGCCTCGCGCCCACGCAGGCGCTCAGCTACCTCATCGGCAAGCTGCAGATCCTCGCGCTCCGCGCCGAGATGGAGCAGCAACTCGGCGAGCGCTTCGACCTGCACGACTTCCACGGCGCGTTCCTCGCCAGCGGCATGCTGCCGACCTCGCTCGTCCGTGCCGAGATCGGCGCGCGGTTGGGGGTTGCATGAGGACGCTCGTCCTCGCGGCCCTGCTGGCGTCGCTGCTCGCGGTGCCTGCGCGGGCGGTCACGCCATCCGACCGCTACGCCGGGATGCCGTCGGCGACCGGACTCGAGTCGTCCTCGGTGTCGTTCGAGTCCACGCGCGACTCCGCGCCGCTCTCGGGTTGGTGGTTCGAGGGCCGTCCCGACATGCCGGTGCTCGTGTTGTTCGGGCGCGAGCGCGGCAACATGGCGGACCTGCTGGCTTCCGTGGTGCCGGGGTTCGTGCACGAGGGGTTCAGCGTGCTCACGTTCGACTACCGCGACTTCGGTCCCGCTGGGCCGGGGCCGGCCGACACCCTCGTGACGCTCGCGTATGCCTCGCGCTGGGTGAACGACGGCGAGGGCGCGGTGCGTTTCGCGCGCACGCGGGCCAAGGGTCGGCCGGTGTTCGCGTGGGGGCAGGGGCTCGGGGGTGCGGTCGCGGTCGCGGTCGCCGCGCGAGGGCGCGACAACGTCGACGCGGTCGCCTGTGAGGGCTTGTTCCGCACGCTCAACGAGCTGCTGCGCACCAGTGGCCTCGCGCAGGTGCCGGGGGCGCGGGAGCGCCACCGGTTCCTCGTCGAGACGGGCGACGAGCCGGGCTCCGCGGTCGCTCGGCTGGTGGTGCCGCTGCACGTCACGCTCGCCATGAAGGACGAGGTCTGGCCGGTGGCGGTGACGCAGGACGTGACGCGCCGCAGTCTGTCGCGCATCGACCGCTGGACGCTGCCCGAAGCCGGGCACGAGGGGGTGGAGCTCACGCCCGGCTACCATGAGCGCATCGGGGGCTGGTTCCGCCGCATCGCCGCGATGATCCGCGCGGCCACCCCGCCACCCGGCACGGAGTGAGTCGCGCGAGGGAGGCACGAAGGGGGCGGAGCCTCGCGGCTCCGCCCCCTCGTGTCTGCAACCCTTCGTCCTAGCGTCGGCTCCGGAACGGCAGCGCGAGGTCGAGGCTCTCGTCGAGGCCCTCGATCGCACCCGGGTAGCGCGGCAGGTCCGCCGGGCGGGCCGCCGAGGCCGTGGCGGTGGCGTACTGCGCCGGGTTCACGCGCGGGATGGCGCTGCCGAAGCGCGCGTTCACGGCCTCGATCATGCGGTTCGCCATGAGCGCGTACCCGAGCGGGTTGGGGTGCACGCCGTCCAGGCTGAACAGACCACCCGTGATGAAGTCGCTGGTGTACTCGTTCGCACCGATCCGCAGGCCGTTCACGGCGATGTCGTCGAAGTAGTCGTGGATGTCGACCTTCGCCACGAACGGCCGGGCCGCAACCGAGTCCACCACGGCGTTGATCTGGTCGGTCTCGGCCTGGGCCTGCGCCACCTCGGCGGAGCGCAGGATGACCGACTCCGGCAACGGCTGGCCGGTGCCCACGACCGTCGGGTTCACGAAGTTCACGCCGCCGGCCGGGATCCCGGTGCCCGCTGCGAGCAACGAGCCCGCCGTGAGCAGCACGAGGTCGTTGGGCTCGAGCGGGCCGTTCGCGCCGACCAGCGCCATCGGCAGGCCCGTCGTGCCGTTGACGGTCGCCGGCGGGAAGGTGGTGAAGAACGGGATGCTGGTGACGTTGGGCACGTTGAACACCGCCACCCGCGTGTTCGGCGACACGGTGTGGATGGTGTTCAGGGCCGCCGTCATGATCGCGGCGTATCCGGAGTTGGTGGCGCTGCTCGGCGCCACGCCCGCGGTGGTGGGCCCCAGTACCTCGTTGGCCCCGTACTCGATCGACAGCAGCGTCGGTGCGAGCGACAGCGCCTGCGCGAGCAGCGACCCGCGATTGCGCTGGATGAGGTTGAAGTAGGTGAAGTTGGTGCGGAACACCGGCGCCGCCGTCTGGTCGTAGTGCGTCGTGTCCACCAGGTCGAGCGCGACCGCACCCGGGATGCCGAGGTTATGGTAGGCGCCGTTCTGCGAGAAGTTGGTCGGGGCGCCCGTCGTGCGGCCGGTGTTGTTCACGATGAGCGGGCGATAGGACTTCACCTCGGTCAG
Organism: bacterium; assembly: GCA_046076045.1. Classification (GTDB taxonomy): domain Bacteria; phylum Eisenbacteria; class RBG-16-71-46; order RBG-16-71-46; family RBG-16-71-46; genus JAIOPA01. The sequence goes on from JBJTRI010000039.1 coordinate 9,048, forward strand.
CGCCGGGATGCCGTCCATGTTGACCGTGGGCTGCGTGAAGCTGCCGGAGCCGCCGTCGACCGAGACCGTCTTGCCGATCTGCTGGGCGAACAGCGCCGGATAGGAGTTCACCTGGTGGCGATCCACGATGCCACCCGACATGTAGCCCGAGGTCAGGCTGGTGCCCACCGCGACGTAACGGCTCAGGTCCACGCCGTTGGCCTCGAGCTGCGGGCCGTTGATGCTCTTGATGGTCGAGCACGGACCCTCACAGCCGGCGAGTGCGGCGGCGAGGACGAGCAGGACCCCCAGGCGGATGCGCAGGGACGTCTTCATGTTCGTTCCCCCTCTCACCAGTGGTACGCCAGGGTCGCCCCGAGCGCGTTGACGTAGGACTTGTAGACGCCGTTGTAGCCGTCGCGCTCACGACCCTCCGTGGAGCGCTTCTCGACGAACAGGAACAGGTTGTAGGCGTCGAGCGTCCACTTGCCGAAGCGGCGGCCGAACCCGAGCGTCGCACCGTGACGGCTGGCGTCGGGCAGGAGCGGCGTCACCGACTCGACGGGCGCGGCGGCCGCGTCGAAGTAGTAGCCCGCGCGGTAGGTCCAGGTGTCGAGCCGATGCTCGGCGCCCACGCGCACGGCCATCTGGTCGCGGTAGTCCTCCCGGATCACCTGGTCGAGCTCGTTGCTGGTGGCGAAGTCGAGCGGCAGCTCCGCGAACGACGACCACTGCGACCACACACCGTCGATCTCGTACGTCCAACCCGGTGCCGGGTCCCACGCGAACCCGAACGCGAGCTGCGCCGGGAAGACCAGCTTGGTCTTCGCGTCCTGCTTGGGCGGCAGACCCGCGGCGATCGTGGCGTCGAGCACCGGGTCGCCCGTGAGCATCTGCGTGAACTCGGCGCGACCCTTCTCGACGTCGACCTCGACCTTGCTGCGGTAGGCGGCACCGAAGCGCCACTGCTTCCACGGCGTGCCGTGGATGGCGGCGTGCCAACCCATGCCGCGCTCGAAGTCCGAGGTGAGCTGGGCGCGGCTCACGTTGATGGGCGCGCCGCCGCTACCGACGAACGTGCCGATCTGGTTGAGCTCGACCTTGGCCATGCGCATGTTGGGACCGCCGGCCACCGACCAGTTCGGGCTCATGCGCCACGCGACGCTGAACGAGGCGTCCACCGACTCGAGGAGCGCCTTGGTGACGCGCTCGCGGCCGGTGAAGGACTCGGGGTTCTTCCAGTCCACGCCGAGACCGAACGGCGCGTTCACGCCGAAGCCGTAGGCGAGCGACTCGCGGAAGCGGTTCGTCCAGTAGATCGTGGGCGGGAAGAAGTTGCCACGGTTCATCTCCTCGACCACGCCGGTGCCCGGATAGGGGTCCTCGCCGGCGAAGCTGTTGTAGGTCGAGAGCCACGTGCCACCCACCGACAACTGGCGACCCTTCAGGTTCACCATGGCCGCCGGGTTGTAGAACTGCGCGGTGGCGTCGTTCGCCGAGGCCACGTAGGCGCCGGCCATGCCGAGCGCCGCGGCACCCTGCTCGTAGATCGCGTAGCCCGCCGCGTTCGCGGTGGCCGGAGCGAGGCACGCGAACAACACGAGCGCCCGCAGGCTTCGAGGGATGTGCATGGGAGCTTCTCCTGGGAGTTGGAAGGGTGCTGCGGTTCAATCCTTGCCGGGCGCGGGCCCGGAGTAGAGGGACTCGATCGTCTCGGCGAACGTCTGCGACACGACACGGCGGCGCACCTTCAGCGTGGGCGTGAGCTCGCCGGCGTCGGCGTTGAGGTCGCGCTCGAGCAGCGCGAACCGCTTGATGTTCTCGAACGGCGCGAGTGTGGCGTTGAGTTCGTCGAGCACGCCCTGATAGAGCGCGCGCACCGGCGCCGAGGTGAGGAACTCGTAGCGTGGCTCGGTCGCCCAGCCGCGCTCCTTGGCCTCGGCCTCGAGGTTCGCGAAGTTGGGCACCAGCAGCGCCACGCAGTACGGGCGGCGGTCGCCCAGCATGACCGCCTCGGCGATCCAGCGCGAGGTCTTGAGGCGGCCCTCGAGGGGCTGCGGCGCCACGTTCTTGCCGCCCGCGGTGACGATCAGGTCCTTGAGGCGGTCGGTGATGCGCAGGTTGCCCTCGGCGTCGAGTTGCCCGATGTCGCCGGTGTGGAACCAGCCGTCTCGGATCGCGGCGCGCGTGGCCTCCTCGTTGCGGAAGTAGCCCTGCATGATGCCGGGGCCGCGCGCGAGGATCTCGCCTTCGGGGCCGAACGCGATCTCGGTGCCGGGGATGGGCGGGCCGACCGATCCCGGGCGCTCACGGCCGGGCACGTTGAGGCAGATCACGGGGGAGGTCTCGGTGAGGCCGTAGCCCTCGATCACCGGGATGCCGATCGCGAAGAAGAACTCCATCACCTTGGGGCCGAGCGGCGCACCGCCCGAGATGCAGAAGCGCAGGCGGCCGCCCACGCGCTCGCGCACCTTGGCCGCGACCAGCCGGTCGGCGAGGCGCGACGTGAAGCTGAGCGGGAAACCCGGCGTGAGGCCGCGGAAGTGCATCTGCGCCTTCTCGCGCCCGCGCGCCAGACCCCAGTGGAAGATGGCGCGCCGCAGCGGCGGCTGCGCGCCCGCGTTCTCCATGACGCGCGCGTACACCTTCTCGTAGAAGCGCGGCACACCGGTGAGCACGGTGGGGCGCACCTCCTGCGCGTCGGCGGCCACGGTGTCCACGCTGCGCGCGTAGGCGATGGTGCAGCCGGCGTAGAGCATGGCGTACAGGCCGGCCATGCGCTCGAAGATGTGGCACAGCGGCAGGAACGACAGGCAGGTGTCGGTGGGGTGGAGCGTCACCACCTTGAGGCTCGCGATCACGTTGGAGGCCACGTTCTCGTGCGTCAGCATGGCGCCCTTGGGGTCGCCGGTGGTGCCCGAGGTGTAGATGATGGTCGCGAGGTCGCTCGGCTTGGTGGCGTCCACGAGCGCTCGGAACGCGCCCGGCTCGGCGGCCCGACGGCGCTCGCCGTCGGCCAGCACGGCGCTCCACGCGCGCACGCGCGGGTCACGCGAGGCCGGCGGCGGCTCGATCGCCACGATGTGGTCGAGTCGCGGCAACTGGTCCACGACCGCGAGCACCTTCTCGAGCTGGGCGGCGTTGCTCACCACGCAGACGCGCGCCTCGGCGTTCTCGAGGATGTAGCGGATCTGCGGCGCGGTGAGCGTGGGGTAGACCGGCACCGTGATCGCGCCCTGTCCGAGCGTGGCGAGGTCGGTGATGGCCCACTCGTAGCGGTTCTCCGAGAGGAGCGCGACGCGCTCGCCGCGCCGCACGCCCAGCGCCCCCAGTCCGAGCGCCAGTGCTTCCACGTCGGTTCGGGCGCGCTCGGCGGACAGAGACTCCCAACGGCCGCGGCCCGCAGTGTCCGGCAGGCGGCGCATGAACTGCGCCGGCTTGCGGTGGCGTTCGACGGTGTCGAGGAAGATGCGGATGAGCGTGGTCGGCATGGTCCCTCCGTGCGCGGTCGGATGGAGCGGGCGACGTTCGTCGCAGCGGGGTCGCACTCCCGTCCTTCCGTGGGCGGTTCGAACGCGGCCCTGTCCCGAGCATGGCCGCCCGCATGATTCACCCGGACCGCACGGTTGACAAGCCGGAATCCACCGGAGCATGGTGGCCGGGTGGCCGCGATGCCCTGCATCGGCGGCCCGCTTCGCGGTCCGTGTCGAGTCCGTGTCGTGCGAAGGACCGCGTCCCACCCGAGGAGGTCCGCATGTCCCCGCTGCCCGCCCGCGTCCGCACGCTCCTCCGGCACCTCGTCCCGGTCGGCGTGGTCGCCGCACTCGTGTCCGCGCCCGTCGCGGCCGACGCGCGCACCGCCGCCGAGGCCATCGCCGACGGTGATCGTGCGTACGCCGCCGCACGTCTCGACGAGGCCCGGCAGGCCTACGCGGAGGCCGTGAAGCTGGCGCCCGGCAGCGCACTCGCGCTGTGCCGCCTGTCGCGCAGCGAGTCCGAGTCGGCCGAGTCGCAGAAGGGCGACGTCCAGCGCGCCACGATCACGAGCGCGGTCGCGCACGCCCGCGAGGCGGTGCGCGTCGCGCCGGACTCCGCGAGCCCGCACGTCTGGTTGGCGGTCGCGCTCGGGCGGCAGGCGCTGCGCGAGGGACCCAAGACCAAGCTCGCCATCTCGCGCGAGATCAAGGCCGAGACCGACCGCGCCCTGGCGCTCGACCCCGAGAACGGTCGCGCGTGGCACCTGCTCGCGATGTGGAACGTCAAGATCGCGGGGCTCAACGCGATCGAGCGCATGGCCGCGAACGCCGTTCTGGGCGGGGTGCCGAAGGGCGCCTCGACCGCGAACGCCGAGACCGCGTTCGAGAAGGCCATCGCGCTCGAGCCGGCCTACATCAACCATCGGCTGGAGTACGGACGGCTGCTCAAGGACCTCAAGCGGCCGGCCGATGCCCGTCGTGAACTCGAGAAGGCGGTGTCGCTGGCCCCGACGAGCAGCGCGCTCGATGCGCGCTACCAGAGCGAGGCCCGCGAGCTGCTGGGGAAGCTGCCGCGCTGATGGAACCGGTCGGAGGCTGGATCCTGTCGGGTGTGCGCACCCCGTTCGCGAAGGCGGGCGGAGTGCTCAAGCGCGTGCCCAGCTACGAGCTCGGGCGCGTCGCCGCCGCCGAGGCCGTGGCGCGTGCCGAACTCGACCCCGCGCGCATCGACGAGGTGGTGTTCGGCCACTGCGCCATGCCCGCCGAGGCCGCCAACTCCACACGCATCGTGGCGTTGCGTGCCGGCATCCCCGAGCGCGTCCCGGCCTCGACCGTGCACCGCAACTGCGCCTCGGGCATGGAGGCGGTGGCCAACGCCTGCCTGCGGATCGCCACCGGTGACGCCCGCCTCGTGCTCGCCGGCGGCATGGAGTCCATGAGCCGCATCCCGCTCCAGTACACCGACGAGTACGCCGACTTCCTCGAGGGCCTGATGCGCGCGCGCACGCCGCTCGCCAAGCTGGGCGCGCTCGCGCGCTTCCGGCCGCGCATGCTCACGCCGCGCATCGCGCTCGCCGAGGGACTCACCGACCTCGTCTGCGGACTCAACATGGGGCAGACCGCCGAGGTGCTGGCGCGCGAGTTCCGCATCCCGCGCGAGCGACAGGATGCGTTCGCGCTGCAGAGCCACCAGCGCGCGGTCGCCGCGCGCGACCGGCTGCGCGAGGAGATCGTGCCGGTGTACGCCACGCCGGGCTACGAGCCGGTGCGCGACGACGTCGGACCGCGCGACGGTCAGTCGCTCGAGGCGCTGGCCAAGCTCAAGCCGTACTTCGACCGCCGCAACGGCACGGTGACGGTGGGCAACGCCTGTCAGGTCACCGACGGCGCGGTCGCGCTGCTCGTGGGCGACGAGGCCACGGCGCGCGAGTGGCCGACGCCGCCGCTCGGCCGCATCCGCGCGTTCTCGTTCGCCGGGCTGGCCCCGAGTCGCATGGGGCTGGGGCCGGTGTTCGCCATGGCGAGCGCGCTCCGCAAGGCCAACCTCAAGCTGCACGAGATCGAGTTGTTCGAGATCAACGAGGCGTTCGCCGCGCAGGTGCTCGCCTGCCTCGAGGCCGCGCGCTCCGAGCGCTTCGGGCGTGACGAGTTGGGTCTCGACGGCGCACTCGGCGACATCCCCGAGGATCGGCTCAACGTGAACGGCGGTGCGATCGCACTGGGGCATCCGGTCGGATGCAGCGGTGCGCGGCTGCTGCTCACCACGCTGCACGAGATGCGCCGCCGCGGTCTGCGCTACGGGCTGGCCAGCCTGTGCGTGGGCGGTGGGCAGGGCGCAGCCTTCGTGCTGGAGCGGCCATGACCGCCGGCGCGCCCGTGTTCCGCGTCGAACGCCGCGACGGTGCCATCGCGCACCTCATCGTGGACCATCCGGCGCGCAAGCTGAACGTGCTCGACTTCGACGCGCTCGCCTCGCTCGAGGCCGCGCTCACCGACCTCGAGGCCTCGTCGCCGCGTGGCGTCATCGTCTCGAGCGGCAAGCCCGGCAGCTTCATCGCCGGCGCCGACGTCGAGGTGATCGGCTCGATCACCGACGCCGCGCAGGTGCACGCCTACGTGCGCCGCGGGCAGGCCGCGTACCAGCGACTCGCCGCACTGCCGTGTCCCACCGTGGCCGCCATCGACGGCATCTGCCTGGGCGGTGGGCTCGAACTGGCGCTCGCCTGCGACTCGCGCATCGCCAGCGAGGAGCCCCGCACGCGCATCGGACTGCCCGAGGTCATGCTCGGGATCCTGCCCGCCTGGGGCGGCACGACGCGTCTGTGGCGACTGGTCGGACTGCCCAGCGCACTCGACCTCATCCTCACCGGCCGCACGCTCGATGCCAAGCGCGCCGAGCGCATGGGGCTCGTCGCGCGGGCCGTGCCTGCGGCGTGGCTGCTCGAGCGCGCCGAGGAGCATCTCGTGCGCATGCTCGACCGCCCCGCCGAGCGCCGTCGGGACCGGTTCCGGCCGCGCAATCCGCTCGAAGGGCTGCTCACGAACACGGTGATGGGTCGGGCGTTCGTGCTGTCGCAGGCGCGCCGCGGCGTGATGGCGCGCACGCGCGGCGTGTACCCGGCGCCGCTCGCCGTCGTGAGCGTGCTCGACCGAACCACCGGCGGCACGATCGAGCAGGGCCTGCGCGACGAGGCCGACACCGTCGCCCCGATCGTCGTGGGAGAGGTGTGCAAGAACCTCGTGCGCATCTTCCACCTGTCCGAGGCCGCCAAGCGCGCCAACGTGGTCGCCGACCCGGGGCTCAAGCCCGCGCCCGTGCGTCGCATGGCGCTCATCGGGGCCGGCGTGATGTGGGCCGGCATCGCCGAACTCGCCTCGCGCGAGGGGATCGACGTGCGCATGCGCGAGATCAAGCCCGAGGCCCTGCAGAAGGGCCTGCAGGCCGTGCGCGCGGTGATCGACGAGCGCGGCCGCAAGAAGCGCGTGCCGTCGCGCGATAAGGACGGGCAGATGGCGCGCATCCTGCCCACGCTCGAACTCACCGGCATGGCGCACGCCGACTTCGCGATCGAGGTGGTGGTCGAGGACCCCGAGGTGAAGCGCCGCGTGTTCGGCGAACTCGAGGTCCGCATCCCGCCG
>JBJTRI010000040.1:0-59042 GCA_046076045.1 bacterium
CCCGACATGAAGCTCACCGTGCGCTTCACGGGCTCCATCAAGAAGGTGCTCGCGCGCTTCGTGTCGGGGGTCGGCGATGGCGATTGACCGCGCCGAGGCGGGGCGCATCGCCGCGCTCGCCCGCATCGCGCTCGCGCCCGACGACGAGGAGCGCGTGGCGCGCCAGCTCTCGCAGGTGCTCGACCTCGTCGCCACGCTCGACGAACTCGACCTCACCGACTGCGATCCCACCGTGCTCACACCCGAGTCGGGCGAGCTGCGCGCCGACGTGCCCGATGGCCGCACGCTCGGGGCCGAGGCCGCGCTCGCGGGTGCGCCCGAGAGCGAGCACGGGTTCCTGCTCGTGCCGCCGGTGGTGGAGAGCCTCGAGCCGTGAGCACCCCGCTCTGGTCGTGGTCCGCGCGCACCGTCGCCGAGGGCGTGCGGTCCGGGCGCGTCGCCCCCGAGGACGCCGTCGCGGCGGGATTCGATGAGGTCGCGCCGGGCTTCGAGCCGTGGGTGAACGCGGTCGTGCACACCGACCCCGAGACGCGCCACACCAACGCGCGGGTCGCGCGTCGTGACGGTCCGCTCGCCGGCGTGCCCGTTCTGCTCAAGGACAACCTGTGCAGCACCGACTTCCCGACCACGTGCTGCTCGCGGATCCTCGACGGCTGGCGGTCGCCCTACGACGCCACCGTGGTGCGGCGACTGCGAGAGGCCGGGGCCGTGGTGGTGGGCAAGGGCAACATGGACGAGTTCGCCATGGGCTCGTCCACCGAGTACGGCGCCTACGGCCCGACGCGTAACCCGTTCGACGCGACCCGCGTCGCGGGCGGTTCGTCGGGCGGACCTGCGGCCGCGGTCGCCTACGGCCTCGTCCCGATCGCGCTCGGCAGCGACACCGGCGGATCGGTGCGTCAGCCGGGGGCGTTCTGCGGCGTGTACGGGCTCAAGCCCACCTACGGTCGGCTGTCGCGCTACGGACTCGTGGCGTTCGGGTCGTCGCTCGACCAGGTCGGCCTGTTCGCGCGCCATGCGGGCGACCTCGCCGAGACGTACGCCGCGCTCGCCGGCCCGGACCCCTTCGACGCCAGTACGCGCGTCGGTGCCGCGCCCGACGTGTCGGCGTGGGACTCGGGCGTGCGCGGCCTGCGCTTCGGATGGCCCGCGAACCTGTGGGCCGAGGGCGTGGAGCCGGCCATCGTGACCGCACTCGAGCGGGCGGCGCTCGCCCTCGAGCGCGCAGGCGCGGTGCGCGTGCCGCTCGACTTCCTGCCCGGGCGCTACTCGGTCGCGACCTACTATCTCATCGCCACCGCCGAGGCGAGCAGCAACCTCGCGCGCTTCGACGGCGTGCGCTACGGGCTGCGCGAGCCCACCGACGATCTCGTCGGTCTCTACACCGCCACGCGCGGGGCGGGGTTCGGCCCCGAGGTGAGACGCCGCATCCTGCTCGGCACCTACGCGCTCTCGGCCGGCTACCACGACGCGTACTACGCCAAGGCGCAGCGCGCGCGCACGCGCATCGTGCGCGAGTACGCCACCGCGTTCGCCGCGTGCGACCTCATGCTCATGCCGACCACGCCGACCGCGGCGTTCCGGTTGGGCGAGAAGACCGAGGACCCGCTCGCCATGTACCTGAGCGACCTGTTCACGCTCGGGGCCAACCTCGCGGGCGTGCCGGGACTCTCGGTCCCCATGGGGCTCGATGCGCAGGGGCTGCCGGTGGGCGTCCAGTTGCTCGGTGCGGCCGACGCCGAACCGGTGCTGTTGCGCGCTGCGCGCGCGCTCGAGGTGGACGGCGAGACGGCGCGCATGGCGCGCGGTCCCGAGCGGGAGGTGGCATGGCCCGCGAAGCGGTGATCGGACTCGAGTGCCACATCCAGCTCGCGACCCGCACCAAGATGTTCTGCGGCTGCCCGGTGGTGTTCGGGGCCGAGCCGAACTCGGCGGTGTGCCCGGTCTGCATGGGGCTCCCCGGTGCCCTGCCGCGCGTGAACGCCCGCGCGGTCGAGGCCGCGGTGGTGCTGGGGCTGGCGCTCGGCTGCCGGGTGCGCACCGAGAGCGTGTTCGCGCGCAAGAACTACTTCTATCCCGACATGCCCAAGAACTACCAGGTCACGCAGTACGACCGGCCCGTCTGCGAGGGGGGCGAACTGGGCTGCGAGGTCGAGGGCGGCATGCGCACGTTCGCACTCACGCGCATCCACCTCGAGGAGGACGCGGGCAAGTCGTTCCACCCCGAGCGTCATGGGGACCGGCGCCTGTCGCGCGTGGACTTCAACCGCGCGGGCGTGCCGCTGCTCGAACTCGTCACCGAGCCCGTGTTCCACTCGCCCGCGGAGTGCGCGGCGTTCCTCTCCCAGCTGCGGCGCCTCGTGCGCTGGCTCGGCATCTCGGGCGGCGACATGGAGAAGGGGCAGTTGCGCTGCGACGCCAACGTGAGCGTGCGCGAGGTGGGCGTGTCCACGCTCGGCACCAAGCGCGAGCTCAAGAACCTCAACACCATCAAGGGTGTCGAGCGCGGCGTCGCGCGCGAGATCGAGACGCAGTGCGCGCTGCTCGACGCCGGGGAGCGCATCGTGCAGGCCACCATGCTCTACGACGCCGACCGCGACCGGCTCGAGGTCATGCGCACCAAGGAGCAGGCGCACGACTACCGCTACTTCCCGGACCCCGACCTGCCCGTGCTGCGTCTGCGCGCCGACGCGCTCGAGCGCGCACGCGCCGAGTCGCCCGAGTTGCCGTGGACGCGCGAGGCGCGCTACCGCGAGGCGCTCGGGTTGCCGGCGTACGACGCGCAGGTGCTCACCGAGGACCGCGCGGTCTCGGATTACTTCGAGGCCTGCCGCCCCGGGACCGATGCGGCCGCCACCAAGCTCGCCAGCAACTGGGTCATGAACGAGTTGCTGCGCGTGCTCAAGGAGCGCGACTGGACGGTCGCCGATTGGGCGGCGCGCGTAGCCGCGGAGCGCTTCCGCGACTTCCTCGCGCGCGTCGGGGCGCGTGAGTTGCCGGGTCCCGTCGCCAAGCAGGTGTTCGAATGGTTGCCCGACGAGGACGGCTCGGTGCCCGAGTTGCTCGAGCGCCACGGCATCCGCGTCTCGGGCGGCGAGGACGAGTTGCGTCCCATGGTGCGTGCCGTGCTCGACGAGAACCCCGGCCCGGTGCAGCAGGTGCTCGAGGGCCGCGAGGCCACGTTCGGCTTCCTCGTGGGGCAGGTCATGAAGCGCAGTCGCGGCCAAGCGGTGCCGCAGGTCGTGAACCGGCTGTTGCGCGAGGAACTCGACGCCCGGAAGGGCTCGTGAACGAGGTGTTGCGCGATCGGGTGCGTGCGGCGGTCGCGGCCCCGTTCGACGGCACGCTCGGGTCGCGCTTCGTCGCACCGCTCGTCACGTGGCTGGTGGCCGACGCGTCGGCCCCGGAGTCGTTGGGCGACGTGCTCGCGGGCACCATGGGCGCGCTCGAGCGCGTCGGCGTGTTGCGCGGTCGCCAGTTCGTGCTGCTCGGCGGCGACCCGGTCGCCCCGGGCGCGCGTGCCCGCGCCAAGGCCCTGCGCGCCGAACTCGGGGTGCCCGTGCTCGTGCACGACCCCGAGCGCGAGGGGTTCGTGGCCGGCACGCTCGGCGACGGCACGCCGATCGAACTCGACGACGAGTTGCGCGAGGCCGAGGCCATCGTGGCGGTGGCGATCGGTGGGCCGTGGGCAGTCGCGGGGGCGGTGGTGCCGGGGGTCGCCTGCGCGCGCACGCGAGCCGCGTTCGTGCGGGCTCGCGCCGCGGGCGACGGCTGGGGGTTCGTGCGGGCCGCCGAGCGCGAGGCCCCGCTCGACCTAGCGGTGTGGTGCGACGAGCGCGGTGGGTGTCGGGTCGCCTCGGGCGCGGCGATGCTCGCGCTCGCGGCCGATGAGGCGGGGGAGCGGTGACGGTTGCCGCTAGGGCTCGGGACGGGTTGACCCTGTTCGGAGCCGACGCCTAGATTCGCGCCATGTCCAGACGCATCGTCGTGCTCGGCACCGGAGGACGTGAACACGCACTCGCGTGGCGGCTCGCGCACGACCCCGATCGGCCCGAGGTGATCGTCGCCCCCGGCAATTGCGGCATGGGCGGCGGACTCGCCACCATCGCGGCGCCCATGCAGGCCGAGGCGCTGCTCGCGGTCTGCCAGCGCGTGGCGGCCGACCTCGTGGTGGTGGGGCCCGAGGTGCTGCTCGCCGAGGGCGTGGTGGACCGGGGGCTGGCGATGGGGCTCACCGTGTTCGGCCCGTCGCGCGCCGCGTCGCGCCTCGAGTCGAGCAAGTGGTTCGCGAAGCAGGTCATGGTCGAGGCCGGTGTCCCGACCGCACGCGCCGAGGAGTTCGACGACTTGGCCGCGGCCCTCGCCGCGCTCGACCGTTTCGGGCCGCCGTGGGTGGTGAAGGCCGACGGCCTGGCGGCCGGCAAGGGCGTGCTGGTCTCGAGCGAACGCAGCGAGACCGAGGGTTTCGTGTGCGACTGCCTGCAAGGCGGGCGGTTCGGTGCGAGCGGCACGCGCATCGTGCTCGAGGAGTTCCTCTCGGGTGAGGAAGCGTCCATCATGGCGGTGTGCGATGGCGAGCGCCACGTGCTGCTGCCGCCCGCGCGCGACTACAAGCGCGCCTACGAGGGCGATCGTGGTCCCAACACGGGGGGCATGGGGTCGTTCGCGCCCACGCCCTCGGTCACGCCGGACCTCTAGGCCGAGGTCTCGACGCGCATCGTCACGCCCATCCTGCGCACGCTCGTCGCACGCGGGACGCCTTACCTGGGCACGTTGTACGTCGGACTCATGCTCACGCCCGCAGGGCCGCGCGTCATCGAGTTCAACGTGCGCTTCGGGGACCCCGAGACGCAGAGCATCCTCCCGCTCGTGACGGGCTCGCTCGGCGACCTGTTCGCGGGCGCCGCGCTCGGACGGCTCGATCCGGCGTCGGTCGGTCGTCGCACGGGGGCGGCGGTCACCGTCGCGCTGGTCGACGAGGGCTATCCGTCTGCGCTCGTGGGCACCGGTGTCATCGAGGGCTTAGGCGCGCTGCCTGCTGCGGACCTGCAGGTGTTCCACGCCGCAACCACACTCGAGGGCGCGGTGTGCCGCGTCACCGGCGGGCGGGCCGCCTACGTGACCGCGCTCGGAGCGACGATCGCCGACGCCGGGGAGCGCGCGCGTGCGGCGTGTGCGACACTCAAGGGGCACGGCTGGCGCTTCCGGCGCGACATCGCGGCCGAGGTCGCCGCCCCCCGAGAGAACGAGTCCCGATGAGAGGGTCCATGCAAGTCCTGAAGGTCGAGCACGAACCGTTCGATCGCGCGACGCTCGACGCCGCCGCGCTGGCGCTCATGAACGGGGGCGTGATCGCGATCCCCACCGACACGGGCTACTCGCTCGTGTGCAGTCTGTTCGACCCGGCCGCCGTCGAACTGGTGCGTCGCCTCAAGCAGCGCGACCCGCACCACGCGTTCATCTCGCTCATCGCCGACCCGTCGCAGATCGACGGCCTCGCGCTCTCGGTGAGCCCGGTGGCCCGCCGGCTCGTGAAGCACGGGTGGCCGGGGCCGCTCTCGCTCATCGTGGAGGCCGCGGTCATCGTGCCCGAGTCGGTGTGCGGACAGAACGGCACCCTCGCGCTGCGCTGCCCCCGCGACCCGTTGTCGTTGGCGCTGCTCAAGCGCTTCGGTGGCCCGGTCGTCTCGAGCAGCGCCAACCGCAGCGGCGAGCGGCCCGCCGAGACCGCCGACGAGGTCGCGGGGCTGTTCGGCAACCAGCTCGAGTTGGTGCTCGACGGGGGGGAGCGCCGGGGCGGCGTTCCTTCGACGCTGGTGGACGTGACGGGGGCGCGGCCGAAGCTCCTTCGGCAGGGCGAGTCGGACGTGCGCCCGTGGCTGGGGGAATTCGAGGACCTGAGCCGTCGTTGACGGTTGACGGCCCGGAAACGAGCCGCCTATCCTCGCCCTGCATGTCGTCCCGTGAGAAGCAGTTCCGCGTGCTGTTCGTCTGCTCCGGCAACACCTGTCGCAGCCCGCTGGCGGTGCTCGCGCTCCAGGGGGAACTGGGCGCGGACTCGGATTCGGTGGCGGTCTCCTCGGCGGGGACCGCGGCCGACTCCGGTCAACCCGCGAGCGAGGGCTCGCGTCTCGTCGCGGAGCGTCAGGGGCACGACCTGTCGAAGCACCGTTCCCGGCCACTCACGGGTGCGATGCTCCGCGAAGCCGACCTCGTGCTCGTGATGACCCCGGCGCATCGCGCCGCGGCGCTCGCGCTCGGGGCCGACTCGAGCCGTCTGCACGTGATCTCCGATTGGCCGGCGCCGGGTGACCCCGGTCAGCCGGTGTTCGATCCGTTCGGGGCCTCGATCGAGGCCTACGAGGAGTGTTGGCGCCGCCTGCGCCTGCACGCTCGGCGCATCGCGCCGGCCGTGCTCCGCACGCTGCGCGAACGCCGCTCCTCCTGATGCCGTCCACCATCTCTGGCGGGGGACCCACATGGCGATGACCAAGACCGACACGATCTGGATGAACGGCAAGCTGGTGCCGTGGGACTCGGCGCAGGTGCACGTGCTCTCGCACGTCCTGCACTACGGCTCGTCGGTGTTCGAGGGCATCCGTTCCTATCGCACCCAGCAGGGCCCCGCCATCTTCCGGCTCTCCGAGCACATCGAGCGACTCCTGTACTCGGCCAAGATCTACCGCATGAAGCTGCCGTACACCGCCGAGCAGATCGAGCGCGCCTGCCTCGAGACCGTGGCCGCCAACCGGCTCGAGGAGTGCTACATCCGCCCGCTCGTCTACCGCGGCTACGACCACGTCGGCGTCAATCCGATCGGCACCCCCATCGAGGTCGCCATCGCGGCCTACCCGTGGGGCAAGTACCTCGGGGCCGATGCCCTCACGAAGGGCGTGGCGGTGAAGATCGGCACGTGGGCGCGCATGGCGCCCAACACGCTGCCCGCCATGGCCAAGGCCGGCGGCAACTACCTCAACTCGCAGCTGCTCAAGCTCGAGGCGGTCGAGGACGGTTACGCCGAGGCCATCGCACTCGACGTGAACGGCTACGTGAGCGAGGGCTCGGGCGAGAACCTGTTCCTCGTCCACAAGGGTGAGCTCATCACGCCGCCGATGCACAACAGCATCCTCGCCGGCATCACGCGCGACAGCGTGCTGCGCCTGGCGCAGGAGCAGGATCTGCGCGTGCGCGAGATGACCATCCCGCGCGAGATGCTCTACGTGGTGGACGAGGCGTTCTTCACCGGCACCGCGGTCGAGATCACGCCCGTGACCTCGGTGGACCGCGTCCCGGTGGGTGACGGCTCGGTCGGCCCGGTCACGCAGGCCCTGCAGAAGGCGTTCTTCGACATCGTCAAGGGCGAGGTCGCCGACCGGCACGGTTGGCTGGCCCCCGTCCCGCGCAGCGCACCGGCGACGGCGAGCTGACGATGCGCGTCGCGCTCGGGAGTGACCACGCCGGGTTCCCGCTCAAGCAGCGCGTGCGAGAGGCGCTCGAGCGCCTCGGTCACACCGTCGAGGACGTCGGCACCGATTCCGCCGAGACCTCGGTGGATTACCCCGACTTCAGCTTCGCGGTCGCCGAGCGCGTGGCCGACGGGCGTGCCGAGCGCGGTGTCGTCGTGTGCGCGACCGGGATTGGCGCGAGCATCGCCGCCAACAAGGTGGACGGCGTGCGGGCCTCGGTCGTCACGAGCGAGGACACCGCTCGCCTGACGCGCGCGGACAACGACTCCAACGTGCTCGCCCTGGGGGCTCGCACCGCCCCTAGTCACGACGAGGCGCTGCGGTGGCTCGAGGTGTGGTTGGAGACCCCGTTCGCGGGTGGGCGCCATGCCCGCCGCGTGGACAAGATCAAGGACTACGAGTCGAGGCATTCGGGCAGGACCTGATCCCCCCACCGCCCGCGGGCGGGGGAGCGAGGAGTCGAGCCGTGTCGGCGATCCAGAGACAGGACCCGCAGCTCCACGAAGCGATCGCGGCCGAGGGTGTGCGCCAGCGCACGCAGCTCGAGCTCATCGCGTCCGAGAACTACGTCAGCGACGCGGTGCTGGAGGCCGCGGGCTCGCTGCTCACGAACAAGTACGCCGAGGGTCTGCCGGGCAAGCGCTACTACGGTGGTTGCGAGTGGGTGGACGTGGCCGAGAACCTCGCGCGCGAGCGGCTCAAGTCCCTGCTCGGGGCCGAGCACGCCAACGTGCAGCCGCATGCGGGCGCGACCGCCAACCTCGCCGCCTACCTCGCGATCTCCGAGCCGGGCGACACCATGCTCGGGATGAGCCTCGCGCACGGCGGCCACCTCACGCACGGTCACCCCGTGTCCGTGACCGGTCGGCTGTGGAAGGCGGTGCAGTACGGCGTGCGCGTCGAGGACGGTCGCATCGACTACGACGAGGTCGAGCGGCTCGCGAAGGAGCACCGGCCGCGCCTGCTCGTCGCCGGGGCCAGCGCGTACCCGCGCACCCTCGACTTCGCGCGCTTCGGCGCGATCGCACGCGAGGTCGGCGCCCATCTCGTCGTGGACATGGCCCACATCGCCGGACTCGTGGCGGCGGGCGTGCACCCCAGCCCGGTCCCGCACGCCGCGGTCGTCACCACCACCACGCACAAGACGCTGCGCGGTCCGCGCGGCGGCGTCATCCTGTCTCGGGCCGACCTCGCCGAGAAGGTGGACAAGTCGGTGTTCCCCGGGCTGCAGGGCGGTCCGCTCATGCACGTCATCGCCGCCAAGGCGGTGTGCTTCGCCGAGGCCGCGACGCCCGAGTTCCGCGAGTACGCGCGGCGAGTGGTCGAGAACGCGCGCGTGCTGGGCGAGACGCTCACCGCGCACGGCATCGACCTCGTGAGCGGGGGGACGGACAACCATCTCCTGCTGCTCGACCTGCGCCGACGCGGCATGACCGGCAAGGTGGCGGAGGAGGCTCTGCACCGCGTCGGCATCACGGTGAACAAGAACGCCGTGCCGGGCGACCCGCAGAAGCCGTGGGTCACGAGCGGCGTGCGGGTGGGCACCCCGGCGCTCACCACGCGCGGCATGGGGATGGAGGAGATGCGGCTCGTGGGCGGGTGGATCGCCCGTGTTCTCGACCGGCCCGACGATGCCAGCGTGACCCGCGAGGTGGCTGCGGCGGTCCGCGAACTGGCCGACGGCTACCCGTTGTTCTCGTGGACCGAGCGTCCGCGCACCGGGGTGCGTGCAGGCTGACACGGCATGCGATGCCGAATGCAACGCCGAGGGGCACCCGCGAGGGTGCCCCTCGCGTCATCCGGCAGGGAATGCCGGGGGCCGGCAGTTGGCACCGGACATGCTTTCCTCGGGTGGGCGGCCATGCATCCCCCGACGTCCCACCTCGAGAACGCATCCATGCTTCCGCTCCCCCTGTACCAGGTGGTCTCGCGTCTGCTCCCGGAGCAGTGCTCCGGTCGTACCCTGCATCGCCGGGCCCTCGCCGCTGCCGCGGTGGGGAACCACGCGGAGGCGGAGCGGTGGTTCGAGGTGGCCGCGACCCTGTACCGGGGTGAACTCGCCGTCGAGGCCATGGCGAGGCTGCGCGTGCACCAGCTCATGGTGCGCGCGCGAGCGGGAGGGGAGCCCGCCCCCGAGGCCCTGCTCGAGATCGTGCGTCGCCTCAACCGTCTCGATCGGTTGGAGTCGTTCGACGCCCCGCACGAGTTGACCGACGCCCGCAGCGTCCTGTCCGCATGGCTCGGTGAGGGGCGCGTTCCCGTGTCGGTGGACGCGGGCCTCACGACCTCGCGCGCGGCTTGACGGTCGGCGGCACGGCCGCCAGACTCGCCGCGTCCCTCTGAGCACCGCCGCCGGGCTATCCGGCCGGGACCGGGGTATGGACAGGGCCGTCCCGACCTCGGGCGCACCACTCCCTTCCAGGAAGGAAGGTATGACCGTCGATCCCGCAGCCGCGCGGCGCATCGAGAGCGCCGGCGACACCCTCAGCCGTGTTCGCGACGAGGTCGCGCGCGCCGTCGTCGGGCAGCGCGCCATGGTGGACCGTCTGCTCATCGGTCTGCTCACCGGTGGCCACGTTCTGCTCGAGGGCGTGCCCGGGCTGGCCAAGACGCTCGCGGTCTCGAGCCTCGCGCAGGCTCTCTCGCTGCGGTTCCGGCGCATCCAGTTCACGCCCGACCTGCTGCCCGCCGACCTCACGGGAACGCTCAGCTATAACCCCAAGGATGGCACGTTCCACGCCAAGAAGGGCCCGCTGTTCGCCAACATCGTGCTGGCCGACGAGGTCAACCGCGCGCCCGCCAAGGTGCAGTCGGCGCTGCTCGAGGCCATGCAGGAGCGGCAGGTCACGTTGGGCGACGAGACGCACGTGCTCGACGAGCCCTTCCTCGTACTCGCGACGCAGAACCCCGTCGAGCAGGAAGGCACCTACCCGCTGCCCGAGGCGCAGAGCGACCGCTTCATGCTCAAGGTGAAGGTCGGCTACCCCGAGCGGGCCGAGGAGAAGGAGATCCTGCGCCGCGCCGGCCTGGGGCGCATGCCCGAACTCTCGCCGCAGGCGAGTCGTGAGGACGTGCTCGCGGCCCGCGAGGCGCTGGCGTCGGTGTACGTGGACGACAAGATCCAGGAGTACGTGCTCGACCTGGTGACCGCCACCCGTCGGCCGCGCGACTTCGGTCTGCCGCTCGACACGCTGATCGCGTTCGGGGCGAGCCCGCGCGCGACGCTGTTCCTCGTGCGGGGCGCGATGGGGTTCGCGCTCATCCGCGGGCGGCCTTACGTGCTGCCCGACGACGTCAAGGCCGTCGCGCTCGACGTGCTGCGCCACCGCATCCAGGTCTCGTACGAGGCCGAGGCGGAGGGCGTGGACGGCGAGGAGGTCGCGCGTCGCATCCTGGAGCAGGTGCGCGTGCCCTGATGGCGACCCGGACGCAGGACCTGCTCCGCAAGGTCCGCCGGCTCGAGATCCGCAGCCGGCGCTTGGTCGAGGACCTGTTCGCAGGCGGCACCGAGAGCGTCTTCAAGGGACGCGGCGTCGAGTTCGAGGAGGTGCGCCCCTACGTGCCCGGTGACGAGGTCCGCGACCTCGACTGGAACGTCACCGCGCGCCTCGGTCAGCCCTACGTGAAGCGCTTCGTCGAGGAGCGTGAGATCACGGTGCTGCTGGTCGTGGACGTGTCGTCCTCGATGCGCTTCGGCACGCGCGGCAGCGAGAAGCGCGAGTTGGCGGCCGAGCTGTGCGCGTTGCTCGGGTTCGCGGCGGTGCGGCAGAACGACCGCGTGGGCCTGGCGCTCGTCTCGGACCAGGTCGAGCACTTCGTCGCCCCGGGACGCGGCCGCGTGCACCTGCTGCGCATCCTGCGCGATGTGCTCGACCACGAACCGGGGCGTCCGACGCGCCTCGGTGCGGCCGCGCGCTTCCTCACGCGCACGCTCAAGCGGCGCTCGCTCGTGTTCTGGATCAGCGACTTCGAGGACGTCCTGGACCCCAGCGACTGGCGCGTGATGGCGGCGCGCCACGAACTCACCGCGCTCGCGATGCGCGACCCCGCCGACGATCAGTTGCCGCGCGCCGGGTGGGCGCTGCTCGAGGACCTCGAGACGGGGCGCCGGCGGTTGGTGAACACCTCGGACGAGCGCGTGCGGCGGGCCTACACGGCGGCCGCGCACCAGCGCCGCCGTGCGGCCGAGAGTGCGCTCGCAGCTGCGCGCTGTCCGGTGGTCGAGGTGCGCACCGACCGGCCCTACGTGCCGACGCTCGTGCAGTTCTTCCGGCGCCGCCGGCGACGGGGCGTGGCATGAGTACGGTGCGCGCACTCCTCGGTGGGGCTCTGGTCGCGCTTCTCGGTACCGCGCCTGCGCATGCGGCGGCCGACGCCATCGCGCTGCGCGCGCGCATCAACCCGGGTACGGCCAAGGTCGGGCAGCGACTCCGTTACGAGGGTGTGGTGCGGGTGCCCGCCGGTACCCAGGTGCGCTACGAGCGCCCGGTCGGGGACGCGGGCGCGACGTGGTCCGGTGTCCGCGTCGGGCGTGTGCCCGGGCGCGGGGGGGCGCCCGACAGCGTCTGGTTCGTCGCCGACCTGCAGTTGTTCGAACTCGGCCGGGTGAGCGTGCCGGGAGTGGGGGTGCGCATGGCCCCGGCCCCCGACGGTGCCCCCGCGGGTCGCGTGCGGTTGCCGGTCGTCGCGGTGCAGGTGGTCACCAGTCTCACGCCCGCCGACAGCAACGCCGACCTGCGCGCGCTGCACGGTCCGATCGCCGCACCGTGGTGGGAGCGCGTACCGTGGGCGTGGATGGTCGGTCTGCTCGCGTTCGTCGCGGGTGCGATCGCGCTCGTGCGGTACCTGCGACGTCGCACGCTCCGCCCGGTGGCGGCGCCGACGATCGCCCCGGTGCGCACGCGTGTGGACCCCGCCGCCGAGGCGCTGCGTGCGCTCGCCTTACTCCGGGCCCGTGAACTCCCGGCGCAGGAGCGGTTCTCCGACCACGCACTCGAGCTCACCTCCATCCTGCGCCGCTTCCTCGAGGCGACGGTGATGTCGCCGCGCCCCGGCGACACGAGTGCCGAATTGATCGATCGTCTGCGAGCCTCACAGGTCCCACCCGAGGACCTCGAGCGACTCGAAGGGTTGCTGGCGCTCTGGGACCGCGTGAAGTTCGCGCGCGCACCGTTCACGCTCGCCGGTGCGCAGCGCGCCGAGGAGGCGGTCGAGGCGCACGTGCGCGCCGCCCAGCAGGCGCGTGCCTCGGCCGAGGAGCGGGCACGAGCCGCGGCGGCGCAGTTGGCCGCGGTGCGTCCGACCCCGCCCGACCCCGCGGGGGCGGCATGATGCGCTTCGAGTACCCGTGGCTGCTGCTCCTGCTATCGGTCGTGCCCGCGCTCGTGCTGTGGCGTCGGCTCCGACCGGGGGCGCGACCGCCCGCCCTGTTGTGGGGGAGCACCGCCGCGCTGCCCGACCCCGGCCCGATGCGCTGGGCATGGCTCGCCGTGCGCGTGCTGCCGTGGGCGGCGCTCGTGCTGGCGGTGGTGGCGGCGGCCCGTCCGCAGCAGGGGGTACAGCAGAGCGAGGTGGACTCGCGCGGGGTGGACATCGCGCTCGCGATCGACATCTCGCCCAGCATGCGCGCCGCCGACATGGGCGGTGGGGACCGGCTCGAGGTCGCGCGCCGCACCGCACGCGAGTTCGTGGACGCCCGCCCGCACGACCGGCTCGCCCTGGTCGGCTTCGCGGCCACCGCGTTCACGCAATGCCCGCTCACGCTCGACCACGACACGCTGCGCGAGTTGCTCGCGCAACTCGACTACGGCCTCGCGGCCGACGGCACCGCGATCGGCATGGGGCTCGCCACCGCGGTCCAGCGCCTGCGCGAGAGCCGCACCCCGAGCAAGGTGGTCGTGCTGCTCACCGACGGCGAGAACAACCGCGGCGCGATCGACCCGCTCACCGCCGCCGACCTCGCGCGCGCACTCGGCGTGCGGGTGTACACCGTGCTGGTGGGGCGCCTCTCGGTGGTGCCGGTCGAGGTCGTGGACCCGGTGATCGGTCGTACCACGGTGATGCAGCCGGTGAGCGTGGACGAGCGCCCGCTGATCGAGATCGCCAAGCGCACCGGTGGGCGGTTCTTCCGCGCCGGCGACGCCGCCTCGCTCTCGAGCATCTACGGCGAGATCGACCGGCTCGAGCGCGCGCCGATCCGCGCCATCGTGTACCGCGAGTATCGCGACCTCGGACCGTGGCTGCTCGTGGTGGCGGCGGTGCTGTTCGCGATCCACCTCGTCTCGAACGCCACCTGGGCGTTCCGGGTCCCATGATCCGCACGAACGGGGGGCGGGCATGAGCTTCGAGCACCCACTGCGGTTGTGGTGGCTGGTCGGGTTGCTGCCCGTGGCGTGGCTGATGTGGCGCGCGCATGGCCGCGCCGAACGTGCGGTGCGCCTGCTGCTCGGTCGCCATCCGCTGCCGGCGCTGGTCGGGCAGCGCGCCGCGGGCCGCGACCTGCGCGGCTGGGTCGTGCGCCTGCTCGTGTTGAGCGCGCTCGTGGTCGGCGCGGCGGGGCCGCGCTGGGGACGCGAGGCGGTGCGCCGGCCCTCGAAGGGCTCGGACCTCGTGTTCGTGGTGGACGTCTCGGCGTCCATGGAGACGCGCGACGTCGCGCCGTCGCGGCTCGACGAGGCGCGACGTGAGGCGGTGGCGCTGCTGGGGCGCGTCACCGGGAGCCGCATCGGGGTGATCGCGTTCGCGGGCGACGCGGTGCGCGTCTGCCCGCTCACGCTCGACCCGGCGGCGGTCCGGCTCACGCTCGAGACGCTCACGCCGGGTTCGGTGAGCGAGCCCGGCACCGACCTCGGGCGCGCGCTGCGCACCGCGCTCCGCATGCTGCCGAGTGGCCGGCGCGACGAGCAGGCGGTCGTGCTGTGGACCGATGGCGAGGACCTCGAGGGACACGCGCGCCCCGCGCTCGAGGAACTGCGCAAGGAGGGCGTGCGCGTTTTCGCGGTCGGGGTGGGCACGCCCGCGGGGGACGTCATCCCCGTGCGTGGCGCGGGCGGCGCGGTGGTCGAGGTGAAGCGCGACGCGAGCGGGGCCGTGGTGCGGTCGCGGCTCGACGAGCCTTTGCTGCGCGAGTTGGCGCGCACGACCCGCGGGGCGTACTTCACCGCCTCGCGCCCCGGCGGCGACCTCGTGCGACTCACCGGCGCCATCGGGTCGCTCGCCCGCTCGCAGCGCGGCGCACGACTGGTCGAGCGGCCCGTGGAGCGCTTCCCATTGTTCGCCCTGCTCGCCGCTGCGGGGTTGGCGTTCGGCTTGGCCACGCCGCGTCGCCGTCGGGCGGCTGCGACGGAGCGCGACTCGGACGGGGCGCGCGCGGCGGTGCTCGTCGTCTCGTTGGGGGCGATGTTGGCCGCCGGGGAGGTGCGGGCGCAGAGCGCGTGGGCGCGCGGGGACGCGGCGTGGCGCCGTGGGGACTTCGCGGCCGCCGATTCGCAGTACTCGCAGCGGGCGCGCGCTCGGCGCGCCCCGGTCGAGGTGCTCGCGAACCGTGCCGCGGCACGCGCCCAGCAGGCCCCGGGCGACACCGTCGTCGAGGCCGAGCTCGCGCGCCTGGGGGCACGCGACGATCGCGCCGGACGCATGTCGGGCTACAACCTCGGCACGCTGCTCGGTCGCCGGGGCGAGACCGAGCGCGCGCTCGAGACGCTGCGGCGCGCGCTCGAACGCGACCCGGACGACGCCGACACGCGCTTCAACTATGAACTCGTGCGCCGCCGCTTGCGCGACGAGCAGGAGCAGGCGCGTCGTCAGCGTTCGGGGCGGCAGCCCGAACCGGAGTCGCCGCGGCCCGAGCCGCAGGCCGGGCAGACCGGGCCCGGCAATCCGCCGCCCATGCCGCAACCGGGCGCAGGTGCCCCACCGCCGCAGCCGGCCCCCGGCGGCGGACGGGCGCAGCGCATGACGCGCGAACAGGCGGAGCGACTGCTCGGGTCGCTCTCCGACCTCGAGCGGGTGGAGCGAATGAACGCGCGGCGCACGCAGGCGCAGCGCGAGCGTCGCGGGAGGGACTGGTGATGAGGGCGCTCCTGGGGCTGGTCGTGGCGACGCTCGGACTCGCGAACTCGGCGTGGGCCGCGACCGAGGTGGATGCGCGCCTCGGGGCCGGGCGCATCCCGGTCGGCGGTAACGTGCCGCTCGTGGTGGTGGTGTCGGATCCGAAGGGCAACGTGGCGGATCCGGCCTTCGACCTGCCCGCCGGCCTCGAACTCCTCGGCTCGGCGCGCTCGCAGCAGTTCTCGTGGGTCAACGGTCGCAGCCAGAACACGGTGCAGTTCCGGTACGAGATCGGTGCCGAGCGACCCGGGCGCTACCGCGTCGGGCCGATCCGCGTCGCGGTGGGCGGGGTGGTCTATCGCAGTGACGAGCTCCCGCTCGAGGTCTCCGATGCCGGCCCCGCGTCGCCCGGGCGTGCCCCGGCCACCATGGGCAGCGGCGCGCGCGACCGCTCGGACGTGGCCTCGCTGGTCGTCACGCTCGACCCGCCGCAGCCCGTGGTGGGGCAGTTGTGCCGTCTGCGCGTGCAGTTGGTGCAGCGCGTCGAGATGGCCGAGGACAGCGAGTACCAGCCGCCCGTCACCCCCGGGTTCTGGACCGAGTCGTGGGGCGACCCGTCGCGCACGCTGGCGCACGAGGGACGGCGCGACGTCGCCATCACCGAGACCTCGCTGCGTCTCTATCCGCTCGCACCCGGGGCCGCCACGCTCTCGCCCGCGTACGCCATCGTGACGCCGGCGGGCAGCGGCCTGCTCGACCCGTTCGCGGGACTCACCAGCCGCCGCATGGAGATCCGCAGCGACAGCCTGCGAGTCATGGTGCGCCCGCTGCCCTCGGGGGCGCCCGACGGGTTCGACGGGGCGGTGGGGCGCTTCCGACTCGCGTGGGACCTCGACCGTTCGCACACCACGCAGGACCAGACCGTCACCGCGCGCCTCGACGTGCGCGGGGTGGGCAACCTGCCGTTGTTGCGTGCTCCCGCTTACACCCCCACCGACTTCGAGGTGTTCGCGGCGACCGTCGAGGACAGCCTGCCGCCCGCGGGTGAGGTCTCGCTGGGACGGCGCACCTTCGTGTGGACGCTGCTGCCCAAGCGCTCGGGCGCACTGCGCGTGCCGGCACCGCGCTTCGTGTGGTACGACCCCGAGCGCGCGGCCTACGACTCGGGCCAGCCGGACGGCGTGGCGCTGCGCGTGCTGGCTGCGAGCGGGGCGGCCGCTTCGGACGACCCCGACGCGCTGCCGGGCGAGGTCCGGCGCGCCGTCGCGCACCCGGGTTCGCGGGCCGCGTGGCCGTGGCTCGCGTTGCTCGCCGGCCTCATGGTGGCGGGTGCGGTGATGCTGCTGCGCCGCTCCCACGCGCCCGATGCGCGTGCCGCCGAGCGGGCTCGTCAGCGCGAGTGGCTGCGTGGCGTGGGGCTGGCGCACGGGCCCGACTTCTGGCGTGCGGCCGACGAGTCGGCCGCGTGGCTGCAGGAGCGCGGCGAGGACGTGGCCTGGTTGCGCGACGCGGTGCAGGCCGCGCGCTACGGTGGGCGCACCGAGCGGGAGGACGAGGTGCGCCGCAAGCTGGTCGAGCGTCTGGCGGCCGCGATGCCGCCCGCGCCCTCGCGCGCACCGCTGCGCATCGCGGCGGTGCTGGTCGCCGCGGCCGGGCTCGCGGCGCTCGTGCTCGCGCTGCCGTCGGCGGGGCCGGGCGAGCGCGACGCGCGTGCCGCGGCCGCCGATGCGCTCGTGGCGGCCGGGCGGAGCGAGCAGGCCGAGGTCGAGTGGGCGCGGTTGTGGGACGAGGCGCCGGGCGATGCCGCACTCGCGTCGCGCTTGGCGTGGGGGGCATTGCATCGCGGCGACGTGGGTGCGGCCACGGTGTGGGCCATCCGCGGCGACCGTCACGAGGCGCGCCATCCCGCGATCGGGCTGGTGAGCGAGCGCATCCGTGACGCCGGCGGGTTGGTGGGCGCACCCGGGCGCGCGCTCCCGCTGCGCTCGTACGAGTGGGCGGGGCTCGCGTTCTTGTGCGCACTGGCGGCCGGCGTGATGTGGGCGCGTCGGGCGCTCGCGATTGGCCTGCTGGCGCTCGCCGTGGTGGCGGGCGCGTGGTGGCCGGTCGAGAGTGCGTGGCGCGCCGGGCGTGCGTTGGCGGTGGTGCGCTCGGCCACCCCGCTCACGCCGGGCGACGTGCGGCTCGAGCCCGGCCAGGTGGTGTCCGTCCTCGATCGCACCGTCGAGCCCGTGGGGGTTCGCGTCACGAGCGACCTCGAGGGTACGTTGCCGTCGTCGTCGCTCTGGTTCCTGGAGACCCGGCCATGACCCCGTCCCGACCGCTCGCGATCGCGTTGCTCATGCTGTGGCCCTTGCAGGGCTTCGACGACGTGTGCCGGACCGCGGTGCAGTCGTGGCGCAGTCCGGGAGGTGACGCCGCGATGCGCGTGGTGAGCGATCGCAGTCGCGTGCTCGTGTTCGCGGGTGCGGCCCTGGCGCTCGTCTCGCCCGCGGGGCGTGCCGTGCTGGCCGAGACGCTGGTGGCGCTCGCGCCGGTGAACCTCGCGGTCGAGGGGCTCAAGTACGGCGTCGCGCGGGTGCGGCCCGATGGCGATCGGAACCGGCGCAACTCCTCGTTCCCCTCGAGCCACGCCGCCAACGCGTTCACCGTGGCCGCGGTCGTGGCGCGGCGCTGGCGGCCGTCGGCCCTGTTCCTGTGGGTGGGGGCGGCGTCGGTCGGGCTGTCACGCATGTGGCTCGACCGGCACTGGGCGTCGGACATCCTGGGGGCGCTCACGTTGGCGCTGGCCGGGGCGTGGTTCGCGGGCTGGGCGCGAGACCGGTGGCGTGCCCGGCGCGCGAACGGCGGTGTTGCCCCGCCGTCCGCGGCCGCGTAGCCTCATGGCACACGACCGGGCCCCGTCGTTCCCAGGCCCCCACCGGAGGAGTGCCGCCCGCATGCGCCGCAACCGTCTCGTCCCCGCCGCCGTCCTCGTGCTCTGGCTCGCCGCCAGTGGTTGCGCCACGCTGCGCGAACTGCCGCGCAGCGCCTACGACGACGCGCCGGAGCGCCGCGGGGTGCGCATCGAGACCCGCGACGGGCTGGTGTACGACTTCGACTACGCGACCTTCGCCGACGACTCGCTCACCGGCTACCGCCATCGCAGTGACGTCGAGGGCGCGGTCGGCGAACTCGCGATGCTGCGCATCGCGCTCGACGACGTGCAGCGCCTGCAGACGCGCAAGCTCGACTGGTACCGCACCGGGCTCGCCTCGGGCACGGTGCTCGCCGGCGTGCTGGTCGCGGGTCTGGGGGGCTCCAAGGCGGGTTCGTCCTCGGGTTCGAACCCGACCTCGCCGGGTGGAGGCGGGGGGCGGGGCTTCTGATCCCGCGCCCGACGCGGTCCGCCCCTCAGCGCGGGCGCGCGGGGACCAGCGCCACCGCGGCCGCAACGCCGAGCGCATCGGCTGCGAGGTCCACGCGGTCGAACCCGCTCGGCCCCTTGTGGTCGTACCACTCCTTGGCCAGGCCCGCGGCCAGACCGATGCCCGCCGCCGTGCGCGTGTCGCGCGTCGCGAGCACGAGGATCGTCGTCGCCACGAACGAGGCACTCGCATGCTCGAGGCGGTCGGGACGCAGCAGGCCGACCTGCCAGCGGCGTACCTCGGGGGAGGGGAACGGTACGAGTGCGGTGGTCGGGGCGACGGTCGTACTGTCGCGCTCGGCCCGTGCCACCGACGGTGCGAGCACGAACACCAGGCCGAGGACGGTGATGGCATGAGCGCATGGGTGCCGCCGTGGAGTGCAGAGTCCGCGCGCCGTGCGGCCGAGAGCGTCCTGCGCGCGCACCCGTGGCCGCCCGGTCTGCTCGCCGTGCTCGAGCGTCTGCGCGCCGGCGGGCAGCGCGCCCATCTGGTGGGCGGCCCGGTGCGCGACGTGCTGCTCGGGCGCACGCTCGACCCGCGCTGGGACGTGGCCACCACCTGCACCCCGGACGAGGTACGGTCGCGCTTCGCGCGCACCGAGGGCATCGGGGAGCGTCACGGCACCGTACTCATCGTCACCGACGACACGCTCGTCGAGTGCACCACGTTCCGGCGCGAGGGCGAGTACAGCGACGCGCGCCGTCCCGACGAGGTGTGGTTCACCGACGACCCGATCGAGGACCTGGCGCGGCGCGACCTCACCGTCAACGCGATGGCGTTCGACCCGGCGAGCGGCGTGTTGCTGGACCCGTTCGAAGGCGCGCGCGACCTGCGCCGTCGCACGCTGCGCGCGGTCGGCGAGCCCGAGGACCGTTTGCGCGAGGACGCCCTGCGTGCGTTGCGCGTGGCGCGGCTCGCGGCCACGCTGGGTATGTCGCCCGACGAGCCCACGCGAGCGGCGCTCGCCCACGTCGGGGAGCGGGCGCGCGGCCTCGCGGTCGAGCGGGTTCGCGAGGAGCTGGAGAAGCTCATGGCTGCACCGTCCCCCTCGGTGGGCTTCTAGATCCTGCGCGAGGCCGGGCTGCTCGCGCTCTGGCTGCCCGAGTTGGCCGAGTGCCGTGGCGTGCCGCAGAACCGCTTCCATGCCTTCGACGTGTACTTCCATTCGCTCCACTCCTGTGATGCGGCGCGCCCGGACAAACCCGAGGTGCGGTGGGCGGCACTGCTGCATGATATCGGGAAACCGGCCACGCGCGCGCTGCGTCCCGATGGCGAGGCGTCGTTCCACGGTCACGAACAGGTCGGTGCCGGCCTGGCGGACCGCCTGCTCGCACGCCTGCGGTTCCCCAATGCGGTCCGCGAGCGCATCGTGCACCTCGTGCGCGAGCACATGTTCGACTACCGCTCGGAGTGGACCGACGCCGCGGTGCGACGCTTCGTGCGCCGGGTCGGGATCGAGCACGTCGCCGACCTGTTCGACGTCCGCATGGCGGACTCGCTCGGCAACGGGCTCAAGCGACCCGACGTGGCTCGGCTCGAGGCGTTGGCCGAGCGGGTCGATCGCGCACTCGAGGCCCCCGGGGCGTTCCGGGTCGCGGACCTCGCCGTGGGCGGGGCCGAGGTCATGGCCGAACTGGGGCTGGCACCCGGGCCCGAGGTGGGGCGCGTGCTCGACCGGCTCCTGGACCGGGTGGTCGAGGACCCCTCGGGCAACACGCGCGACGGGTTGTTGGCGCAGTTGCGAACCATGCGTCGCGAGGGTGGGGGGCCTTGACCCCGTCTCGGGGGCTCCGTATCGTGCCACGGTTCGACGCCTCCCTCGTCCCTCCCGAACCCGGACCCCCATGACCACGGATCGCCGCATCGCGGCCCTACAGCGGCCCGTAAGCCGCCAGCTGGAGCAGGTCCAGCGCCGTCTGCAGGGCCTGTTCAAGACATCCGTCCCCATCCTGAACCAGGTGGGCGGACATGTGCTGGCCACCCGTGGCAAGAAGTTCCGTCCGACCCTGCTGCTGCTCACCGCCCGGCTGCGTGGTCCGATCGGGCCGCAGGCCATCACCTGCGCCACGGTGGTCGAGCTCGTGCACGCCGCCGCCCTCATCCACGACGACTCGGTGGATCGCAGTCACCTGCGGCGCGGCCTGCCCACGGTGAACGGGCTATGGACCGACGAGATGGCCATCATCATGGGCGACTACCTGTACGCCCAGTCCATGGCGCTCCTCGTCGAGAACGGTCAGATGGCGCCCATGGACATCATGGCGCGCGTGGTGAGCGACATGTCGTGCGGCGAGGCCATGGAGTTCCAGCACGCCTACGACCTCGACGTCCGCGAGGAGGACTACGAGGAGCTGATCCGCGCCAAGACGGGTTCGCTCATCGGGGCCGCCAGCGAGATCGGTGCGCTCGTGGACGGCGGTTCGCGCGACAAGCGCACCCGCGAGCGCTACAAGCGCTTCGGCGAGCGCATCGGCATCGCGTTCCAGATCGTGGACGACCTGTTCGACTACCTCTCCGATGCCGACAAGGCCGGCAAGCCGGTGGGCTACGACCTCGCCGAGGGCAAGGTCACGCTGCCGCTCATCGCCGCGCTGCGTCAGGCCACCGAGGGCGATCGGCGCCGCCTGCGCCGGCTCGCCAGCCGCAAGCGTTGGACGAAGGAGCAGTGGGGCGACCTCGTGGCGCTGATCGAGCGCACCGGTGGCTTCCGCTATGCGCGCGAGCGCGCCGAGGCGCTGGCCGACGAGGCGCGCGCCGTCATCGCGAAGGAATCCGTGGGCGTGGCCCGACGGGCGTTGGATGCGGCGATCGACTACGCCATCCAGCGCGACCATTGAGTCGCGACCCCCTAGGGAACCCATGACCACTCCGCGCAAGACCGCTGCCGTCCGGGGCGAGGCATTGCTCCGTCTCGCCGCCGAGGCTGCCGCCTCCAAGAAGGCCGTGGACATGGTCGGGCTCGACCTCGCGGGTCTCGACGGGGTGGCCGACTACTTCCTCATCTGCTCCGGCACGAGCGAGCCGCAGGTCAAGGCCATCGCCGAGGCGGTCGAGGACCAGTTGCGCGCCGCCGGGGCCAAACCGTGGCACATCGAGGGCCGCGAGTTCCGGCGCTGGGTGCTGCTGGACTTCGTTGATGTCGTGGTGCACGTGTTCCACGAGAAGACGCGCGAGTACTACCTGCTCGAGCGCCTGTGGGGCGACGCGCGGAGGGTGGACCTTGGTGTGGAGTGAGCTGCGCGCCGGACTGACCGCCGCGCTCGCTGCCGCCGGGCTCGATGCGGGCGATCGCGTGGAGCGGGTCGAACTCGCCATCCCGCGCGAGCGCTCGCACGGCGACTGGACCACCAACCTCGCCATGGTGCTCGCGAAGGCCGCCAAGCAGCCGCCGCGTGCGGTCGCCGAGGCGATCGCCAGGCACTTCCCGCTCGAGGGCTCGCCGTTCTCGGCGGTCGAGGTCGCGGGGCCGGGCTTCCTCAACTTCCGCTATCGCGACGGCTTCCTCGCAGACCTGCCGCAGCGCATGCTCGACGCGGGCGCCGAGTACGGTCGTTCGGGGTGGGGCGAGGGCGAGCGCATCCTGGTCGAGTTCGTGAGCGCGAACCCGACGGGACCCATGAACATCGTGAGCGCGCGCGCCGCCGCCGTGGGCTCGGCGCTCGTGCGCCTGCTCTGCACCGCAGGCTACGACGCGGCGAGCGAGTTCTACGTGAACGATGCCGGCAACCAGGTGGACCTGCTCGGGGAGTCGCTCGCCGCGCGCTTCGCGGAGCGCATCGGCGTCGAGCGCGCCTTCCCCGAGGAGGGCTATCGCGGGGGCTACGTGCGCGACCTCGCGGCGCAGTTGCCCGAGGCCGAGGCGCGGGCGGCGCTCGCGCGGCCCGACGGGGCGCGCTGGTTCCGCGACCAGGCGCTCGCCCGCGTGGTGGAGTGGCAGCGTGGGGACCTCGCACGCTACGGCGTCACCTTCGACCGCTGGTTCCACGAGTCCACCCTGCACCCGGGCGCGGTCGATCGCACGCGCGAGCGACTGGTCGAGCGCGGCGTCACCTATCGGGCCGAGCGGCCCGAGGGTGTCACCGAGGCCGCCGAGGCGCGGGTGGGCGCGGGTGAGGGGGCGGCCGGGGGCAGCGGCATCGCGCTGTGGTTGCGCGCGACGCAGT
Source organism: bacterium (assembly GCA_046076045.1). Classification (GTDB taxonomy): domain Bacteria; phylum Eisenbacteria; class RBG-16-71-46; order RBG-16-71-46; family RBG-16-71-46; genus JAIOPA01. The sequence continues at coordinate 23,086 of JBJTRI010000040.1, forward strand.
ACGGCGACTCCATGGACCGCGTCATCACGCGCTCGGACGGTCGCCCGACCTACCTGCTGCCCGACATCGCGTACCACCTCGACAAGCGTGAGCGCGGCTATCGGCGCGCGATCAACCTGTGGGGCCCCGACCACCACGCCTACATCACCACGCTCAATGCGGGGCTGCAGGCGCTCGGTCTCGAGGACGACTTCCTGCAGGTGCTCATCGTCCAGCAGGTCAACCTGTTGCGCGACGGGCAGGCGGTCAAGATGAGCAAGCGCGCGGGCGAGTTCGACACGCTCGCCGACCTCGTGGACGAGGTCGGGGCGGACTGCGCCAAGTTCTTCTTCCTCATGCGCTCGACGAGCAGCCATCTCGACTTCGACCTCGCGGTCGCCAAGCGCCAGAACGACGAGAACCCGGCGTTCTACGTGCAGTACGCCCACGCGCGCATCGCCTCGGTCCTGCGCAAGGGCGCCGATGCGGGACTGACGCCCGCGACCGGTCCGGCGTCGCCGCTCGGGGACCCGGCCGAGGTGGCGCTCGTGCGCCAGTTGGCGACGTGGCCCGAGGTGGTGCGTGGCGCGGCCGTCGCGCGTGAGCCGCACCGCATCCCGGCGTTCCTCGTCGAGACCGCGGCGGGCTTCCATCGTTTCTACCATGAGTGCCGGGTGGTCCACCCGGAGGAGGCGGCCCTGAGCCGTCACCGCCTGCGCCTGTGCGCGGCGGCGGCGCAGGTGCTGCGCAACGGGCTCGCGCTCATGGGGGTCTCGGCCCCCGAACGGCTCGAACGGCCCGCGGAGGCGAGCGCGTGAACCCGCAGCGCATCCTGGTCGTCGGTTCCGTCGCCCTCGACTCGATCAAGACGCCGTACGGCGAGGCGGTCGAGGCTCTGGGCGGCTCGGCGTCGTACTTCTCGTGCTCGGCGAGCCACTTCTCGCCGGTCTCCATGGTCGCCGTGGTCGGGAAGGACTTCCCGAGCGAGCACGTCGAGACGTTCACGAGCCGCGGCATCGACACCGCCGGCCTCGAGGCCGCCGAGGGACGCACGTTCCGCTGGCGGGGCGAGTACATGGCCGAGCTCGGGCACGCGCACACGCACGAGACCCAGCTCAACGTCTTCGCCGACTTCCATCCCAAGCTCTCCGACGCCCAGCGCCGCATGCCGTACGTGTTCCTCGCGAACATCGACCCCGACCTGCAGCTCGAGGTGCTGTCGCAGATGCGCAAGCCGCGCCTCGTGCTCTCGGACACCATGAACTACTGGATCGCGCGCAAGCCCGATCGGGTGCTCGAGGTGCTGCGCAAGGTGGACGTGGCGCTCCTCAACGAGGAGGAGGCGCGCGCTCTGGCGGGGGAGACCCATCTCGCCCGCGCGGCCGACGCGTTGCTCGCGCACGGCGCCAACGCGGTCATCATCAAGAAGGGCGAGCACGGGGCGTTGTTCCACTCGCGCGACGAGCGCTTCCTCACGCCGGCCTACCCGGTCGTGGCGCTCACCGACCCCACCGGGGCCGGGGACTCGTTCGCGGGCGGGTTCCTCGGGCTCCTGGCCCGCATGGACCGGGCCGACGGCGAGGTCCTGCGTCAGGCGATGGCGTGCGGCACGGCCATGGCGTCGCTGGCCATCGAGTCGTTCTCGCCCCGCCGTCTGGTCGAGACCTCCTCGCAGGAGATCGAGGACCGCGTCGGCCAGCTCCATGGCATGGTCCACTACGACCTGTTCCCCATGTTCCGGGGCTGAGGGCCGGCCCGGACGCCCCTCGCGGGTCCAGTCGCATGGCAAACGTCGTGTTCGCATGACGTTGCGGTGGTGTGCTAACCTACCGCTTCCATGACATCTTGGACATTCTTCCGCGGGAGGCCATGACCATGACGGGCAATCCCCTCGCTGCGCGCGCCGAGGCTGCGATCCTCCGGCTGCGCGATGTGGACGGGGTGAGCGTGCGCGCCGAGGGCGACGAGCTCACCGAGATCCACGTGGTGAGCCGCAGCAAGCGCTCGCCCAAGCAGATCGTGCGCGACATCCAGGCCGTGCTGCGCACCGACCTCAAGCTCGGCATCGACCACCGCATCGTGTCGGTCGCGCTCGCCAAGCCCGAGGATTCGCGTGACGCGGCGGCGTTCGGCGGGACCGAGTTCGTGCTCGGGCATCCTGCGCTCGGCGAGGCCGAGCCGCGGCCCTCGAGCCCCGCGCCGGAGGCGTTCGCGAGCGAGCCCGCACCGGCGCGCGAGGATCGCATCCTGTTCGAGAGCGTGAACCTGATCGTGCAGGGACCGCGCACGCAGGCGCAGGTCGAGTTGCGGTGGAAGGGGCTCACGCGCGTCGGCAACGCCTCGGGCTGGGGGATGCGCGACGACTCGCACCGGCTGGTGGCGCAGGCCACCACGCTCGCGGTGCAGGAGTTCCTCGCCGACCCCGTGGCGCTGCACGTGCGCGACGTGACGTTCGTGGACCTCTCGGGGCGCCGGGTGGCGGTGGTGGGGCTCTCGCTCATCGCTCACCGTCAGGAGAAGGCCCTGACCGGAAGCTGCACGGTGGATGCGGACACGCCGCAATCGGTGGTCCTGGCCACACTTGCCGCGCTCAACCGGGTGGTGGCCGGGATGCGCGCCAAGGAGCCCACCGAGTACGTCCTGCGAGCGGATTCGTTCGCGACCGAGTGACGGCTGCCGACCGGCCCGGGTCCGTGCTAGAGTCCGCCGGTCATCGGGACCGGCGACGAGCCGGAAGGAGCCAGCGAAGCGGAGCCTCGATCCCAGCGGAGCGCCCACAAAGTCCGCCCGGCCACACGGTCGTGCGGGATTCCCCCGTGAAGGAGGTGGGCATTCATGGATCTGCTCCTCGAGATCATCGAGCTGCTCGGCAAGGCCGGTTGGTAACCGACCGGGATAGGTAGTACTTCCGAATCACCTTGATCGCTCCTTCGCCGCCGTCGGTCCCGTTCCTTCTCACCAGTGCCCCTCGGGGCGGGTCGTCCCCCACGATAAGGACATCGTGACCCCAGTCTCCTCGCCTCGGCGCCCGGTCCTGTTCCGCGCCTACTACGCGGCCGTGCTGGCCGCGGCCGCGCTCCTCGCGGGAGGCGCTTGGGCCCACCATCCGGCCGCGCACCTCCCCGTCCTGCTGGTGGCCTTCGTGGTGCTCGTCGTGATCGAGGCCACGCCCGTGCGACTCCCGGGCGGCGGGCGTTGGTCGGCCGCCACCATGGTGGACCTGCCGCTCCTGCTCATGGTCGGACCGCTGTGGACCGCCGCGGCCGACGTGGTCGCGGTGCTGCTCGTGCAGGGTGCGTTGCGCCGCCGCCCGTTCGACCGCGTGGCGCACGAGGCCGCCGTGGGTGTGCTCGCGGTGTTCACCGCCGCCGCCGTCTACGACGTGTGCGGGGGCCGACTCGGCACGGTGGACTTCCCGGCCGGCGCGTGGCCGCTCGCGGCCGCCGGTCTGTCGTACTTCGTCGTGCAGTCGGTCTGCGCCTCACTCTCCGTGGGGCTCGCGCAGGGCCCCGACGTGGTGCGCGTCTGGCAGCGCGACTTCCTCGGGGGGCTGCTGCACCACCTGTCGTTCGTCGCGCTCGGCATGCTCGCCGCGGTCGTCTGGGGCCACCTCGGCCCGGTCGCACTCACGCTCGTCGCGCTGCCCGCGTTCGTCTCGCGGCACGCGTTCCGGCTGTCGGTCGAACTGCGCAGCGACCTCAAGGACTTCGTGCGCACGCTCACCGAGGTGCTCGAGGAGGTGGACCCGTACACGCGCCACCACTCCGTGCGAGTGGCCGAGTACTCGGTGCGGCTGGCGCGCGGGCTGCGCTGCCCCGAGCACGAGGTCTCCGAGATCGAGTACGCCGCGCTCGTGCACGACCTGGGGAAGATCGGGCCGCAGCACCAGTTCATCCTGCAGAAGCCCGGGGCGCTCTCGAACGAGGAGCAGCGCACGCTGCGCGCCCATCCTGCGGCCGGTGCCGAGATCGTGGCGAAGGTCCGCACGCTGCGGCGCGTCTCCGAGATCGTGCGCGCCCACCACGAGCGTCCCGACGGCCAGGGCTACCCATACGGGTTGCGATCGGAGGACGTGCCCTTCGGGGCGCGCATCCTCAACGTCGCCGACGCCTTCGACGCGATGACGAGCGATCGCCCGTACCGCCGCGCGCTGCCGATCGAGGCCGCGCTGCGCGAACTCGAGCGCGGGGCGGGTACGCAGTTCGACGCCGAGGTGGTGGGTTGCCTGCTGCGGCAGCACGCCACTGGTCGCTTCGCGCTGGTGCCGAGCCCGAGTAGCGAGGACCTGCAGCTGTTGCGTCTGCGGACGCGGGTGGGGGGAGCCTGATGCGCTATCGCGATGCCGGTGTGGACGTGTCGCGTTCCGACGCGATCAAGGACGAGGTGATCGCCGAGATCCGATCGACCTGGGGCGACGCGGTGGTGCCGCTGGTTGGCGGGTTCGCGGGCGTGATGCGGTTCCCGGGGGCGCCGGGCCTGCTCGCAGCGACCATGGACGGCGTGGGCACCAAGCTGCACCTCGCGCAGACCGCGGGCCGGCTCGACGATGCGGCCGCCGACCTCGTGTACCACGGTGCGAACGACCTGCTCGTGCACGGCGCGCGCCCGCTCGCGTTCCTCGACTACCTGGCGCAGGCGCGCCTCGACCCGGATCAGGTGCTGGCCGCGGTGCGCGGGCTCGCGCGCGCCTGCCGCGAGGTGGGGGCCGCGCTGCTCGGGGGCGAGACCGCCGAGATGCCCGACACCTACCTGCCCGGGGTGATCGACGTGGCCGGGTGCATGCTGGGCACCGTCGCCGCCGACGCGGTGCTCGACGGCTCGCGCGTGCGTCCCGGCGACCGGCTGCTCGGTCTCGCGGGCACGGGGCTGCACACCAACGGCTACTCGCTCGCGCGGCGCGTGCTCGCGGCGTCCGGGCTCGCGCTCGCCGACGCCCTGCCGGGTGGCGAGGGCGAGTCGGTGGGTGAGGCGCTGCTCGCGCCGCACCGTTGGTACGGCCGTGCGCTGCTGCCGCTCGCCAGCGCGGGCCGCGTGCGTGCGATGGCGCACGTCACCGGCGGCGGCATCGCCGGCAACCTCGTGCGCGTGCTGCCTCCCGGATGCCGGGCGTTCGTCGCACCCGAGGCGTGGCCGCGTCCGGCCGTGTTCCGCTGGCTCCTCGCGGCGGGGCAGGTGCCCGAGGACGATGCGCGCAGCGCGCTCAACCTCGGGGTCGGCATGGTGGTCGTGGTCGCGCCGAACGACGCCGACGAGGTGACCGCGCGTCTCGAGGAATCGGGCGAGACCGTGTGGGCGCTCGGCGACGTGCGCGCGGGCGACCGCGGCGTGGAGTGGACCGCCCCCTGATTCGCAGCGCCCCCGCGCCACCGCCCCCGAAGGGAGGAGGAGCCGGATGGAGGGTCGTGCACGGCACGAAGGGGAGGCGGGCCCGGAGTTGATCGGCGACTCGCCGGTGTGGCGGGCGTTCGTCGCGCGCCTGCCGCGTGTCGCGGCGAGCGGGTTGCCCGTGCTGCTGCTGGGCGAGACCGGGAGCGGCAAGGAGCTCGTGGCGCGTGCGCTGCATGCGTGGTCGGCGCGCTCGCGCGCGGCGTTCGTGGCCCAGAACTGCGGCGCGACGCCCGACACGCTCATCGAGAGCGAGTTGTTCGGTCACGCGCGCGGGGCGTTCACCGGTGCGGTGGGCGAGCGCGCGGGACTGTTCGAGGAGGCCGAGGGCGGCACGCTGCTCCTCGACGAGGTCGGCGACGCGAGTCCGCTCCTCCAGATGAAACTGCTGCGCGTGCTGCAGGAGGGGGAGGCGCGCCGCGTCGGCGACACGCGGTCGCGCCGCGTGGACGTGCGGATCGTCGCCGCGACTCACCAGCCCGTCGAACGTGCCGTGGCGCGCGGCGCGTTCCGTGCCGACCTGTTCTTCCGGCTCGCCGCGGTGCGGCTGCGCCTCCCGGCCCTGCGCGAGCGCGGGGCCGACGTGGTCTTGCTGGCTCGGCACTTCCTCGCGCGCGCCGCTGCTCGCACCGGCGGGCCCACCCCCGAACCCACGCCCGCGCTGCGCGAGCGCTGGCTGCGTCACCGCTGGCCGGGCAACGTGCGCGAACTCGCCCACGCCTGCGCCTATGCGGTGCTGGTCGCCGGGGCGCGCGGGCGGGTGGACGTGGAGCACTGGCCGGAGCCGCTGTTGCTCGAGCCCACGGACGAGGCGGGCGACCTGCACGCCGAGACGCGGGCGCTCGAGCGGCGCCGTCTCGCCGAGGCGCTCGTGCGCACGCACGGCAACCGCACCGCCGCGGCGCGCGCACTCGGGCTGTCGCGTCAGGGATTCCTGCAGAAGATGCGGCGGCACGGGCTCGATGCGCGCGCCACGCTTGACGATGGCGGGGCCGCTGTCTAGCGTGCGTCCCGCATGGTCGTGCGCATGCACGGCGTCCGGAATCGGGCCGCGATGGCAAGGGAGGACCGCGTGGCGAAGAAGTTGCTCAGGGTCGGTCTCGTGGGCGTGGGGTCGGCCGCGCAGGTGAACCACCTGCCCGCGCTCAAGAAGCTCGACGGCGTCGAACTGGTCGCGCTCTGCGATCGCGACGCCGAGAAGGCGGAGCGCGTCGCACAGCGCTTCGGGGTGCCGCAGGCGTATGCGCGCTTCGAGGACCTGCTCGCCGACGAGACGATCGACGCGGTGGACATCACCACGCCCAATTACCTGCACGCGCCCATGGCCGAGGCCGCGCTCGAGGCGGGCAAGCACGTGCTGTGCGAGCGCCCGCTCGCGCGCAGCCTCGCCGAGGCGAACGCCATGGCCAAGGCGGCACGCAAGGCCGACCGCCTGCTCATGTGCGCGCTGCAGCACCGCTTCCGTCCCGACGCGCAGTTGCTGCGCAAGTTCGTCGAGAAGGGCGACCTCGGCGGCATCTTCCTGGCCAAGGCGGGGTGGTTGCGGCAGCGCACCGAGTGGGACTCCGACGAGTGGCGCGAGCAGAAGCGCGAGTCCGGCGGTGGCGTGGTGCTCGACCTCGGCTTCCAGACCATCGACCTCGCGCTCTGGGTGCTCGGCAATCCGCAGGTGGAGTCGGTGACCGCCAGTGTCCACCGCACGCGCAAGGGCGCGGTCGAGGATTCGGCGACGGCGTTCCTGCGCCTCGCCTCGGGCGCCACGCTCACGCTCGAGCTCACCTGGGGCCTGCTCATGGAGAAGGAGTTCCAGTTCCTCAACCTGTTCGGGGCGGGCGGTGCCGCGCTGCTCAACCCGTTCCGGGTGCACAAGGGCATGCACGGCACGCTCGTGAACGTGACGCCCGAACTGGAGCCGTCGCGAAACCAGTACCGGCAGTCCATGGAGGCGCAGCTGCAGCACTTCGCCGACGCGCTCCGGGGCGGGCGGCACCCCATGGGGCTCGCCGAGGAGATCCTGCCGGTGATGGAGCTCATGGACGCCATCTACAAGAGCGCCGAGACGGGCAAGGAAGTGAAGGTCGGCTAGTGCCCGGCCCGGGCCGCTCCGCGTACCTGCTCGCCGCCGCGTCGGGCCTCGTGCTCGGCGCGGCGTTCCTGCCCGGGGTGCCGGGCGCGCTCGCATGGGTCGGGTTCGTGCCGCTGTTGCTCGCGCTCGAGCAGCGCGTCGCCGACGGCAAGCCGCGCTCGTGGTTCGCCACCGGTTACGTCGGCGGTGCGGTGTTCTTCCTCGTGGGCACGCACTGGATCGCGCTCATGAACGACGCCGCGCTCACCATCGGTTGGCTCAAGTACCTGGGCTGGGTGCTCGGCGCGCTCTACCTCGCCCTGTTCTGGGCGGTGGCGGCATGGGGTGCGGGCTGGCTGTCGCGGCGCTCGGGGTGGGCGGTGCGCTGGACGTTCGTGCCGGTCATGGTCGTGGTCGAGGAGTGGCGCGGCTCGGGGGACCTCGGTTTCCCGTGGTTCCAGCCGGGCTATACGCAGCACGAGGTCCTGGCCGTGCTGCAGTTGGCCGCACTCGGCGGGGTGACGCTCGTGACCGCATGGTTGCTCGTGCTCAACGCCGCCACCCTGGGGTTGTGGCGCGCGCGCACGGGCCGTGCGTTGGCGCTCGTCGCGCTGGTGCTCGGCATCCCGGTGGGGTGGGGCGCGTGGGTGCTGCGTGAGCGCACCGAACCGGCCGGGCCGCTCGTCGCGCTCGTGCAGGGCAACATCCCGGGGGAGCGCAAGTGGTCGGGCAACCACACCGCCGAGATCCTCGGGACGTTCGTCTCGCTCTCGGACTCGGTGGGGCTGGTAGATCGGCCGCGGTTGGTGGTGTGGCCCGAGACCGCGACCGGCTCGTACGTGCGGCGCGTCCCCGAACAGACCATCGCGGTCGGGCGTCTGGCCGCGCGCATCGGCGCACCCGTGTACATGGGTATGGCGCACTACACGTGGGGCGATGACGCGCGCCCGGTGGTGTGGAACGCCGCCGGGGGCTGGAACCCCGACGGCACGCTCACGCCCACCTACGCCAAGCGCCACCTCGTGCCGTTCGGCGAACGCGTGCCGTTCCAGCGCTGGGTCCCGGCGCTCGGCCGGCTCGAACTGGGGCAGGCCGAGTGGTCGCCCGGCGAGGGGCCGGTCCTGTTCGACGGGCCCGACGGCGCCCCCATGAGCATGCTCATCTGCTTCGAGTCCATCTTCCCCGACCTCGCGCGCCAGGACGTGCGCGCGGGCTCGCGCCTGCTCGTCAACATCACCAACGACGAGTGGTTCGGCGACGGGGCGGCGCTCGTGCAGCATGCGGCCATGGCCCCGTTCCGTGCGGTCGAGAACCGCGTGCCGGTGGCGCGCTGCGCGAACACCGGTCTCACCACGATGATCGACGCCTGGGGCGTGCGCACCGCGAGCCTCCCGGTGTGGCAGGAGCGCGTGCTCGTGGCGCCGTTGCCCGCGGCCGGCGCGATCACGCCGTGGACGCGGTTCGGGGATTGGGTGGGGGGGCTCGCGACGCTGGTCGTGCTTCTCCTCGTGGCGTCGCCGTGGCGGGCGCGCGGCCGGACTTGAGCCCGCGCACGGGCGCGCCACGCGAGGTTTGACGCTCCCGGGGCGCACGGCTAGATTCGCGCTTTGCGGAAGCACCCACCGGACCTTCCTCGACGGAGACGCCTCTCTGTGTCGCCGGTCCCGCAACGACTCCAAGGACCCGTCCGCGCCGTGACGCGGAGAACCCGGGGTGAAGCGTGAAGCTCACGGTCGCCATCCTCGGCGCCACGGGCATGGTCGGTCGCACCATGCTGAACATCCTCGAGCAGCGTGCGTTCCCGCTCGACGAGGTGCGCCTGCTCGCGAGCGAGCGCTCCGCCGACCGCACCATGACCTTCCGCGGTCGTGAGTGTCCCGTGCAGGCGGTCTCGCCCGCCGCGTTCGACGGCGTCTCGTTGGCCCTGTTCGCGACCTCGGCCGAGTTGTCGCGCGAGTGGGCCCCGGTCGCGCGTGCCGCAGGGGCCGCCGTGGTGGACAACTCGAGCGCGTTCCGCATGGACCCTACGGTGCCGCTCGTCGTGCCCGAGGTGAACGGTCACCTGCTCGAGTCGGGCCCCACGCTGGTGGCCAACGGCAACTGCGTCGCGATCCCGCTCGTGATGACGCTCCAGCCCCTGCGTGCGCTCGCCACGCTCGAGCGCGTGGTGCTGTCGAGCTACCAGTCGGTCTCGGGGGCCGGGGCCGAGGCGATGGCCGAACTCGAGCGCGGCGTCCGTGCCGGGCTCGAGGGCGTGCCGCCGGCGCGTCCCGATGGCCGTCCGCCGTTCGCGTACAATGTGCTCGCGCACATCGACCGCTTCGACGACGAGGGTTGGACGGGCGAGGAGCGCAAGATCGTGCAGGAGACCCGGCGCATGCTCGACCTCCCCGCGCTCCCCGTGACGCCCACCTCGGTGCGCGTCCCGGTTCGCGTGGGGCACTCGGCGTCGGTGGTGGCGTGGTTCGACCGCCCGGTGGATCCGGCCGCGGCGCGCGCGGCGTGGGCGGCGTTCCCCGGGGTGCGGGTGGTGGACGACCCGGCGCACGAGCGCTATCCGACGCCGCTCGAGGCGGCGGGGCTCGACGACGTTTTGGTGGGACGGGCGCGGCGCGATCCGTCGGACGCGCGCGCGCTCGTGTGGTTCCTGTCCTCGGACAACCTCCGCAAGGGAGCGGCGCTCAACGCCGTGCAGGTGGCCGAGCGATTGGCCGCGGTGCGGTCCTCGGCGCGGTGAGCGAATCGCGGATCTTCCGGTTGACGGTGGCGTACGACGGCACCGCGTTCCACGGCTGGCAGCGCCAGCCGGGACTGCGGACGGTGCAGGGCGAACTGGAGGCGGCCTTGAGCCAGGTGCTCGACGGTGACGTGAAGGTGAACGGTGCGGGCCGCACCGACACCGGCGTGCACGCGCGCGGGCAGGTCGCCTCGTTCGAGTGGGACACGCCGTTGCCCGGTCCCGCGCTGGCGCCGCTCTCGAACCGACTGCTGCCCGCCGACGTGCGCGTCGTGGCCTCGGCCGAGGCGCCGGCCGGGTTCCACGCCCGCCACTCGGCGCGCGCGCGCCGCTACGAGTACCGCCTGCTCACACGCCCCGACCTGCTGCGCGAGCGCTTCGCGTGGGCCCCGTCCGAGCTGCCCGCTCGAGAGGCGCTGGCCGCGGCCACCGCGCCGCTCCACGGCCGTCACGACTTCACCGCGTTCCAGGCCGCGGGCAACGACGCTGCCGTGCCCGAGTGCGAAGTGGTGCAGGTGCGCTGGCGCGACACCGAGGACGGCGTGGCGTTGGACGTGACCGCGGACCACTTCCTCTATCACATGGTGCGCAAGGTGGTGGGCACGGCGCTCGAGGCGTGTGCGACGTCCGACCCGGGCGCGTACGTGGCCGCGGTGCTGGGGTCGCGCGACCGGGCGCGCGTCGGCCGCATGGCGCCGCCGCGCGGCCTGTCGCTCGAGCGCGTCTACTACGACGGTGAGGTGGTGCCATGAGCATGGCGACGATGCGTCGGTGGTGGCCCTCGCTGCTGTTCGTGGTCGGCGTCGTGGCCGGCGTGGCGGTCACGGCCGGTGTGCTGCGCGGGGGGCCGCGCACCCCGACGCGCGTCTCGCCGTCCGCAGTGCCCGAGTCGCGTCGCAGTGCGATCGTGACCGCCGCGCAGCGCGTGAGCCCCGCGGTCGTCACGGTGAGCGTGATCGCGACCCGCACCGTGCGCACCGACCCGTTCGGGCTGCCGTTCCGCGACGACTTCTTCGAGCGGTTCTTCCCGCCCAACGTCTATCGAGAGCGGGTGCCGGGGCTGGGGTCGGGTGTCATCGTGTCGTCCGACGGCACGCTGCTCACGAACTCGCACGTGGTGCGCAACGCCGACGAGATCCGGGTCAACCTGCCCGACGGCCGCAGCTTCCCGGCGCAACTGCTCGGCGACTCGCCGGTCTACGACCTCGCGGTGCTGCGCATCGAGGGCGAACGGCTGCCGGTGGCGCCGCTCGGCGACAGCGACTCGCTCGTCGTGGGCGAGTGGGCGATCGCCATCGGCAACCCGTTCGGGCAGATGATCGCCGACTCGCAGCCCACCGTGACCGCGGGGGTGGTCAGCGCGACGCGTCGCGACATCAAGGCCGAGGCCACGCCTTCCGGCATGTACAAGAACATGATCCAGACCGACGCCTCGATCAATCCCGGCAACTCGGGCGGGCCGCTCGTCAACGCGGACGGTCAGGTCATCGGGATCAACGCCTTCATCTTCACGAGCGGCGGCGGGTCCATCGGGCTCGGCTTCGCCATCCCCATCAACCTCGCGAAGCGTGTGCTCGACGAGATCCGCCGCCATGGTCGCGTGCGCGTGGCGTGGCCGGGCATGAGCGTGCAGCCGGTGACCGCCGTGGTCGCACGGCGGCTCGGCTGGGCCGAACCCGGCGGGCTCGTCGTCTCGGGCGTGGACCGCGACGGTCCCGCGGACCGCGCCGGCCTGCGCCCGCTCGACCGCATCCGAAAGGTCAATGACCGCGTCACCAACGACGTCGAGGACGCGCAGGCCAGCATCTACGGTGCCCAGGTCGGGGACCGCGTCACGCTCGAGGTCGAGCGCGACGGCAAGCTGCGCACCGTGACGCTCGTCCTCGAGGAGGCTCCGCGCTGACATGATCGAACGCTACGCACGACCCGAGATGGCCGCGGTCTGGAGCGACGAGCGCCGCCTCGCGCTTTGGCTCGAGGTGGAACTGGCCGCGACGCGCGCCCGCGAGAACCGTGGCGAGGTGCCCGCGGGGACCTGCGAGCGCATCCGTCAGCGCACGCGGCTCGACCTCGGCCGCATGCTCGCGATCGAGGCCGAGGTCCACCACGACGTCATCGCGTTCCTCAGCATGGTGGCCGAGACCGCGGGGGACGAGGCACGCCACCTGCATGCCGGCATGACCTCCTCCGACCTCGTGGACACCGCGCTCGCCTGCCAGATCCAGGAGGCGGGAAGCGTGCTGGTGGCCGAGGTGAACCGCCTGCGCCATGCGGCGTGGGGTCTCGCGCAGCGTCACAAGCGCACCGTCATGGTGGGGCGGTCGCACGGCGTGCATGCCGAGCCCATCACGTTCGGGCTCAAGGCGCTGGTGTGGTCCGAGGAACTCGGACGCGGGCTCGACCGCCTGCAGGCCGGGCTGCACGGCTGTGCGGTCGGCAAGTACTCGGGCGCCATGGGCACGCTCGCGCACCTCGACGCCGAGGTCGAGGACGCGGCGCTGGAGTCGCTGGGACTCGAGCCCGAACCGATCGCCAACCAGGTCGTGCAGCGCGACCGGCACGCCGCGCTGCTGTGCGCGATCGCGGTGCTCGGCGGCACGCTCGACAAGATCGCCACCGAGGTCCGCCACCTCATGCGCACCGAGGTGCGCGAGGCCGAGGAGCCGTTCACCGAGAAGCAGAAGGGCTCGTCGGCCATGCCGCACAAGCGTAACCCGGTGCGCTGCGAGCGTGTCTCGGGCCTGGCGCGCCTGCTGCGCGGTTACGCGGTGGCCGGTCTTGAGGACCAGCCGCTCTGGCACGAGCGCGACATCTCGCACTCGTCGGTCGAGCGCGTGGTGCTGCCCGACGCCTTCCTCGCGGCGCACTTCATGGCGCACGACCTCTCGTACGTGCTCGAGGGGCTGCGCGTCAACGAGGACCGCATGCGCGCGAACCTCGACGCCGGGGGCGGCCTCGTGCACTCGCAGCGCGTGCTGCTGGCGCTCACCGGCGCGGGGCTCGCGCGCGACGAGGCGTACCGTGTGGTGCAGCGCCACGCGCTCGTCGCCGCCGACGGCGGCATGCCGTTCCGCGACGCGCTCGCGGCCGACCCGGTCGTGACCGCGCACCTCACGGCCGAGCAGCTCGCCGGCTGCTTCGACCCGTCCCACCACCTGCGCAGTCTGGACGCGCTGTTCGCGCGCGCCGAGGAGCCCCGCCGATGACCACGACGACCAGCCCGAACGACGCCTGGACGACCGAGGAACTGGCCGACCCGGCCGCGGTCTCGCGCCGCCTCAAGACGCGCGGGGTCGCGCTCGACGCCGAGGAGGTGGTGCTGCTCGAGCGCCTGCTCGGCCGCTCGCCGCGCTGGGCCGAGGCGGTGCTGTTCGGCATCCTGTGGAGCGAGCACTGCTCATACAAGAGCACGCGCCACCTGCTCAAGCGCCTGCCCACGCAGGCCCCGCAGGTGGTGATCGGTCCGGGCGAGGACGCCGGCGTGGTGTCGCTGCCCGCGCCGTGCGACGACCTCGTGCTCGTGCTCGGTCACGAGAGCCACAACCATCCCAGCCAGGTGTTGCCCGTCGAGGGCGCGGCGACAGGGGTGGGCGGGATCGTGCGCGACATCGTGTGCATGGGCGCCGAGGTGGTGGGCGCCATGGACTCGCTGCGCTTCGGCGATCCGCGTTCGGGCGTTCACGCGCGCGACGTGGTGCGCGGCGTGGTCGAGGGCGTGGCGTCGTACGGCAACGCGCTCGGGGTGCCGAACCTCGGCGGCGACACGGTGTTCGATGCGGGCTACGACCAGAACTGCCTCGTGAACGCCATGGCCATGGGGCTCGCCCCGGCCGACGGCGTCATCCGCAGCCGCGTGCCGCAGGGCCCGGGACCGTGGGCGTTGGTGCTGGTGGGCAAGCCGACCGACGAGAGCGGGTTCGGCGGCGCGGCCTTCGCCTCGGGCGAGTTGGGGCAGGAGGACCAGCGCGGCGCGGTGCAGTTGCCCGACCCGTTCCTCAAGCGCGTCCTCAACGTCGCGACCTACGAGGTGTTCCGGCGCGTGCGCGAGCGCGGCATCCCGTGCGGCTTCAAGGACCTCGGCGCCGGCGGCATCGCGTGCGCGACGAGCGAACTGGCGGCGGCCGGGGGCTGCGGTGCGGTGGTGACGCTGGACGATGCGCATCGCGTCGAGCGTCGGTTGCCGCCCGAGGTCCTGCTCTGCGCCGAGACCCAGGAGCGCTACTGCTGGGTGGTGCCGCGCGACTTCGCCGACGAGCTGTGCGCGATCTACACGAGGGAGTTCGCCCTCGGGGACGTCCATCCGGGCGCGGGGGCGCGCATCATCGGGCACACGGTGCCCGAGCGTCGCTACACCGTGACGTGGCAGGGCGAGACGCTGGTGGACTGCGACGTGGACGCCATCACGACCGGGCGCAGCGCGGTGCGTCCCGCCGTGACGCGCACGCGCACGGCCCCGCCGCGTTCGCGTCGGCGCGCGACCGACTTGCGCAAGGCGTTCCTCGCGCTGCTCGGGGGGCTGCACCTGGGTTCGCGCGAGTACCTCACGGCGCACTACGACGGGGACGTACAGGGGCGCACGTGGCTGCGGGCGGGCGAGGGCGATGCCTCGGTGATCCGCGTGCGGCCCGATCGCGTCACGGGCATCGCGTTCGCGGTCGGCGGCAACCCGCACTGGTGCGCGGGCGACCCCGCGCTCGGCGCCGCGCACGCCGTGGCAGAGGCCGCGCGCAACGTAGCGGTGACCGGCGCACGGCCGTGGGCGCTCACCGACTGCCTCAACTTCGGGCATCCCGAGGACCCCGAGGTGATGGGCGACCTCGAGGCGAGCATCTCGGGGCTGGGGGATGCCGCGCTTGCGCTCGGTGCGCTGGCCTCCCCGGGGCACCCGCTGCCGTTCGTGAGCGGCAACGTCAGCTTGTACAACCAGGTCGGCCGGGACGCCATCCCGCCGTCGCCCATCGTCATGTGCGCGGGCGTGATCGGTGACGTGCGTCACGCGCTCGGGTGTGGACTGCGCGCCGCCGGGCACGTACTCGTCATGGTGGGGGCCGACCGCGACGGGCTCGAGGGCTCGACGTTCCGGCGCGAGGTGCTACGCGAGCGGGGCGGTTCGCCGCCGGCGCTCGACCTCGAGGCCGAGGCGCGGCTGCAGGCGCTCGCGGTCGCGATCGCCGAGAGCGGGTGCGCGGTCGCGGCCCATGACGTCTCGGACGGCGGGCTCGCGACCACGGTCGCCGAGATGATGGTGGGCGCACCCGACACGCTCGCGCTCGGCGCCGAGCTCGACCTCGAGCCCCTCGAGGCCGACCCGGCGGTCGCGCTGTTCTGCGAGCGCCCCGCGATCGTCTACGAGGTGCCGTTCGAACGCCTCGCACGGCTCAGCCAGACCGCGCGCGAGCACGGGTTCGTGGCGTGGCCGATCGGTACGGTGAGCGGCCATGCCGCGCTGCGTGCGCGCTTCGCGGGCGGCACCACGCTGGAGTGGTCGCGCGACGAGGTGGTGGCGGCGCGCGGCTTGGCGCTTCGACGGCTCTGGAACGAGGAGGGCGTGTGATGCGACCGCGCGTGGCGGTGATGCAGTTCCCGGGCGTCAACTGCGAGGCCGAGACCGTGCGTGCGCTCGAGCGCGCGGGGCTCGCGGCCGAGGTGTTCCGTTGGACGCGGCCGGCCGCGGAGTTGCGGGCGTTCGACGCCTACGTGCTCCCGGGCGGGTTCTCGTACCAGGATCGCGTGCGCGCCGGTGCGCTCGCGGCCAAGGACCCGTTGCTCGCCGTGCTCGCCGAGCGCGCCGCCGAGGGCGCGCCCGTGCTCGGCATCTGCAACGGGGCGCAGGTGCTCGTCGAGGCCGGGCTCGTGCCCGGGGCGGGCAAGGTCGAGGTCGCACTGGCGCGCAACCGCATGCCGGAGCGGGCGGGTTACCACACGCGCTGGGTGTGGTGCCGCGTCGAGCCGTCCGAGTGCGTGTTCACGACCGGGCTCGAGCCCGGCACGCTGCTGCCGATGCCGGTGGCGCACGGCGAGGGGCGCTTCACCTCGCGTCGCAAGGGACGGATCGCCGAGCTCGTGGGGGCCGGCCGCGCCCCGTTCCGCTACACCTCGCCCAGCGGTGCGACCGCGGTGGCGTTCCCCGACAACCCGAACGGGGCCGACGAGGCGGTGGCCGGGTTGTGCAACGAGCGCGGCAATGTGCTCGCGTTCATGCCGCACCCCGAGCGCGCCGTGGAGTTGGGGGCGCTGTCGCGGGGGGTGGGCGGCGAGTGGGGGCGTGCGCGCGACACCGCGCTCGGCGCGCACGACGAACATGCCTTCGACGAGGGCCCGGGCATGGCCCTGTTCCGCGCACTCGCGCGTCACCTGGGGGTCGCATGAGCGCGACGACGAAGGTCACCGTGCAGGCATTCGTGGAGCTGCGCGCCGAGGACGCCGAGGCTGTGAGCGCGCTCGCCGTCGCACGCGCGCGGCTCAAGGCGGGCAAGGGGCTGCGCTCGCTGCGTCGCGTGCGCGTCTTCGAACTCACGGGCGCGCTGCCGTCGCGGTCCGAGGTCGAGACCCTGCTGCACCGCTCGACGCGCTTCTACAATCCCGCCAAGGAGCGCTGCACCGTGCGCGCCGCCGAGGGCGAGGCCACGCCGTTCCGCGACGACGAGCAGCTCGTGCTGGTGGTCGATCGCGGCCTCGACCGTCGCCCGGCGGCCGAGCGTTGGTGGCGCCATGAGACCGGGGCGCGCGTCGAGGTGCGGGAGGGGCTGGCGTGGGCGTTGGCGTTCGACCCCGGGGTGGACGCCGAGCGTTCCACGAAGGGGCTGGCCGAGGTGCGGGACCGCGCCCGCGGCCTGCTCGCCAACCCGCACTTCCAGGACTGGCGTCCCGGTGCGGGCCCGAACCCGCCGTTCCCGTGGGTCAAGGCGCGCCCCCGTGCGCGCAAGGAGGTCCGCTCGTGACCGCGTGGCACCACCTCAAGGGCTGGAACGAGGAGTGCGGCGTGTTCGCCGCGGTGGGCGTGCCACAGGCCGCCGCCATCACCGCGCTCGGACTGCACGCGCTCCAGCATCGCGGGCAGGAGGCCACCGGCGTGGTGGCGTGCGACGGGGCGCGCTTCACCGTGCACAAGGGCATCGGCCTCGTCGCCGACGTCTACCGGCATGCCGACCTCGAGCACGTGCCCGGCGCCATGGCGATCGGCCACAACCGTTACTCGACCGCGGGTGGGCTCACGCTCGAGAACACGCAGCCGCTCAAGGTCGTGTACCGCGGCGGCTCGCTCGCGCTCGCGCACAACGGCAACCTCACCAACGCGCGCGAGGTGCGTGCGGGGCTCGAGGAGTCGGGCTCCATCTTCCAGACCACGCTCGACACCGAGGTGCTCCTGCACCTCATGGCGCTCTCGGGCAGCGACTCGGTCGAGGAGGCGCTCACCGAGGCCGCGCGCCAGGTGCGTGGCGCGTACTCGCTCGTCGTCCTGACCGAGCAGGGCGTGATCGCGCTGCGCGACCCGCACGGGTTCCGGCCGCTCTGCATCGGGCGTCTGGGCGACGGCTACGTGGTGGCCAGCGAGACGTGCGCGCTCGACCTCGTGGGCGCGGAGTTCCTGCGCGAGGTGGAACCGGGCGAGATGGTGTCGATCGACCCGCAGGGGCTGCGCTCGCGCCGTGCCCTCGCGGCCGAGGCCCCGCAGCACTGCATCTTCGAGCACATCTACTTCTCGCGTCCCGACAGTCGCGTGTTCGGGGACACCGTGGACCGCGTGCGACGTCGCATCGGGCGCGAGTTGGCGCGCGAGTGCCCGGCCGACGCCGACGTGGTCATCTCGGTGCCCGACTCCAGCAACTCCATCGCCCTCGGCTACGCCGAGGCCTCGGGCATCCCGTTCGAGCTCGGCCTCATCCGCAACCACTACGTGGGGCGGACGTTCATCCAGCCCAACCAGGCGGGTCGCGACTTCGGAGTGCGCGTGAAGTTCAACCCGGTGCGCGAGGTGCTCGAGGGCAAGCGCGTCGTGGTGGTGGACGACTCGATCGTGCGCGGGACGACCAGCCGCAAGCTGGTGCGTCTGCTGCGGCGCGCCGGGGCGCGCGAGGTGCACTTCCGCGTCGGCTCGCCGCCGGTCACGCATCCCTGCTTCTACGGCATCGACACGCCGAGCCGGAGCGAGTTGATCGCCGCGCTCAAGACGAACGAGGAGATCCGCGAGTATCTGGGGGTCGAGTCACTCGGTTACGTGTCCGAGGACGGTCTGCTGGCCGCCGAACGCGACCCGCAGCGCTTCTGCCGGGCGTGCTTCAACGGGCGCTATCCGGTGGCGGTGGACCCGGCCGCGGGCAAGCTCGCGATCGAGACGATGACGCGCAAGGGCGTGGAGCGCGTCTGAGGCGCGTGCGGTCGTCGGCCGCGGTTGACGCCCCTGCGGGCACTGCCTAGATTCGCTCGACCCTGCGCGATGGCCGCGCCGGGACAGCCACGGAAGGTCCATGTCCCTCCAGCACCTGATGGCGCAGCGCCGGGCCCGCATCGAGGAGTGGCGCGCGCTCGGCTGCGAGCCGTACGCGTACCGTTTCGACGCCACGCACCATGCCGCCGACCTGCTCGCGCGCGGGGACTCGGTCACCGAGGAGCCCGGCGAGGCGGTCCGGGTCGCGGGTCGTCTGGTCGCGAAGCGGGGGCAGGGCAAGGCCGGCTTCGGCCACGTGCTCGACGGTTCGGGGCGCATCCAGGTCTACTTCCGTCAGGACGTGCTCGGCGACGGTTTCGCGCGCTGGGACCTGTTCCAGGTCGGGGACTGGGTCGGCCTCTCGGGCTCGCTGTTCCGCACCCGCACGGGTGAGATCACGGTGCGCGCCGAGCAGGTCGAACTGCTCGCCAAGGGCATCCGCCCGCTGCCCGAGAAGTGGCACGGGCTCACCGACCCCGAGACGCGGTTCCGCCAGCGCTATGCCGACCTGTTCGTGAACCACGCCAAGGTCCGCGAGGTGTTCCGGCGCCGCGCCCGGCTCGTCTCGCGCATCCGCGGCTTCCTCGACGCCCGTGACTACCTCGAGGTCGAGACCCCGGTCCTGCAGCCGCTCTACGGCGGTGCGTTCGCGCGCCCGTTCGTGACCCGGCACAACGCGCTCGACATGGACCTCTACCTGCGCGTCTCGAACGAGCTCTACCTGAAGCGGCTCATCGTGGGCGGGCTCGAGCGCGTGTACGAGTTCGCGCGCGACTTCCGCAACGAGGGCATGGACCGCTCGCACAACCCCGAGTTCACGCTCCTCGAGTACTACCAGGCGTTCGCCGACGTGCACGACATGATGACGCTCACCGAGCAGCTGGTGTGCGACGCGCTCCAGCACGCCTGCGGTTCGCTGCAGGTCGAGTACGGAGGGCGCACGCTCGACTTCACCCCGCCGTGGCCGCGCGTCTCCATGCTCGACGCGGTGAGCGAGAAGGTGGGCGAGAGCATCCACTCGCTCGACGAGGCCGTACTGTCGCGCCACGTCGCGCGCCTGAGTCTGCACCCGCGCGCCGGGACCGGGGCCGGCGGCATGCTCGACGAGCTGTTCTCGGCGCTCGTGCAGCCCGAGCTCGTGAACCCGGCGTTCGTGGTGGACTTCCCGGTCGAGGTCTCGCCGCTCGCCCGCGTCTCGCGCACGAACCCGCGCGTCGTGGAGCGCTTCGAGTTGTTCGTGGCCGGCATGGAGATCGCCAACTCGTTCAGCGAGCAGAACGACCCCGACGCCCAGCGGGCCGCGTTCGAGGCGCAGGGGGCCGCGCGGGCGCGTGGCGACGAGGAGTCGCAGCCGCTCGATGAGGACTACCTACGCGCGCTGGAGTACGGCATGCCGCCGACGGGCGGGGTGGGGATCGGGATCGACCGGCTCGTCATGCTGGCCACCGACTCGCACTCGATCCGCGACGTCCTGCTGTTCCCGCACCTGCGCCCCGAGGAGGGGCGTCCGATCGCGGACGACCTCGCGGGAGAGGAGACCGCGTCCGCGGAGGGCGCGGAGCCGCGGTGAACGTCCCGCTGTGGATCGCGGGCCGCTACCTGCGCGCCCGGCCACGCACGGGGTTCGTCCGGCTGCTGACCGGCATCAGCATCGCGGGCGTGGCGGTGGGCGTGGCCGCCCTGCTCACCGTGCTCGCAGTCATGAACGGCTTCGAGGGCGAGGTGCAGTCCCGCATCGCGGGTACCGACGCGCACGTCGTGTTCATGGGGGCGACCACCGATGGCATCGAGCGCGGGGATTCGCTCGCAGCGCGCCTGCTCGTCGAGCCCGGGGTGCAGGGCGCGGCCCCGTTCACCTACGCCAAGGCGATGGTGTTCCACGAGGGCATCTCCGAGGGGCTGGTCGTGAAGGGCGTGGACCTGGCGCGCTCGCGGTCGGTGACCACGGTGGCGTCGGCGATCGAGCCGCCGCTCGACTCCATCCCGCTCGTGACCGCCGAGGGCGAGCCCGGCATCGTGCTGGGCCACGAACTCGCCGCTCGCCTGCTCGCCCGGGTGGGGGACCGCGTGCTGCTCGCCACCATGCAGGGCGACCCGTCGTCGGCGTTCGGTTACGCCCCCCGGCTGCGCGCGTTCCGCGTGGTCGGGCTCTTCACCTCGGGGCTCTACACCTACGACTCCGCGTTCGGCTTCACCTCGATCGCCGCCTCCCAGCGCATGTTCGAGTTGGGCGACCGTGTCACCGGGGTCGAGGTCCGCATCGCCGACATGTTCGCGGCGCCCGTCGTCGCGGAGCGACTGCGTGAGGCCGTGGCGTGGCCCGGCGTGCGCACGAACAACTGGGTGGACCTCAACCACAACCTGTTCACGTGGATGCGGCTCGAGAAGACCATGATGTTCGTGATCCTCGCCCTCATCGTGCTGGTGGCGGCGTTCAACATCGCGAGCACGCTGTTCATGGTGGTGCTCGAGAAGCGGCGCGACATCGGCGTGCTGCGTACCCTCGGGGCCGGGCCGCGGGTGATCCTCACCGTCTTCCTGGGGGAGGGGCTGCTGATCGGGCTGCTCGGGACGGCGGCCGGGACGGTGCTCGGGAGCGTGCTGATCGCGGTCATCGACCGGTTCCCCATTCACCTGCCGGGGGATGTCTATTTCCTCGCCACCCTGCCGGTACGACCGGAGGCACCGGACTTCGTTGCCGTCATTCTGGCCGCACTCGTCCTGTGTCTGGTCGCCGCTTGGTTCCCCGCATGGCGGGCGTCGCGACTCGACCCGATCGAGGCCATTCGGGAGCAGCTATGAGCGACCACCTTCGATGGCGGGGGGAACGCGTTGGCGGCGACGGGGATGCCGCGTCGGCTGTCGCCCTGCGTGCGGTCGCGCTCCGCAAGTCGTATCCAATCCCCGGCGGGAGACTGCCGGTTCTCGAGTGCGTCGATCTCGAGGTGGAGCGTGGCACGCTTCTCGCGATAGTCGGGGCTTCCGGCTCGGGCAAGAGCACCCTGCTGAACCTCCTCGGGACACTGGACCGACCGGATTCGGGCACACTCGAACTCGCCGGGACGGCGCTCGAGGGTCTCGACGAGGAGGGGCGTTGTCGGCTCCGGCTCGCCCAGTTGGGATTCGTCTTCCAGTTCCACCACCTGCTCCCGGAGTTCACGGCGGAGGAGAACGTCATGATGCCGCTGCTGCTGGCGGGTCGTTCCACCGAGTCGGCGCGTGCGAGGGCCCGCGAGGTCCTGGCCGCCGTCGGGCTGGACGCGCGCCGGGAGCACGTCCCGAGCGAGCTCTCGGGCGGTGAGGCGCAGCGCGTCGCGGTGGCGCGTGCACTCGCCCCGGAGCCGGCCGTGCTGCTGGCCGACGAACCGTCGGGGAACCTCGATGCCGCCGCGGCGCGTCATCTGCACGATCTCCTCGATTCCCTGGCGCACGAACCGCATCGAACGGTGGTGGTGGTGACGCACGACGAACGACTGGCCGCTCGGGCCGATCGCGTCCTGCGTCTCGAGGACGGCCGGCTCGTCGAGGTGAGGGCATGATCTGTCAGTTCTGCGGCAAGGCGCCCGCGACGGTGCACTTCACGGAGATCAAGGATCAGCAGATGAAGGAGATCCACGTCTGTGAGCGCTGCGCGGAGGAGCAGGGCATGCACACGCCCGTGCAGCAGCACAAGTTCGACATCGCGGACATGGTGGCGCACATGGTGGACTCCATGACGGAGAGCGAGGACGAGCGCATCGGGCACGTCGAGTGCCCGCGCTGCGGCATGCCGTTCTCGGCCCTCAAGGAGACCGGGCGGCTCGGATGCAGCGACTGCTACACCGCGTTCCGCATCCCGCTCCGCCGCACGCTGCGCCAGATCCACGGCGACACGCACCACCGCGGCAAGGTGCCGACCCGCACCGGCGCGGCCGCGGCCGCCCCGCTCAAGCGCATCCAGCAGCTGCACGACCAGCTCCGCCGCGCCGTCGAGCGCGAGGAGTTCGAGTCGGCCGCGCAGCTGCGCGACGAGATCCGCCGCCTCGAGGCCGAGGTGCGCGGAGCCGTGGCCGGGGAGGGGGCATGAGCGCGCCCATCGACTTCGCCGGCCTGTTCAAGACCCCGGCGCCGTGGCTGCGCGGGACCGGGCCGCACTCCGAGATGGTGCTGTCCACCCGCATCCGGCTCGCCCGCAACCTCGCCGACGTGCCCTTCACCCAGCGCGCGCGCAACGAGGACCTCATGGGCGTGCTGTCGCGCGTCGGTGCCGCGGTGCACTCGTCGAGCGTGCTCGGCGGTGGCCTCCTGCTGCGCATGCAGGACTGCTCGGCCATCGAGCGTCAGGTCCTGGTCGAGCGTCATCTCGTCTCGCACGAACTCAGCGACGGGACGCGGCCGCGCGGCATCTACGTGGCCCCCGACGACCGCGTCAGCCTCATGATCAACGAGGAGGACCACCTCCGCCTGCAGACGCTGGTGCCGGGCTTCCAGCTGGCCGAGGCGTGGGGTCTGGCCGACGTGGCCGACGACGAGCTCGACGCCCGGCTCGAGTACGCGTTCTCCGAGGACTTCGGTTACCTCACCGCCTGCCCGACCAACGCCGGTACCGGGCTGCGCGCCTCGGTGCTCATCCACCTGCCGGCCCTCGTGCTGCTGGGCGAGATCAAGCGGGTGCTCGAGGCGGTCCAGCAGATGGGGCTGAGCGTGCGCGGCCTGTACGGCGAGCACAGCGAGATCATGGGCAACCTGTTCCAGATCTCGAACCAGACCACACTCGGCCGCAGCGAGCGCGAGTCGATCGACAGTCTCGATCGCGTCACGCGGCAGATCATCGAGACCGAGGAGCGGTCGCGCGAGCGGATGTGGCGCGACGCGCGCGCCCAGCTCGAGGACAAGGTGTGGCGCGCCTACGGCACGCTGCGCTACTGCCGCACGATCCAGGCCAAGGAGGTCATCAACTACTGCTCGGCGCTGAGGCTCGGGGTGGCCCTGGGCGTCGAGGGGTTGTGTCCGTTGCGTGTCGTGAACGAGTTGCTCGTCATCACCCAGCCCGCCCATCTCCAGCACGCCGCCGATCGCGAGATGGAGGCGTCGGATCGGAACCTGTATCGCGCCCAGGTCGTCCGCGAGCGGCTCGCTGCCGCCGAGCGGGAGTCCGGGGAGTCCCGAACCTCATAGGAGGAGCGCCTCGCCGCCCACCCGGCGGTGCGGGCCAGGAACGCCATGCACGATAACAACAAGTTCACCGAACGGGTGCGCAAGGTCATCTATCTGGCCCGCGAGGAAGCGGCGCGACTCCAGCACGACTACATCGGGACCGAGCACCTCCTGCTCGGCGTCATCCGCGAGGGCGAGGGCATCGCCGCGACGGTGCTCAGCAACCTCGGGCTCGACCTCGAGCGCATCCGGCAGGAGGTCGAGAACATGGTGAGCGCCTCGGGCGGCACCATGGTGGTCGGCGAGATCCCGTTCACGCCGCGCGCCAAGCGCGTGCTCGAGCTGGCGGTCGAGGAGGCGCGCCAGCTGAACCACAACTACGTCGGGACGGAGCACCTGCTGCTCGGTCTCATCCGCGAGGGTGAGGGCGTGGCCGCCAAGGTGCTCATGGAGCTCGGCGTCGACCGCAAGAAGGTGCGCGAGGAGACGCTCAAGCTGTTGGGCGGTTCGCCCGCGGCCTCGGCCCCGGTCGAGCGCAACGAGGAGCGCCCCGAGACCCCGGCGCTCAACCAGTTCGGGCGCGACCTCACCGCGCTGGCGCGCGAGGGCAAGCTCGACCCGGTGATCGGGCGCGACAAGGAGATCGAGCGCGTCGTGCAGGTCCTGTCGCGGCGCAAGAAGAACAACCCGGTCCTCATCGGCGAGCCCGGCGTGGGCAAGACGGCGATCGCCGAGGGTCTCGCGCAGCGCATCATCTCGATGCAGGTCCCCGAGAGCCTGAAGAACAAGCGCATCGTCACGCTCGACCTCGCCGCCGTGGTCGCGGGCACCAAGTACCGCGGCCAGTTCGAGGAGCGTCTCAAGACCGTCATGAACGAGCTGCGCGAGTCCAAGGACACCGTCATCTTCATCGACGAGCTGCACACCATCGTCGGTGCGGGCGGGGCCGAGGGCGCGATCGACGCCTCGAACATGCTCAAGCCGGCGCTGGCGCGCGGCGAGCTGCAGTGCATCGGCGCCACGACGCTCGACGAGTACCGCAAGTACATCGAGAAGGACGGCGCCCTGGAGCGTCGGTTCCAGCCCGTGACGGTGGACCAGCCGGGCATCGAGGACACCACGCGCATCCTCATGGGGCTGCGCGACAAGTACGAGGCGCACCACGGTGTCAAGATCACCGACGAGGCGATCGTGCAGGCCGTGAAGCTCGCCGACCGCTACATGAACGACCGCTTCTTCCCGGACAAGGCCATCGACATCATCGACGAGGCCTGTGCCCGCTCGCGCCTGACGGTCGGCACCGTCCCGTCCGAGATCTTCGAACTCGAGCGCAAGCTCGAGGAGGTGATCAAGGAGAAGGATGCCGCCATCAAGGGCCAGGAGTACGAGGTCGCGGCGCGCTTCCGGGACAAGGAGAAGGAGCTCAAGGACCGTCGCAACGAGCTCAAGAAGTCGTGGGCGAACAGCAAGCGCGACCAGACCGTGCAGGTCGACGAGGACCAGATCGCGGCGGTCATCAGCATCATGACCGGCATCCCGGTCGTGAAGCTGGCCGCCGAAGAGAGCCAGAAGCTGCTGCGCATGGAGGATGAGCTCAAGAAGCGCGTCGTCGGTCAGGACGAGGCGGTCTCGGCGGTCTCGCGCGCGGTCCGGCGCAACCGCGTCGGCCTGCGCGACCCGAAGCGACCGATCGGCTCGTTCATCTTCCTGGGGCCCACGGGTGTCGGTAAGACCGAGCTCGCACGTGCGCTCGCGACCTACCTGTTCGACGACGAGAACGCGCTCATCCGCATCGACATGAGCGAGTACATGGAGAAGTTCTCGGTCTCCCGCCTCGTCGGCGCGCCTCCCGGCTACGTGGGTTACGAGGAGGGCGGGCAGCTCACCGAGAAGGTGCGCCGCAAGCCGTACTCGGTCGTGCTGCTCGACGAGGTCGAGAAGGCCCACCCGGACGTGTTCAACGTCCTGCTGCAGGTGCTGGACGACGGTGTGCTCACCGACAGCTCGCGCCGCAAGGTGGACTTCAAGAACACGGTCATCATCATGACCTCGAACCTCGGTGGTCGGCAGATCGTCTCGGGCGGGCAGAAGCTCGGCTTCAAGCAGGTGGACTCGGCGCAGCAGTTCAGCCAGATCAAGTCCACCGTGCAGGACGAGCTCAAGCGGACGTTCAACCCCGAGTTCCTCAATCGCATCGACGACGTCATCGTGTTCCACGCCCTCGTGCGCGACAACATGAAGGACATCGTGAACATCCTGCTGGGCCAGTTCGGCTCGCGTCTGAAGCAGCAGGACATCACGCTGGACCTCACGCCCGAGGCGATCGAGTTGCTCATCGACAAGGGCTTCGACCCCACGCTGGGAGCCCGGCCGCTCAAGCGGGCGATCCAGCGGTTGCTCGAGGACCCGTTCGCGGAGTTCATCCTGAAGGGGCAGATCCCTCCGGGTTCGAGCGTCCACGTGACCCGCAAGGAGGACGTGCTGGACTTCACCACCAGCCCGGCGTCGGCGCCCGCGAGCCCGACGTCGCTCCCGACGACCTAGTCGGGCCTCCAGGCCGAAGCGAGCGCACCGCCGGGACCTCCGGGTCCCGGCGGTGTCGTCGTTCCGAGGAGGGGGTGGGGGACGGACCGGTCAAGGGCCCGCAAATCGTCATGGGAGCGCGATTTCCACGAGGGGCGGGGTGCTGGACAAGGGGCGGGGTCTTGTCCATCATCGCCCGTCGACTCCCCCCGATCGTGCCACCCCGCCACTGGGGCGCGTCCGTGCGCGCCCCGGGGACCGGCATGGTCCGGATGCCCCGTGTCGGTCGCAGGAGATCCGATTGCCCCGGTTCCTTTCCCGTCGTCCCGTCCGTCGCGCCCTCGTCCTCGTCCCGCTGCTCCTCCTCGGCGCGATGGGCGCCCTCGTGTCGCCCGCGGCCGCCCAGGCCCCGGGCGAGCCCACGGCCCCGCCGACCGAGGCCGTGCGTGCCCTCGACGTGGGTCGGGTCTCGGTCGAGGGCAACGCCTTCACGGACTCGACCCGCATCCTGCGCACGTTCGAGGTCCGGACCGGGCAGAGTTTCTCGGCCGAGGCCGTGCGGCGCGGCACCCGCAAGCTCATCGCGCTCGGGCTGTTCTCGAACGTCGTCATCCGGCGTGTCGTGGATGCCGAGGGCGGCGTCGTGGACCTCGTCATCGTGGTCACCGAGCGCCCGCGCATCGCCCGGATCGCCTTCCAGGGCCAGCGCAAGCGCGAGGAGACCGACCTCGAACGCAAGTTGTTCCTCAAGGTCGGTGAGACCTACTCCGCGACCGCGACCGCGCGCCAGGTGGACACCCTCACGCACTACTACCGCGAGGAGGGGTTCGCGCGTGCCAAGGTGACCGCGCAGACCGACTCGGTGCCCGGTCGCAACGAGGTGAACCTCCGGTTCGTGGTCGAGGAGGGGGAGAAGGTCCGCATCACCCGCATCGTGTTCGAGGGCCTCACGGCGTTCCCGGAGAAGCGCCTGCGCAAGGTCATGAAGACCAAGGCCAAGGGTTTCCTGGGCGGCGGTGACCTCAAGGACGAGACGTTCGCCGAGGATCGCGAGAAGCTCGAGGGCTGGTACCACGACCACGGCTATCGCGACATGAGCGTGGCCGGGTTCGAGGTGGATGCCGGCGCCAAGCCGCGCGAACTCGTGCTGCGCGTCCAGTTGTCCGAGGGGCGGCGCTACACGATGGGCAAGGTGGAGTGGTCCGGCGCGGCCGTCATGCCCACCGCGGTGCTCGAGAAGCAGTGGCCGCGCAAGGGCGGCCCCGAGTACAGCAAGGGGCGCATCCAGCGCGCGGTCTCGGGCGCGTACTCCGAATACGCCGAGCGCGGCTACCTCTACGTCGGCATCGAGCCGCGCGAGACCGTGGTCCGCGACTCGGTCGTGGACCTGGTGCTCGGCGTCACCGAGGGCGGCCCGTCGCGCATCCGGCGCATCAGCATCACGGGCAACAAGGGCACGCGCGAGAAGGTCATCCGCCGCGAGATCGACGTGCGCGAGGGCGACATCTTCCGCCGGTCCGCGCTCGTCCGCAGCCAGAGCGACGTCATGCGACTCGGCATCTTCAACGAGGTGATGCCCGACTTCACGCCCGCCGAGAGCACCGACGTGGACCTGGTGTTCCGCATCACCGAGAAGCAGGTGGGGACCGCCTCGGCCGGCGCTGGCTTCACCAACGAGTCCGGGCTCACCGGCTTCCTCGACATCGGGCACAACAACGTGCTGGGGAACGGCCAGCAGGTGCAGCTGCACCTCGAGCGCGGCGGCCGGCGGCAGGACTACCAGCTCAGCTTCACCGAACCGTGGTTCCGCGACACGCCGACCCTGCTCGGGTTCTCGATCTACAACACGTTCCGCAGCCTCGACGAGTACGACCAGCGCCGCCGCGGCGGTTCGGGCCGCATCGGGCGGCCGCTGCCGTGGCCCGACTACTCGCGCGGCTCGGTGTCCTACACCCTCGAGTCCATGGAGTTCTCGAACCTCCGCACCGGCATCAGCCTGGGCGGCGGCATCGTGCCCGGGCAGGCCCAGCTCACGAGCACCCTCGAGCTCAACTTCCTGCGCAACAGCACGGACAACCCGTTCTACCCGACGCGCGGCACCCGGTTGTCGCTCAACGAGGAGATCACCGGCGGGCCGTTCGGGGGCGACATCGACTACCACCGGCACCGCGTCGAGGGCCGGCTCTACCTGCCGTCGATCCTCAAGCGCGTCACCAGCATGTTCCGCGTGCGCGCCGGCGCCCTGAGCGGTTTCGAGCTCGACCCCGTGAACGGCGGGCAGCGCGTCCCGGATTACGCCCGCTTCCGTCTCGGCGGTGGCAACACCATGGACCCGCTCCGCGGCTACGACGACTACATGGTGGTGCCGGGCAAGTTCATCCGGTTCGTGAACACCTCGATCATCCAGAGCATCGACTCGACCGGGAGCACGCGCGACACCACCTTCCGTCAGGTCAAGGTCCGCTACCCGGGCGGACGGTTCATGACCGTGCTCACGTTCGAGCAGCAGTTCGCCATCGCGCACCCGTTGCATGCGCTGCTGTTCGTGGACGCCGGCAACACGTGGGACCTCGCGAACGAGATCAAGCCGTTCGACCTCAAGGTCGGCGCCGGGATCGGGTTCCGCATGGAGGTGCCGCTGCTCGGCAACATCGGGTTCGACTACGGCTACGGTTTCCACCGCGACGACAAACCCCGTTGGACCGGGCACTTCATGCTCGGCAACGTGAACTTCTAGGGGGTCCCATGCGTCCTCGTCCCATCGTCTCGCGCCCCGCTTGGGCGGCCCTGCTCGGCCTGATGCTGGCGGCCGGCCCGGGGTTCGCCGCGAACTCGTCGATCGGCTACATCGACTCGGGCCGCATCTGGGTGGAGTACAAGGAGGCGCAGGAGGCGCAGCAGCGCTTCGAGCGTCAGGTGCAGGGCTGGCGCGACGAGGCCTCCGAGAAGCAGAAGGCGGTCGACGCCCTGAAGGCCGAGGTCCGCGACCAGGGCCCGATGCTGTCCGCGCTCAAGCGCCAGGAGAAGGAGGGCGCCCTGACGCGCTCGATCAGCGAGTACGAGACGTTCGTGCAGGAGATCTGGGGGCCGAACGGCCGCGCGGCGCAGGAGAACACGCGCGCCACCGAGGAGATCATCGCCCTCGTGCGGCGGGCGGTCGAGAAGATCGCGGCCCAGCGCGGACTCGACCTCGTGCTCGACGCCAGCAACGGCGCCATCATCTACGCCGACAAGTCGCTCGACATGACCAACGAGGTGCTCGCCGAGCTCAACTCGGCGGTCACGGGCGGACGGTAGGAGGACGCATGCAGACCCGCACCCTCGCCGAACTCGCCGAGGAACTCCAGGGCACCGTCGTCGGCGACCCGACCACGGTCATCCGCGGCGTGGCCGGCATTCGTGAGGCGCAGGCCGGCGACCTGACGTTCCTCGCCAACACGCGCTACGAGGGCTACCTCGCCGAGACGCAGGCGTCGGCCATCATCTGCGACCGCGCCCCTCGTCAGGCGCGCGTGCCGCTCCTCCAGGTGGATCACCCGTACCTCGCGTTCCAGAAGGCCGTCCGGCTGTTCCGTCCCGAGTTGTACCAGCCGCTCCCCGGCGTGCATCCCACGGCGGTCGTCTCGCCGGCCGCGGCGATCGGCGAAGGCGCCTCGATCGGGCCGCACTGCGTGGTCGAGCCCGGGGCACGCATCGGGGCGCGCACCGTGCTCATGGCCGGGTGCTACGTCGGCGTGCAGGCCTCGGTGGGCGAGGGCTGTCTGCTCTACCCGCACGTCACGATCCGCGAGGAGTGCGTGATCGGCGACCGCTGCATCCTGCACGTGGGCGCGGTGGTCGGGGCCGACGGGTTCGGGTTCGCGTTCGACGCCGGCCGCTACCACAAGGTGCCGCAGGTCGGGAACGTGATCGTGGGCGACGACGTCGAGATCGGTTCGAACACCACCATCGACCGCGCCACCACCGACAGCACGCGCATCGGGGATGGCAGCAAGATCGACAACCTCGTGCAGATCGGCCACAACGTGGTCATGGGCAAGCACTGCATCGTGGTCGCGCAGGTCGGGATCTCGGGCAGCACCCAACTCGAGGACTACGTGACCATCGGTGGACAGGCTGGGGTCGTCGGTCACCTCAAGCTCGGCAAGGGCGTGCAGGTGGGGGCCCAGAGCGGCGTCACCAAGTCGGTGCCCGCGGGCGCCAAGGTGAACGGCACGCCGGCCGAACCCTTGACGCTGAGCCTGCGTCTGCACGCCTGGCTGCGCCGCCTGCCCGACCTGCTGCCGGAACTGACCGGCCGCACGAAGGCGCTCGAGGCCCGCGTGGACCGGCTCGAAGCGAACCAGAAGGAGAGCGTCCAGTGAGTGGGAGACCGCAGCGCACCATCCAGGGCACCACGACCGTCGAGGGCGTGGGGCTGCACACGGGCGAGAAGGGCATCATGTGCTTCAAGCCCGCCCCGGTCGGTCACGGCGTGCGCTTCGTGCGCACCGACCTGCCGAATCGCCCCGAGGTCCGCGTGCGCCCCGAGAACGCGCACTTCGACCCGGGCGCCGGGCGGCGCACGATCCTGCAGCAGGACGGCGTCCAGGTGCACACGATGGAGCACGTGCTGTCCGCGGTCGCCGGGCTCGGGATCGACAACCTGATCATCGAGACCAGCACCATGGAGGTCCCCGAGGGCCACGACGGCAGCGCCGAGCCTATCGCGCGCGCCCTCATGGAGGCCGGGATCGTCGACCAGGACAAGCCGACGCGGCACATCAAGGTGAGCAAGCCCGTGCGCTGGTCCGAGGGTGGCGTCGAGATGTCCGCGGTGCCCGACTCCGGGTTCCGCATCTCGTTCCGCATCGAGTACGACCATCCGCTCATCGGCGTGCAGGAGCGCACGATCGACATCACGCCGGAGGTCTACCTCAAGGAGATCGCCCCGGCGCGCACGTTCGTGCTCGAGCGCGACCTCGAACTGCTCCGGCAGTCGGGCTGGATCAAGGGCGGGCGGCTCGAGAGCGCCGTGGTGGTGGGCCAGGACCGCATCGTGAACGACGGCGGCCTGCGCTTCCCGGACGAGTTCGTGCGGCACAAGATCCTCGACCTGCTCGGCGACCTGTTCATCCTCGGCGGCCCGCTGCTCGGGCACGTCAGTGCCAAGCGCTCCGGGCACCAGGCCCACGTCGCGTTCGTGAAGCGTCTCAAGGAGACGCTGCCGCTGCCCGGGCGTCGGCAGGGTGGCCCGCCCGAGGAGTGGGACACGACCGCGATCATGGACCTCATGCCGCACCGCTATCCCTTCCTGCTCGTGGACCGCATCACGAGCATCGAGGAGGGGCGCTGCATCGAGGGCTACAAGAACGTCACCATCAACGAGCCGTTCTTCCAGGGGCACTTCCCGGGGCATCCCATCATGCCGGCGGTGCTCATCCTGGAGGCGATGGCGCAGGTCGGCGGCATGCTCATGCTGAACTCGGTGGACGACCCCGGCAACAAGCTCATGTACTTCATGGGTATCGACGGCGCGAAGTTCCGGCGCCCGGTGGTGCCCGGCGACAAGTTGTGCTTCAAGCTCAAGCTGGTCTCGGTCAAGCGCCGCACCATGAAGATGGCCGGTGAGGCGTACGTGGACGGCAACCTGGTGGCGGAGGCCGAACTGCTGGCCACCGTCGTGGACAAGCGGCCATGAGCGTCCACATCCATCCGGCCGCGTTCGTGGACCCGAAGGCCCGCCTCGGTGTGGACGTCACCATCGGGCCGGGTTCCGTGATCGGCCCCGACGTCACCCTGGGCGACCGTACACGCGTGGATGCCCACGCGCTCATCACCGGCTGGACCACGATCGGCGCCGACAACCACATCCACCACGGCGCGGTCATCGGGTCGGCTCCGCAGGACCTCAAGTACTCGGGCGAGCCGTCGTTCCTCACCGTCGGCGACCACAACGTGTTCCGCGAGTACTGCACGGTGAACCTCGCGACCGAGCCGGGCTTCGTGACGCGCATCGGTTCGCACGTCCTCATGATGGCCTACTCGCACGTCGCCCATAACTGCAGCATCGGCGACCGGGTCATCCTGGCGAACGCGGTCCAGTTGGCGGGCTACGTGGTCGTGGACGACTGGGCGATCGTGGGGGGTGGCACGGTGGTGCACCAGTTCACGCGCATCGGCCGGCACGCCATGGTGGGGGGCGGTTCGCGCGTCTCGCAGGACATCGCCCCGTTCGTGAAGTCGGCGGGCAGCCCGCCGCGCAACGCCGGCATCAACTCGATCGGGCTTGCGCGCCGTGGTTACACGCCCGAGGCGGTCGCCGCGGTCAAGCGCGCCTATCGCATCTTCTTCCGTGACGGTCACACCGCGGCCCGCGCCGTGGAGGAGATCCGTCTCGCCCTGCCGGGGCAGCCCGAAGCCGAGCACTTCGCCCGCTTCTGCGAGACCTCGGTGCGTGGCGTGACCCGCTGAGAGGAGTGGCCATGGAACCCGTCCGCACCGGCGTCTGGGGAGTCGGGGTGTGGGGCGAGAAGCACGCCCGCGTCTACGGCAGCATCCCGGAGTCCCGCTTCGTCGGCGTCTACGACCGCTCGCGCGAGCGCGCGGCTGCGGTGGTCGCGCAGTTCGGCGGTCGGGTGTTCGACACGCCCGAGGCCATGCTCGCGGAGTGCGAGGCGGTCTCGGTCGCGGTGCCCACCGTGCACCATCTCGATGCCGCGCAGCAGGCGCTCGGCGCCGGCTGCCACGTGTTGGTGGAGAAGCCCATGGCGGTCACCGTCGCCGAGTGCGACGCCATGATCGCGGCCGCCGAGCGGGCCGGACGGGTGCTGCAGGTGGGCCAGGTCGAGCGCTTCAACCCGGCCCTGCTCGCCGGGCGGCCGTTCGTGAGCGCGCCCAAGTTCATCGAGGCCCACCGCATGGCGGCCTTCCAGCCGCGCTCGCTCGACATCGACGTGGTCGGCGACCTCATGATCCACGACATCGATGCCGTGCTGAACCTCACCGGGCGCACGCCCTCGGACCTCTCGGCGGTCGGCGTCGCGGTGCTCTCGAGCACCGAGGACATCGCCAACGCCCGACTCGAGTTCGCGGACGGGTGCGTGGCCAACCTCACCGCCAGCCGCGTCTCGGTGGAGCGCCTGCGGCGGTTCCGGTTCTTCACCGCGTCGGCCTACGTGAGCGTGGACCTGTTCGAGAAGACGGGCGAGGCGTTCGTCATCAAGGACCCGGGCTCGTTCAAGCCCGGTGCGGTCGACCCGCTCGCGCTGCTTTCGGGCATCGAGCGCACCAAGCTCTCCATCCCCGCCGGCGAGCCGCTCACGCTCGAACTCACCGCGTTCCTGCGTTCGTTGCGCGGCGCGGGCGAGGGCGCGGCCTCGGCCCGCGCCGGGCGCGACGCCCTCGCGATCGCCGAGCAGGTGCGCGAGGCCATGCGCGCGCGCGCCCGCCAGTGGGCGGTGCACTGAGCGCCACCGCGGGCGACCGGGAGCGTCGGCTCCTCATCGTGACCGGCGAGGCCTCGGGCGACGCGCACGCCGCGCGCCTCGTGCGCGCGCTGCGTCGGCTCGTGGACGTGCGCGTGCTGGCCGTCGCCGGGCCCGAATTGCGTGCGGCCGGGGCGGACACGCTGGTGCCGCAGGAGGACCTCGCGGTCATCGGTTTCAGCGGCGTGCTCGCCAAGTTGCCCGTCATCCTGCGCGCTCGCCGCGCCGTGCTCGAGGCGCTGGATAGGTTCCGGCCCGACGCCGTGCTGCTGGTGGACTATCCCGGCTTCAACCTGCGCCTCGGGCCCGAACTGGCGGCACGCGGCGTGCGAGTCCTGTACTACATCGCGCCGCAGGTCTGGGCGTGGCACGCCGAGCGGGCCGCGGCGATGGCGCCGTGGGTGGACCGACTGGGCGTCGTGTTCCCGTTCGAGGCCGGGATCTTCCAGCGCGCCGGCGTGCGCGCGGAGTTCGTGGGGCATCCGCTGCTCGACGACCTCGCGCCCGAGGTGGACGAGGCCACGTTCCGTGCCGAGTTGGGCGTGGGCCCCGAGGCCCGGGTGGTGGGGTTGCTCCCGGGCAGTCGACGCGGCGAACTGCGGGCCCATGCCCGCACACTCATCGCGGCGGGTCGCGCGTTGGCGGCGCGTCACGGCGACGTGGTGCCCGTGCTCGCCCTCGCGCGCGGCATGACGCTCGATCACGTCCCGGCCGAGGAGCGGGTCGGGGTGCGCGTGGTGAGCGGTCGCACCCGGTGCGTACAGGCGTTCGCGACCTGCTGCGCGGTGGCCTCGGGGACCGCGACGCTCGAGACCGCGCTCTTCGGCACGCCGCTGGCGGTCGTCTATCGCGTCGGCTGGCTCAATCACCTCATCGCTCAGCGCGTGCTGCGGCTGCCGCACATCGGTCTGCCCAACATCGTCGCCGAGCGCGAGGTCGCACCCGAGTTGCTGCAGGATCGCTTCACGCCCGAGACGGTCGCGGACACGCTCGGCACCTGGCTCACCGATCCCGCCCGGCTGGCCGCGCAGCGTGCGGGGCTCGCCGTGGTGCGCGAACGACTGGGTGGGCCCGGGGCCTCGGAGCGCATGGCCGCACTGGTGCGGGAGCGGCTGTCGTGAGCCGCGACCGGTCGCCTTGGTGGTTGCCGCTCGCCGCGCTGTTCGGCGGCGCACTGGTGCGCCTGCTGGGTGCGACGTGGCGGCTCGAGGTGGTGGATGAGCCGGAGTACACCCGGGCGCGGGACGGCGGGGAGCGCTTCCTGTACGCGTTCTGGCACTGCGGCATCCTGCCGCTGGCGTACACGCGTCGTGGCGAGGGCATCGCGGTGCTCGTGAGCCGGCACCGCGACGGTGAGCTCACGACCCGCGTCATCGAGGGTCTCGGTTACGTGACCGCGCGCGGATCCAGCACGCGCGGCGGCGAGGCCGGAGCGCGCGAGATGCTGACGTGGGCGCAAGCGGGCCGTCACCTCGCCGTGACCCCCGACGGTCCGCGCGGTCCGCGCGAGCGCGCGAAGGAGGGCGCGGTGTTCCTCGCGGATCGCGCCGGGCTGCGCGTGGTGCCGATCACGCTCGGGGTGCGCTCGACATGGGTGTTGCGGTCGTGGGACGGCTTCCGCATCCCCAAGCCGTTCGCGCGCGTGCGGGTCTCGCACGGCGTCCCCGTGCGCCTGACGACCGACGGCGAGGGTGGACTGGAGCGCGCCCGCATGGCGCTCGAGGCCGCTCTGGCCGAACAGACCGCGCGCACGCGTGCGGTGGCGGGGGAGTTGGTATGAACCCGCTCTGGCTGACCTATCGCGTCGTCGCGCCGCTGCTCGGTGCGTGCGCGCCGGCGGGATCGTGGATCACCTCGCCGTCCGACCGACGCGCATGGCGCGAGCGCATGGGCGAGACCGCGCGTCCGGGCGGCGTGGACGCGTGGGTGCATGCCGCGTCCATGGGCGAGGCGGTCGCGGCCGCACCGCTCGTGCGTGAACTGCGCGCACGCCAGGGCGACGCGCGCTTCCAGCTCACCGCGAGCACGCGCACGGGGCGTGAGCGACTCGCGGCGTTGGACGAGCGCGCTGCGCTCGCGCCGCTCGACACGCCGCAGGCCTCGCGCCGCTTCCTCGAGGGCGTGCGGCCCGAGCGCGTGTTCCTGATCGAGACCGAGCTGTGGCCGCACTGGTTGATGCGCGCGCGGGCGGAGGGCATCCCGGTGGCGATCGTGAGCGCGCGCATCTCGGAGCGTTCC
>JBJTRI010000041.1:0-7960 GCA_046076045.1 bacterium
AAGTAGAACGCCGACGAGGAACCGTCGAGCGTCGAGCTCCACATCGTCGGGGTCGTGAGCCTGAACGGCTTCGCGATGTGCACGTCGTATGTCCACGTGCTGCCCCAAGTTCTCTTCCCCGAGGTCGGATAGCTGTTCCCCGCCACATACAGCCCCTGCAGTTCCTCGATCGTCGGCATGCGCCAGTCGGTGTAGCCGCCCACACGACAAGCCTCGCAGTAAGCCTTCGCCTCGTTCCAGTTCACACGACTGCCGTTGTCGCGCACCGTCCACATGAGGTCGCCGCGGACGACCGCCTCGCCATCGGCTGCCAGTTCGTAGTCGCCATCCCCCGTCACCGCGCCCTTCACCAGCTTGGCCACCACCGGGGTCACCTGTCGCTCGGCCACCGTCACCTCGCCGCGCCAGGTGCCCGAGGAGCCCGCGCTCACCGATAGCTTGTGGCGGCCCACCATGAGCTTCACCGTGCCCGGCACCTCGCCGGCGGGCTTGCCGTCCACCGTGAGCTTGCCCACCACGTCGTTGCCCTTGGCGTCGGTGGCGGTCACGTCGATCGCACCTTCGCGCGGTGCGGGCGCCAGCTCCACGGTGCGGTCCGCCCCGGTGGCCAGCACCACGCGCTCGCCCGTCTCCTGGTAGCGATCGTCGGCGATCCGCACCTCGTAGGCGCCCGGGTCCAGTTCGCGCCGCAGCACCGGCGTGCGCCCCACCACCTCGCCATTGATCGTGACCGGCAGGCTATCGGGCGTGCTGCGCACCGTGAGCAGTGCGAACGTGGGCGACAGCTTCCACTCCAGCTTGGTGCCGGTGGCCCCCACCGTCACCGCCTCGGTGCGTGGGGCGTAACGCTCGCGCTGCATCTGCACCTGCACCACCCCGGCCGGCACCAGCTTGCTGCACGGCGTGCTGGGGCACATCACCGTGCCGTCCACGAGCACCGTGGCCCCCGAAGGCTCCGAGGTGAACTGCACCATCGCCTTCTTGGACGGCGTGGGATCCCACGTCTTGCCACCGCCCCCACCGATGCGACCTTCCTCGCCACCGCCCGCTCCACCACCGCTCGCCAGTCCCACCCCCGCATGCGTGCGGACCATGGCGAACAGCGCACCGCTCGCGGTGGTGAGGCCGGACTCGAGGTCATCCACTTTGGCGCCCTTGGCGGGCTGGCTGTCCACCAGATCCGCGCTCTTCACGTCGTGCACCTTGATCGTCAAGCGCAGGCCTTCACCGAACCGAACCACGTCGCCCGTCACAATGTAGTCGGCCTGCAGCATGCGGCCCACCTGCACCTCGCACTGCGCCTTCACACAGTCGGTCAGCGAGACGCCTTTGGGGAGCAGTTCCTGGATGCTCTCGCGCGTCATGATGAGGAACCGGCCGGGCGGTAGTGCGCGGCGCGCCTGCGCTCGCAGTTGATCCGTCAGGTAGACCGCCTCGTCCGGCGTCAATGCGCCAGGACGTATCTCCATGACCGCGAGTCGCAACTGGGATTCGGCGTGCGCAATCGCGACCGGCATAGCGCCCATGACGAGGCTGGCCACCAGTAGAACGCGGGCATGGAAGGCTCGTACCGGGAATGGGAACACGGGCACGGCGGCACCTCGGGGGGATCGGAGGGGGACTTCACATTCCGGTTCATACTACCGCACCCTGCCATCCTCTCGGAACGCCGCCTATTCGCCCCGCCCCAGGCGAGGGCGTGGTGGTGCTGGAGGTGGTGCGGTAGCACGCAACGGTTCGGGGCGGGAGCTCGTCGGTCCCGCCCCGTCGTGTTGCACCGTGTCGGTGGCGTCAGCGCGCGGGCGGTACGCCCGGGGCCTCGACCACGCCCGCCTCGAGCCAGCCGTAGCGACCCTCGAGCACGCCCTTCGCCATCGCGGTGTCGAGCGCGTCGTCGTGGTCCACGATGCCGGCGAACAGGCGCTCCACGCGGCGGCGCGAGGCGCGGCAGAACGCGTCGGCGAGTTCGTACGGCGTGCGGCCGTCGGCCCCCCGCTTCACGTCACGCTGCGCGCGCACGACCGTGGCGGTCATCGCGAACAGCTCGGCCCCGATGTCGACCGCACGGAACAGCAGGCCCTGCTTCTTCTCGAGCGCCGGACCGTTCAGCACCATGAGGTGGAACATCTGGCGCGCGAGTCGGCGCGAGGTGCGCTCGATCCAGCGCAGGTGCCCGGCCAACGGACCGAACTCACCGTACTGCGGCCAGTGCCCCCAGCCCAACCAGCGCGTCGGGTACCAGCCCGCGTAGAACAGGCCCGAACGCACCAGCCCCGAGAGACGCTTGGGCAGCGGCACGCCCGGCATGACCACGTCGCCCGCCACCTTCAGGTGCACGTCCAGCGCCTCGCGGGCGATGAACAGGCGCATCACCTGGTTCGAACCCTCGAAGATGCGGTTGATGCGCAGGTCGCGCATGGCGCGCTCGAGCGGGATGGGCGCCTCGCCGCGCGAGGCCAGACTCTCGGCGGTCTCGTAGCCGCGGCCGCCGCGGATCTGCATGGCGTCGTCGCACAGCGTCCACGCCACGTCGGTGTTCCACAGCTTGCCGAGGGCGGCCTCCAGCCGGATGTCGCTCTTGCCCTTGTCCGCCAGCAGACAGCCCAGATCGGCCACCGCCTCCATGGCGTACGTGTCGGCCGCCATCTTGGTGAGCATGTGCCCGATGGACTCGTGGCGGCCCACCGGCTTGCCCCACTGCGTGCGGTCGTTGGCCCACTGGCGGCAGATGCCCAGACACCACTTGCCCAGCGCCGACATGGTCGCCGGCAGTGTGAGGCGCCCGGTGTTGAGCGTGATGAGCGCGAGCTTGAGGCCCTTGCCCTCACCCCACAGCAGGTTCTCCTTGGGCACGTGCACGTCGGTGAACCGGATGACGCCGTTCTCGATCCCGCGCAGCCCCATGAACCCGAGCCGGTGCGGGATCTCCACACCCTTCCAGTTCGTCTCCACGATGAACGCCGAGATCGGGCCCGGCTTGCCGTCCTTGCCCGGCGTGCGCGCCATCACCACCATGAGCTCGGCCACGGTGCCGTTGGTGATCCACAGCTTCTCGCCGTTCAGCACCCAGCCGCTGCCGTCGGGCTTCGGCGTGGCGATGGTCGCCATGCGCGCGGGGTCGGAGCCGACCTCGTTCTCGGTCAGCGCGAACGCCGAGATCGCGCCCTTGGCCAGACGCGGCAGGTAGTGCTTCTTCTGCTCGGGCGTGCCGAACATCTTGACCGGCCCCGGCACGCCGATCGACTGGTGCGCCGACAGCAGCGCCACCATGGGACTGCTCACGGTCGAGACCAGCGACATGGCGCGGCAGTACGTGTACTGCGACAGGCCCAGCCCGCCGTACTCGACCGGGATCTTGATCCCGAACGCGCCCATCTCGCGCAGGCCCTCGATCACCTCGGCGGGGATCCGCGCCTCGCGCTCGATGCGCTCGGCGTCCACCTTCGTGCGCATGAACTGCTCGAGCTGGGCGAGGAACGGCGCGGCGCGCTTCTGCTCGTCGGCGTCGGGCTCGGGCCACGGATGGATGAGCCCCAGGTCGAGCTTGCCCAGGAACAGCTCCCGCACGAACGACGGGGCCTCCCACGTGGTCTCGCGCGCACCCTCGGCGACCGCCCGGGCCTCGTGCTCGGTGACGTGCGGCTTCTTGCTCTCGCTCATCGCCCAACCCCTCTCTATATAGGAGGAGATCGGCCGGTGCCCGTGACGCGCGCCCCGGCGACCGGTCCGCTCGTGGATCCTTCCCGTGGGGGGCGCCGTCGTGGCGCGGCCCCCGATGCGCGGAACATAAGTCCCGCCGCCCGGGGCCGCCAGCGCGCGCACCGTACAGGCACGCGGTCCGAAGGGCCCCGTCATGCCCTTGTCATCGGCCTGCGCGCCTCGGCCCTGCAGGGTGCGTCAGGGGGTGGCGAGTCGTGCCCAGCCCGTGCCCTCGTGGCCGAACCGGAACGCCCCCGGATGCAGCGCCTCGGCCAGGCACTCGAGCGCCTCGACCACGCGCGGCCCGGGGCGGTTGAAGTAGGCGTTGCCGTCGCCCACGAACACGCGGCCCTCGCGCACGGCGCGCAGGCCCGCCCAGCCGGGATGCGTCACGAGCGGCGCCAGTTCGGCGCGCGTGCGCGCGAGGTCGAACCCGCAGGGTGCCACCCACACCACGTCGGGGTCGGCGGCGGCCAGCGCCTCGAACGTCACCGTGCCCGTGTGCCGCCCGGCCTCGCCCATCACGTCGTCGGCCCCGGCCATGCGCACCAGCTCGGGCGTCCAGTGGCCCGCCACCATGAGCGGCTCGATCCACTCGATGCACGCCACGCGCGGACGCGGGCGCCCCGCGGCGCGCTCCTCGACCGCACGCATGCGCGACCTCAGGCGCGTCACCAGCTGCACCCCGCGCTCGGGCACGCCGAGCGCGTCGGCGATCGCGCGCATGTCGGCGAACAGGTCGGCGAGCGCGTCGGGGCGCATCGAGACGATGGTCGGGCGCGTGTGCAGTCCGGCGCGCACCGCCTCCTCGACGTCGCGCAGGCTCACGGCGCAGACCTCGCACTGCACCTGCGTCACGAGCAGGTCGGGGGCCAGCGAGGCCAGCCGCTCGTGGTCCACGAGGTACACCGACAACGCCTGCTCCACCAGCGAGCGCACGCTGCCGTCGATCGCGCGCGAGGGCGCGCTCACGTCGAAGCGCGGACGCGTCACCGCGGGCAGCGCGCGCACGCCCTCGGGGAAGTCGCACTCGTGCGAGCGGCCCACCAGACGGTCGCCGCAGTCGAGCGCGCACACGATCTCGGTGCCCGAGGCGAGCAGCGTGACGACGCGACGAGGGGGCATGGGACCTCTCCGGGGCGGGACGGGACGAACGCGAATCCGGGGGCGCGGTGCCCCACCGGTCCTACCCCGCACTCGCCGGTTCTCTCCGGCCGAACCGCCGCGCACGGGGGCCGAACGGACCAGCGCGGGTGGCCCTGCCCGCCTTGTCCCCCGCTCGGGGGCCGGGGTATCCTGCCGCGCCCCTCCGAGACCGGCGTCACCGGGCTCGTGCGGGAGCGTGTCCCCCTCCCGGTCCGGCCCCACCGCGCACGACAACCCGCGGGCCGTACCGACGGGCCCCCCCGGCTGAACGCCGGCCGCCTCACAAAACCGATCAGGAGCCGACGATGACCCTGTTCCGTGCCGCGGGCAATGCCCTGCGGAGACTGACCCAGCATGGCCTGCTCGCCCTGCTGACGGCCGCGCTGGTGCCGGCCGTTGCGTTCGCGAGCGAGCTCGACCTGCAGCTCCCCATGCTCAACGATCCGCAGCGGCACCTGCTCCTCATGGGGCTGGCCGTGTGCGTCTTCGGCATGCTCTTCGGCCTCATGATGTTCGCGCAGGTCAAGGCCATGCCGGCGCACAAGTCCATGCTCGACGTCTCGAACACCATCTACGAGACCTGCAAGGCGTACCTGCTCAAGCAGGGCCAGCTGCTCATGGTGCTCGAGATCTTCATCGGCGCCTGCATCGTCTACT
This sequence comes from bacterium, assembly GCA_046076045.1. GTDB lineage: Bacteria > Eisenbacteria > RBG-16-71-46 > RBG-16-71-46 > RBG-16-71-46 > JAIOPA01. The sequence continues at coordinate 5,503 of JBJTRI010000041.1, forward strand.
ACTTCGGCTTCCTCCAGCACCTCGAGGCGAGCCGGGTGCTCACGATCCTCGCGTTCTCGGTGCTCGGCATCCTCGGCTCGTACGGCGTGGCGTGGTTCGGCATCCGCATGAACACGTACGCCAACTCGCGCGCGGCGTTCGCCTCGCTCAAGGGCAAGCCGCTGCCGGTGTACGAGATCCCGCTGCAGGCCGGCATGAGCATCGGCGTGCTCCTCATCTGCGTCGAGCTGCTCATGATGCTCGCCATCCTGCTGTGGGTGCCCCCGACCGAGGCCGGCGCCTGCTTCCTCGGCTTCGCCATCGGCGAGTCGCTGGGCGCCTCGGCGCTCCGCATCGCGGGCGGCATCTTCACCAAGATCGCCGACATCGGCTCCGACCTCATGAAGGTCGTCTTCAAGATCAAGGAGGACGATCCGCGCAACCCCGGCGTCATCGCCGACTGCACCGGTGACAACGCCGGCGACTCGGTGGGTCCCACGGCCGACGGCTTCGAGACCTACGGCGTCACGGGTGTCGCGCTCATCTCGTTCATCGCGCTGGCCGTCCAGGACGCCTTCAAGGCCGACTTCCTGGTCTGGATCTTCGTCATGCGCGTGCTCATGATCATCACCTCGATCGTGTCCTACGTCGGCAACGCCGCCGTGGCCCGCGCGCAGAACATGGGCAAGGACAAGATGGACTTCGAGGCCCCGCTCACGAGCCTCGTGTGGGTGTGCTCGCTCCTCTCCATCGTGGTGACGTTCGTCGTCTCGAAGTGGCTGCTCCCCGAGGCGACCTACGGCAACCTGTGGATCACGCTGTCCGTGATCATCTCGTGCGGCACGCTCGCCGCCGCGGTGATCCCCGAGTTCACCAAGGTGTTCACGAGCGCGCACTCGCGGCACGTGGCCGAGGTCGTGGCCGCGTCCAAGGAGGGCGGCGCCTCGCTCAACATCCTCTCGGGCATGGTGGCCGGCAACTTCTCGGTGTTCTGGAAGGCGCTCACGCTCGCCGTGCTGCTGTTCCTCGCCTACCACTTCTCGCTGCAGGGCCTCGCCCAGTACATGGCCTACCCGGCCGTGTTCGCGTTCGGCCTCGTGGCGTTCGGCCTGCTCGGCATGGGCCCGGTGACGATCGCCGTGGACTCGTACGGTCCGGTCACCGACAACGCCCAGTCGATCTTCGAGCTCTCGCAGGTCGAGACCACGCCGGGCGCGGCCGCCGAGATCGAGAAGCAGTTCGGCTTCAAGCCCGACTTCGAGAAGGGCAAGCACTACCTCGAGGACAACGACGGCGCGGGCAACACGTTCAAGGCCACGGCCAAGCCGGTGCTCATCGCCACGGCCGTCGCCGGCGCCACGACCATGCTGTTCTCGATCGTGCTCACGCTCCAGAACCACTTCGAGGGCATCGGTCAGACGTTCTCGCTCGACCTGCTCGACCCGTACGTCATCCTGGGCCTGCTCATGGGCGGCGCCACGGTGTACTGGTTCACGGGCGCGTCCATGCAGGCCGTGACCACCGGCGCCTACCGCGCGGTCGAGTACATCAAGAAGAACATCAAGCTGGATTCGGCCGAGGCGGCGAACATCGAGACCTCGCGTACGGTCGTGCGCATCTGCACCGAGTACGCACAGGCGGGCATGTTCAACATCTTCATGGTGATCTTCTGCCTCACCATCTCGTACGCCTTCTTCAACCCGGTGTTCTTCATCGCGTACCTCGTCAGCATCGCCGTGGTCGGCCTGTTCCAGGCCATCTACATGGCGAACGCCGGCGGCGCGTGGGACAACGCCAAGAAGGTGGTCGAGGTCGAGCTGAAGGCCAAGGGCACCGAGCTGCACGCGGCCTCGGTCGTGGGCGACACGGTCGGCGACCCCTACAAGGACACCTCGTCGGTGGCGCTGAACCCGATCATCAAGTTCACCACGCTGTTCGGCCTGCTGGCGGTCGAGATGGCGGTCGCGAATCCCGCCATCACGATCCCGGTCGCGGTGGTGTTCACGCTGATCGCGCTGGTGTTCGTGTACCGCTCGTTCTACGGGATGCGCATCGCGACGACCGTGAAGTAGGTCGCGCGACCGCGAGTCGTACGGGGGCCCTCGGCGGACAACCGCCGGGGGCCTCTCCCGTTGCCGGACTTCGGGTTGCGCGTGACGGTTCGAGCGGCTCCTCAAGCCGCCCCCCGTCGCCCCCGCTCAGTTGCTGGGCAGCTGGAGCGGCGGAAGCGGCGGCCTGGCCGCTGCGCTCCTCCCTGCCCTGCCTCCGGCCGGGGAGCGGGCTTCGATGGCTGCCTGGCCGCCACCCGCCGAGCCGGATCGCCCAGCAGCGGCCAGCCGCTCCGCTTCTCGCATGGCCGGCTGGCCATCGGGGCCTGAGCCCGGGGGCAGGCTGGTGATCAACTGCGCGAAGGGATCCCGCCTCCCCAGTGGCACCGAACCGAGCACCTGCTGGGGGGTGGGGAGGGGCTGGAAGCCGG
>JBJTRI010000042.1:0-60553 GCA_046076045.1 bacterium
ACCCAGCGCCAGCCGTTGGCGCAACGGTGGTAGCGGCAAGAGGTTCGCGGACAGTGAGGGGGCACGAAGGGTTGCTCTTCGGCCGTCATGCCCCGACATCAATGCACGCGTCGTGCCCTCAACAATCTTCGCCGCACAATCCGCGTCCCTCGGTGCCGGACTCCGTTCTTCCGCGCACGCACCCCGAGCGCGTAGACTCCGCGCTCCCGTCCCGAGGTCGCCCCGGAGAGTTTATGCCCCTCGCCGCCGTCCCGAACCACCACCGCCACGTCCGCCTGCTCGCGACCCTCGTGTTCGTGCTGGCCGCCGTGGTGCTGGGGGCGTGCTCCAAGGAGTCGGCCGTGGTCGCGCTCATACCCAACGCGCGCCCGACGCTCGAGGTGACGCAGGCGCCGGTCAGCGCGACGCAGCCGTTCTTCTACGGCTACGAGCTGCGCTGGGCGGGGTTCGACACCGACGGGCGCATCGAGCACTTCCGCTACGCCATCGACCCGCCCTCGGGTGCGGCGGCCGAGACCGCGTGGGTCAAGACGACCGACAACCGCCGCTCGTTCCTGTTCCGCTCGGACCGCGTGGACACGCTCACCGACCAGACGGCCGAGGGCTACCACACCATCGTGCTGCAGGCGGTGGACGACCGCGGTGCGGCCTCGGCCCCGGTGGCGGTGTCCATGACGTCCTTCACCCTGGCGCCGACCGTGCAGATCGTGAACCCGGTGCCCAACCACCTGTTCAGCCCCACCTTCGGCCCGTCGTTCCGCATCGGCTGGACGGGCACGGACCCCGACGGGCGTACCACCTCGCGTCCGGTGCGCTACAAGTGGAAGGTGTTCGTCGAGGGCAGCCCCGAGTTCGACTTCACCACGTTGCTGGTGAACCCGGACTCTCTGCGGCGGCGCTACGCACCGGACTTCGAGGGTTGGGAGTCGGTGGGGGCCGACACGACCGCCGTGGACATCCGCAACCTCACGCCGAACCGCCGCTACGTGTTCGCGGTCGTGGCGTTCGACGAGGTCGGGGCCTACTCGCCAGTCATGAACCTCGACGTCAACATGCTGTTCTTCAACGTCAGCTACGCCGGCCTGCTCGGGCCCCGCTTCACGGTCTACAACGAGAGCTTCTTCTACAACTACCCGAGCGGCGTGTTCGCGCCGTTCGACCCCGCCACCCACATCCGCACCGAGGTCGCGGCCGGCGTGCCGCTGCGCTTCAACTGGTACGCCACGACCGGTACCGGCTCGTTCGTCGCGGGCTATCGCTGGATGGTGGACGGCAGCGTGAGCGACGACACGCCGCGCGCCGACGAGGAGCGCGACCAGTCGCGCTGGAGCCGCCTGTCCCCGCTGCTCACCTCGATCGAGTTGGCCCCCATCGTGCCGACGGGCAGCAACGAGACGCACGCGCTCTACGTGGAGGCGGTGGACAACAACGGCCTGCGCAGCATCGCGGTCGTCATGTTCACGGTCGTGAAGGCGGTCTTCGACCGCCCCCTGCTGTTCGTGGACGACACGCGCCTGCTGCCGGACCGCACCGGCACGGCCGGTTGCGTGGCGGCCCCGCGCGGCGTGTGGCCCACCGCGGCCGAACTCGACACGTTCCTGTTCGCGACCGGCGGCAAGCCGTGGCGCTGCTACCCGGCGAACACCGTGTCGCCGGTCGGTATCTTCCAGGGCTACGACTACGACACGCTCTCGACGCGGTTCCTGCCCCTCGGCGTGCTCTCGCTCCAGACGCTGAGCCGGTACCGCAACGTGGTCTGGTACACCGACAACAAGTCCGCGCTCAACAACAACGACGTCACCGCGGCCGCCGATCCCATGTCGCAACTGCGCTACCTGTCCGCGCCGGGGCGCAGCAACCCGCTCGGCACGTGGACGCAGCAGGGCGGGCAGTTGTGGCTGTTCGGTGGTGGCACGGCGAGCGCGCTGCAGCGCAACTGGGAGAAGTCGGGGACCGTGGCCGACGTGTACTCGAACGCCGACGGTGAGCTGGTGCCGGGCCGCTTCATGTACGACGTCATGGGATGGCGCAGCGAGATCACGGCCAAGTCCATCGCACAGGCTCGCAAGCTCGCGCGGATCGGCGTGCCGGGCCGCTTGCCCGCTGTCGAGGCGTTGCCCTCGTACCTGTTCGAGAAGTCCCCGGCCACCGACCCGATCGCGACCTACGCGCCGAACCGCACCGGCACGAGCGACTTCTACCAGGGGGCGCACGTCGCCGAGGGTCTCATCAAGCCGAACGACGTGATCGGCGACACCGACCCCGACCCGGGCGTGGTGCGCAACGAGGCGCTGCTCGACACGCTCTACGAGTCGGTGGGCGGCCAGATGGGCGCGAACCGTCCCATCATGACGGTCATGCACGCCACGAACGGCCGCAAGCACGTGTTCTCGGGCTTCCAGTTGTGGTACTGGCGCCGCGAGCAGCAGATCGCCATCGCCGACTGGGTGCTGCAGCGGCTGTGGGGGCTGCCGCGCTCCAACGTGCCGCGCTGACGCTGGCGGGGGAGGAAGGGCTCGCGGACCTGGCTACGGCTCGCGCGACCTGTCGGTCCGTGGACCCGGCTGCGGCCCGCGCGAACGGCGGGCTTGCGGACTCGCCCTGCGGCGCGCGCGATCGGCGGGCCCGCGGATCCGGCTTCGCCTCGCGGATGCCCGGAGCGGGTCAGCGTGCGAGCGAGCGGCCCTCGAAGCCCTCGAGCCGATCGCGCCACTCCGGCGGGCACGGCACGCTCGCCTTGGTGCCGTAGTCGTAGAACACCTGCACGGTACGTGCCTCGACCACCGTTCGTGCGCTCGTGCGCTCGCGGATGAGGTAGTCGAACCCGAACGACTTGCCGCCCATGAACGAACAGCGGATGCACAGATCCAGCGTCTCGTGCATGAGCGCCTCGGAGCGGAAGTCGATGTCCACGTGCGCGAGGATGAACGGCACCACGCGGTAGTTGTCGTCCCCCCGTGAGGGCCCGCCAGTACTCCTGGCGGGCGACCTCCAGGTAGGTGACGTACACGGCGTTGTTGACGTGGCCCATCGCGTCGGTGTCGCGGAAGCGCGGACGCAGCGGGGCGATGACGGTCTACTCGGCGGTTCGTGACACGGTTCCCCCGGACTCAGAAGGCGTTCATGGGCATGACGAACGGTGCGCGCGCGTGGAACCAGTCGTCCACCAGCGCGGCCGCGCCGCGCTGGTCCTCGAGCAACCCGTGCTCGGCCGCGGCGGTCGCACCCACCGCGCCCGAGAGCACGAGGGCCAGCGTCTCCGCGCTCGTCACCAGTCGTGGCCGGGTGTCGCGCCGAACCGCGGCGCGCGCGGTCTCGGCGCGCACGGTGAGCGCACCTTCGCGGGCGTGCACCCGCCAGACGCGCTCGTTGACCGACAGCACGGGGTCCTGCACCTCGATCGCGACCTCGCCGCGGGCGTGCGGCGACACCGGCAGCGCCTCCAGCGCGCCCTTCACGTCCACGACGCGCAGCATCGCGCCGTAGCCGAGGTGGCCGGTCGAACGCGTCACGCCCAGCTTGAGCTCGCCGCGCAGGTTGGCGGCGTCGCCGAGCGTGGCGGGCCACGGTGCGTCGGCCGGCGTGCTCATGACGACCTCGACCGCCTGGTCGCGCAGGCCGTGCAGGTAGCCGAACAGTCCGCGGCGCGCCTCGGGCGTCATGGCGACGCACTCGTTCACGGTCACCACGAGCTTCCACGGTCCGTCGCCGGCGTCGACCTCGAGGTGCAGGTAGCCCTCGATGCGGCCGCGCTGGCGCTCGTACACCACCCACTCGCCGTCGTAGCCCCACAGTCGCCGCTCCCACCACTCGGGTCGGCGCGCGAGCGCGAAGTGTCCGCGCGCGGCCGCCCAGCGGTCGTAGAGCTCCTGCACCAGCGGTCGGTCGGGGATGCGCAGGCGGCGCACGCGGCGGGCCTCGTCGGAGGCGGGCAGCAGGTCGGGCGGTGCCGACATGAGGTGCGGCGTCTCGATCACGCCCCAGCCGAAGCGCCGGTAGAAGTCGCTGCGGAACGAGTACAGCATGGACAGCACGTCGCCGCGCTGGCGCATCTCGCGCAGTGCGGAGCGCACCAGCGCCTCGCCGACGCCGCGGCGGCGGTGCTCGGGCGAGACCGCCACCGAGCCGATGCCGGTCACGGGCACGCGCGTGCCGCGCACCCACGCCTGCAGCGGGTACAGCACGAGTGCCGACACCACCTCGCCGTCGAGCTCGCCCACACGCACGTCGCGCAGACCGAAGCGCGGGTGGTCGCTGAAGAACTCGCGGCGCGCCTCGGCGCTCGAGACGCGATACGCGCGCAGCGACAGGTCCACGAGCGTCTCGAGGTCGGTGCGGCGCGCGGGGCGGTAGCGCAGAGCGGGCGGACGATGACGGGTCACAGCGTGGCCTCCCGGATCAGGAACAGTGCGGCACGACCGTCGCGCCCGCGCGTGATGCCGGGGCCGCGCAGCGCACGACCGTCCCCGGTCGCGCGCAGCACCTCGGCGGTCTGCCAGTCGGGCGTGAAGTGGACGGTGACCTCGAAGCGGTATGCGCGCTTGGGCAGCGGGCCGCGTTCACCGATGAGCGGAGGGGAGTCGAACGCACCGCCCTCGACCGTGACGTGCGCCATGGTCACGGTGGGTTCGCCCTCGGCGGCGCGCACCGCGATGCTCGCGCGCGTGCCGTCGGGCAGTCGCATGCGCCCGCGCACGCGCAGCGCGCCGTTCGACATGCGGTAGGGCTCGAACGCCTGCAGCACGTCGGCGCCCTCGGAGAGCCCGGTCGTGTCGGGGCGCGTCTCGAACGTGAGTTCCTCGACGGGCTTCTCGCGCGCGCAGCCGCCGATCGCGGCCAACGCGAGCGTGCCCAGGACGAGGACGGGGAGTCGTCGCATGGTCCGCACGGTAGCAATCCCCGCCGCGCAGGGGAACCCCGGCGGCGGTCGCGATCACATGCCGACGGCGCGTCGCGTGCGTTCGGCCTGCCCGAGGTGACGGTGCGCGTGCGTGACCATGAGCCGGAACGCGTCACCCAGGTTCATGCGCACGATCGGCAGGATGGGCGAGGGCAGCGAGGTGCGCAGGTCGGCGCCCTCGCACTCCACGACGAGCGCGCGCAGGCGCGCGACGCTGGCGAGGAAGTCCTCGACCACGCGCTCACGCACGACCGGTCCGGCCTGCATCGCGCGCGGCGCGCTCACCGCGCGGCCACCCTCGCGCATGGCCTTGGTGAGCCAGCCGCCGAACAGGCTGGCGCGCCACGGCCGCCGTGCGCCCCCGCCCGCGCGCGCGCGCGCCGCCACCTCGGGCAGCGTGCGTGCGAGGTAGCGCTCGTTCACGAGGCACAGGTGCTCGAACACCTGCGCCACGCTCCAGCCGCCGTCGGGCGGGATCTCGCGGAACTTGCTCTCGGGCATCCCGGCCACCACCACGCCGGTGCGCACGGGCAGGCGGTCGAGTTCGGCGAGCAGGTCGGCGACCATGGGGTCGCGGGAGGTCTCGGGGCTCACGGGTACGGCTCCGGTTAGGGGCTCGGAGGGGCACGCCGGGACGACACGCCCGGACACGGGCAGCATAACTGCAACTCGTCCGCGGCGAGGAGTCCGGCCGCCCCGGCAGGGGCCGTCCGCGGCCGTGCCCGGGCCTCGGGGGCCGCGGCATTGCGGGTCGCGGCGCGGCTCTGCTAGCTTGGCCGTCCCTGTTGGCGCCGCCGCCGGGTCGTCCCCGAGCGAGCGCCCACGCCCGGAAGCACCGGAGGACCCGGCCGGGCCGTCGTCGAGTCGAAAGGAGTCCCGGTGAACCCGTTCCTGGCCGTCCCGCGGCGTCTCGTCGCGGTCCTCGCCGCGCTCGCGCTGCTCTCCGCCGCCCTGCCCTCGACGGGCCACGCCCAGGCCGCCAAGCCGGCGCTCAGCAAGCCGGCCGCCACGAAGGCCCCCAAGGCCAAGAAGGCCAAGGCGCCCGCCAAGACCCTCGAGCAGCAGATCGAGGAGGACGGGCTGTACGCCAAGGGCACGAACTGGGTGAGCGCGCGCTTCGGCTGGAGCGAGCGTTCGGGTGAGGCGAACGGCGACGGCCTGTACGGCTACGGCATCGGCTACCAGCGCATGATGAGCGCGCGCTACGCGTTCGCCGCCGGCGTGGGTCACGACATCGTCGGCCGCTTCGGCGACCGCCACGACGTCATGGTCCCCATGACCGCGGAGTTCCAGCGCCACTTCCGCTGGAAGGGTGCGCTGCGGCCGTTCGTGGGGGCGGGTGGCGGCTACTACTTCCGCAAACTCGATCGCACCGCGAACGATCACGACAGCTACACCACCAGCGGCGCGCACCTCTCGCTGGGCTTCACCTCGACGCTCGACGCCTCGCACCTGATCGGTGTCGAGGTGCGGGCCGCGCTGCTCAACGGCCGGCCCGGGCTCGTGAACCCCACCTTCGGCGACGGCACGTTCGACGAGACCATGTGGACGGTGAAGGCGACGTACGCCTTCGCCTACCGGTGACGGCCGCGCGCGCATGACCGGCCAGCCGCACGATCGGGCCCGACGCGACGCACGCGTCGGGCCCGATGCGTTCCCGCTCGTCGCGTTCGCTGCCGCGCCCGCGGGCCCATGGCGCTGGACGCGACGCGGACGGTTCTCGCGCGACCTCGACCTGCGCGCGGGGGAGCGCGCGCTGGTGTCGTACCGCGCGCACGGGTTCGGGGGGCGCGAGGCGGTCGCCACCACGCTGGGGCAGGTCTGGCGGGTGCACACCCGTGGTTGGGTCGGTCGCACGATCGAGGTGCAGGCCGAGGGCGCCACGAGCCCCGCGGTGCGCGCGCGGCTCGGGTGGTTCGGGCACGCTCAGGTGACGCTCGCCGACGGGCGTGAGCTCACCTGGCAGCCGACCGGGTTCTGGGGCCGGCGCTGGGAGCTCCGGGGCTCGGGCGGGGTGGCGGTCGTGAGTCTCGACTGCGGCCCGAGCAGCATGTGGCGGGGCGTCGGGGTCTCGATCGCGCCCGGGAGCGCGGCCGATCCGGCCACCGCGGCGCTGGTGGTCCTGAGCTTCGACCTCATGCGACGCATGCAGCAGGCGACGCTCGCGATGGCGCACTGACCCGTCCGCCGCGTCGGTCCGCCGACGCGCGCGTCGTGCGCGCGGGCAGGGCTGCGTCCGTATCCGCAAGGGGACGCGTGTGCGGTGGCCTTGGCATGGCGCGTGCGTGGATCCGCCGGGTCGCCCCCGCGTGCATCCGCCCCCGCAGGAGCGCCCCATGCCTCGCCGAATCGTCGTTCCCCGCATGTCCGCCATCGCCGCGGTCGTGCTCGTGTCGTTGTCGTCCATGGTCCCGGTCGCCCGCGCCCAGTGCATGCAGTGCGACCCGTCCCTGCGCTGCACGCGCGGCTCCGGCGGTGCGCGGTTCTGCTTCGAGGCGCCCGGCAGCTGCACGCTGTTCATGCCCTGCCTGGGCGGTGGGCCGCGTGAGCAGGACCCCATCGCCGAGGGCGAGCTCACCGCGCTCACGCTGTTCGAGTCCGACCCCGGCGGTCGTCGCACGCGCCCCGGGCGCCACCTCGCGTCGGGAGCGTTGCGCCTCGGCGACGAGGCGCGTGCGGGTGTGGCGGCCGGTGCGATCGCCGACCTCGGCATCGCCTACGGCCGCGAGTTCGAGGGTGCGTTCGTGGACGACGCGGGCGACGGGTTCGCGATCGAGCGCCTGCCCGAGGGCGGCCGTGTGCGCCTGCGCGTGCGCGGGGTCACGGGCGGCGTGACGGGCGGGGTGATCGCCGACGAGTCGCTCGACGATCGCGAGCGGCTGGTGGTGCCGGTTCGACTCGAGGGCCGCGTGCGCACGCTGGTGCTGCAGGCCGCGCGTCTGCCCGGGACCGGCGCGGCCGAGGTGCGTCGCATGCGCCGCGTGCTCGCCGACGCCGACCGCGCGCTCGGGCCTCGCGACCGTCCGGTGCTGCGTCCGCGCGAACGCTGACGGTGATGCAGCGGCGGGGGGGGCGCGGGGTACGCGTCCCCCCACCGCTCAGTCGCGGCGCCGGCGGGCGTGGTGGCGGGCGGCGAACAGCACCGCGAACAGCACCGCGGCGAGCCCGGCCACGATGATCACGCTCCATTCGTGCGGCACGCGCTCGAGCAGCAGCGCGGCGCCGCCGAACAGCGCCGACAGGGCCCACAACGCCAGCAGCGTGGCGCGCGGGGACAACCCGGCCTCGAGTAGGCGGTGGTGGATGTGGTGCGCGTCGCCGCGGAAGACGGGCTGGCCGCTCGCGAGCCGCCGCACGAACGCGAGCACGCTGTCGGCGAGCGGGACGCCCAACGCCACGAGCGGCAGGAGCAGCGTGAGTGCGGCGGTGCCCTTGCGGTTCTCGAGCAGCGACAGGGCCGAGAGCGCGAGCCCGAGGAACTGGCTGCCGGTGTCGCCCATGAACACCCGCGCGGGCGGACGGTTCCACCACAGGAAGCCCACGCACGCACCGAGCACGAGCGCCGAGAGGAACATCACGTAGAAGTCGCCGTGCGTGCGCGCGGTCACCCACAGCGCACCGCAAGCGATCGCCACGATGCCGGCCGCGAGCCCGTCGAGCCCGTCGATCAGGTTGATGGCGTTGGTGAGCGCGACCACCCACAGCACGGTCAGCGGCACGCTCCACGGTCCGGTCACCAGCGCGGGCCCGAACGGGTTGGTGAGCAGCGGGACGCCGTAGCCGAAGACGGTCAGCGTGAGCGCCGCGCACACCTGCACCGCGAGCTTGGTCCACGGGGTGACGCCGCGCCGGTCGTCGAGGATGCCGAGCGCCAGGATGGGCAGCGCGGCGCACGTGAGCCCGAGCAGGGGGCGCAGGTCGAGTTCGCGCGCGGGGCCGGGCAACACGCGCGCCAGCCACGCCACGCCGAGCACGCCGACCGCGATCGCGAGCCCGCCCAGGCGCGCGGTCGGGGTGCGATGGATGCGGCGCTCGCCGGGCGTGTCCACCGCGCCGATGCGCCACGCGAGCGCGCGCGCGGCGGGCGTGAGGGCGAGCGCGACCAGCGCCGCCGCGATCGCGAGGACGAGCGAGTACGGCATCAGCGCCCGCGTCCGTTCCGCCACGTGAGCAGGTTCGCACGGGCGTGGATGAGCAGCGCGACCAGTGCGTCCAGCGGCGCCGGGGCGCGGTGGTGCTTGCGGAAGTAGTGCAGCATGCCGCGATGCCGCTCGCGGATGACGCGGTTCGAGACCTCGCCCTTGCTGGCCCCGATGTGGTGCACGGTCTCGGCGTCGGCGACGTAGTCCACGGTCCAGCCCGCGAGGTTCATGCGGCGGCACCAGTCCACGTCCTCGTTGAACATGAAGAACGCCTCGTCCATGCCGCCCACCTCGCGCACCGCGGCGCGGCGCGCCAGCATGGCCGCGCCCGACACCCAGTCCACCGAGCGCGAGCTGCGGTGATCCCAGTCCGAGAGCAGGTAGTGGCGCGTCCACGGATTGCCGGGCCACACGCGCGACAGCAACGAGTAGCGGTTGAACAGGAACGAGAACGGCGACGGGTACGAGCGCGCGCTGTACTCGAGCGTGCCGTCGGTGTTCACGATGCGCGGCGCGGCGATCCCGCAACGTGCGTGCGCGCGCGCCCACGCCACGAGCGCGTGGATGCCGCCCGGGTGCCACTCGCAGTCGGGGTTGAGCACGAGCACGTACTCGCCCGTGGTGTGCGCGAACCCCAGGTTGACCGCCTTCGCGTAGCCGAGGTTGTCGCCGGTGCGGACGAGCCGCACCCACGGGGCCTCGCGCTCGACCAGTTCGGGCGTGCCGTCGTGCGAGTCGTTGTCGAGCACCACGCACTCCCACGTGAGCGGAGTCGCGCTCGCGTCACGCGCGGTCACGCCCGCTGCGAGCGATCGCAGCGTGGCGAGGATGTGCTCTCGCGAGCGGTAGGTGACGACGACGACGGAGAGGTCCATGCGGGGGGTTGTCGGCCGACGCCGGGCGCCGACGCAAGCCGCGACTCTACCCGACACGACGAAGCCGGGCGGAGCGGGCGGACGCCCTCTCACACCCGGCGGTGTGTTCGCGAAATGAAAAGGACGGACGAGGCAATCGTCCTCGAGCCTCTCCCCACGTCTCTCTCCGGGCCCGATTCCGAGTCTGCGCTCGTCCGTCGAAAGGGATAGTCGGCCAAGACGACGATTTCTGCAACCCATTCCTAGGCCGGGACGAGGAGTTCCGGCCACCAACGGACGCGCGGGTTGATAGTCTTAAACTGATGATTTGCTTGTGATTGCGATATCAATAACGGCCCCGGAGTGGAGCTTATTGCCGGTCCTGCCGGCTCGGAATGAGCCGGCGGAAGCTGTTCGAAGCCCTGGACAGTCGCCCCAACCGACGCCTCCCGGGGCATGGGCTCCGGCCCTAAGCACTTGTCAGAACAAGGTTAGCGCGTGGGTCCGCTTCCCGGGCCCGCGCCGCCGCCCGAACCTCCTCCGCCCTCGTCGGAGCGCTCAGTGGTACCGGTCGCGGGCGGGGCCGAGGGCGCGATCGGGGCGCCCAGCACCCCCTCGAACCACGCGTTCATGCGAGCCACGTGGCTCCCTGGCCAGTACCAGCGTCCGCAGGCGGGGCACCAGGTCAGGCGGGTGGCGGTGCGGGTGACCCGGCCGGGGACCTCGCCGCGCGCCTCGAACGTCGAGCGGGTGTGGAGCGCGACGTTGCATCCCGGACAGCGACTCCACGGTGCGCTGGCCGGGGCGTGCGCGGCCGCGATCGCACGCAGCGCGGCCGCATCGTCGTTGCGCGGCACCTGCAGCACGGCCACGTCCGAGCCGCGCGGCGGGCGGCGATCCGAGAGCGTCAGTACCGTCCGCCCCTCGCTCGCGGCGACCGCGAACAACTCCTCGAGCCGTGCCCCGCGGTGCGTGACGATGTCGTAGCCGAGGAAGCGCATGCGGCGTGCGAGTCGGTCGAGCGAGGCGTCGGTCACGAACCGGGTGAGGGGTAGCATGGTGCGACCGTAGCGGCCGGTCCGGTCGCGGGCAAGGCGGGAGCGGGGCGGCGAGGGGGTTCGCGAGCGGTCCCCATCTCACGGTTCCACAACCGGTTACCAATGTCCCGTTGACGCCCGGCGGGGCGTTCGCGCACGCTGCGACCCTTATGGGCCGACCGTCCGCGCGGCCCGGACCCTCCGACTCGGGGCCCGGGTTCGCCACGCTCCAGCTCGACCGTAGAAGGTTCCTCGTGGTGGTGGGTGGCGTGGCCGCCCTGCACACGCTGGGCCCGTCGTGGGCGCTCGCACGCCGCGCCGGGGAGACGTTGTCGGCCCTCCAACCGTGGTCGTTGCCCGATGCGCTCCCCGCGGGCCCGATCGAGGCGGCGCAGGCGCTCATCGCCGCTGCGATCCTCGCGCCCAGCCACTGGAACGCGCAGCCGTGGCGGTTCGAGGTCGACGGCGATGAGTTGCGCGTGCTGCTCGACCCCGCGCGCACCCTGCCGCTCGACGACCCCGACCAGCGCTTCGCGCAGATGTCGCTCGGTGCCGCACTCGAGAACATGCTGGTCGCCGCGCGCGCCTGGGGGCGGCACCCGTCGTTGCGCTACCTGCCGTGGGGCACCGCGCCGCGTCCCGGCGGTTCGCTGGTCGCGGCCACGATGTCGTGGTCGGAGTCCGAGCGGTCGCGCGACCGCGTGCTGTTCGGTGCGCTCACCACGCGCCGCTCCAACGCGCGCCGCTACGACGGCCGCGGCATCCCGGGCGCGGCGCGCACGCAGCTCATGTCGCAGGTCGGTGAGGAGGTGCGCATGCACTGGCTCGACGAACCCGCCGACGTGCGTGCGGTCGGCGAGCTCGTGCACGACGCGGTCGAGGTGGTGCAGTCCGACCGGCGCGCGCAGGCCGAGCGCAAGCGTTGGTTGCGCGGATCCGACGGCGAGGCGCGCGAGCGCGGCGACGGTGTGACCGCCGAACGCATCGGCTTGGGCGGCCCCGCGCGCTGGCTCGCCGGGCGCTCGTTGACCCCCGGCAGCCGGTTCTACGGCTGGGGCGCCTCGAGCCTCGCCAAGGACACGCGCGACCTCGTGCGGCACTCGGGTGCGCTGGCACTGCTCACGCTGCCGCGCCGCAGCGATGTGGGTTGGATCCTCGGCGGGCAGGCCTACGAGCGGCTCGCGCTGCGCGCCGCCTCGCTCGGGCTCGCGCAGCAGCCGCTCGCCGCGCCCATCGCGTCGGAGCGCCACCGCGACCTCGTCGCGCGCCGCTTCCATGCGGAAGGCGAGGAGCCGCTGCTGCTCGTCCGCCTGGGACACGCCGACGCGCCACCGCCCAGCCCGCGCCGTGGCGTGGCGCTGGTGAGCACCTACCGCACTTCGTGATCGCGGGACGCGGCCTCACTCGCCGCTGACGGTCATCTCCGAGATGAGAAGGGTGGGAGCGGCCACCGACGAGCGCCATTCGAGGTCGTTGCCCACCGCGACGATGGCGTTGAGCATCTCGAGCGAGTGGCCCGCGACCGTGACGCCGTCGACCGGGAACGCACGCTCGCCGTTCTCGATCCAGTACCCCTGCGCCTGGAACGAGTAGTCGCCGGTGACCGGGTTGAACCCGAACGAACCCTGATCGTCGTAGTAGAAGCCGCGATCCACCTTGCGCAGGATCGCCTCGGGCGACTCGGTGCCGGGTGCGATGCACAGGTTGTGGATGCCGATGCCCGGCGTGCCCGACCAGCCGCGCACCCCGTTGCCGGTGGGGCGCACCCCGGCGCGCCGCGCGTGGTAGTGGTCGTACAGGAACATCGCGAGCCGGCCGCGGTCGAGCAGCACGTTGCGCCGCGTGCGCAGGCCCTCACCGTCGTAGGGCGAGGTGCCGAGTCGGCGCGGCAGCGTGCCGTCGTCCACGATCGTGACGAGCGGGGAGGCGATGGGCTCGCCCAACTTGCCGCTCAACCAGCTCGAGCGCTTGAGCACGGACTCGCCGCTGAACGCGTCCACCATCTCCGACAACCACGCGGCTGCGATGTCGGGATGCATCACCACCGGCACGCGCGCGGTCGGCACGCGGCGCGCGCCGATGCGGTCCACCGCCCGCTGCGCGGCCGAGCGCGCCATGCTCTCGAGCGGAGCGAGGTCGGTGAGGTGGCGCACACTCATGCCCTCCGCGCCCGTCTGCTGGCGGCCCTCGCGGTCGCCCGCCAACGCCACGACCCACGCCGAGACGCTACTGCCCTCCCACGCGCGCGCCACGCCGTGCGAGTTCACGATCGCGTACGAGCCCGCGGCACTCGAGACGCTCGCGCCGTCGGTGCGCGTCACGCGCGGGTCCGCACCGAGCGCGACGCGCTCGAGCTCGAGCGCCATCTCGATGCGGCGCTCCGCCGGCATCTCGGCGGCGGCGGGGTCGTAGATGCGCAGGTCGGCGTCGGCTTCGCCGTCGGTCTCGGCCGGGCGCGGCGCACCGTTCGCCTCGTCGGGCGACGCGAAGCGCGCCAGCGCCACCGCGCGGCGGGCGAGGTCGTCGAGCCCCTCGGGCGAGAGGTCGGTGCCCGACGCGAACCCCACCGCGCCGTCCACGATCGCGCGCACGCCGAGTCCGCGCGTGCCGCTCTGCTTGAGCGTGTCCACCTGACCACCGTGCACGCGCACGGTGAACGCACGCGACGACTCGGCGCAGGCGTCGGCGACCTGCGCGCCGTGCGCACGCGCGCGCTCCACGGCGCGCGCAGCGACCGACAGCAACTCCTCGGGCGCGGCGTGGCGCGCGCTCACAGCGCGGTCCCGCCCACGGTGATGCCGCTGAAGCGCAGGGTGGGTTGGCCCACGCCGACGGGCTTCCACTGCCCCGACTTGCCGCACGACCCGGTCGTGCCGTCGATCGCGAGGTCGTTGGCGACGCCATCGATGCGCAGCATGGCGTCGTTGCCGTTCCCCGTGAGCGTGGCGTTGCGGACCGGGTGCGTGAGGCGACCGTCCTCGATCATCCAGCCCTCGGTGACCTGGAACGAGAAGTTGCCGTCGGCCGGGTTCACCGAGCCTCCTCCGAGCTTCTTGCAGAACAACCCGCGCTTCACGTCGGCGAACAGCGCCTCGGGCGCGAGCGGGCCCGGCTCGATGTAGGTGTTCGTCATGCGGCACAGCGGGTAGTCGCGGTACGACGCGCGCCGGCCGTTGCCGGTCGGGCGGTGGCCGGTGAGCGAGGCGTTGAGCCGATCCCACAGGTAGCC
Source organism: bacterium (assembly GCA_046076045.1). Lineage (GTDB taxonomy): Bacteria > Eisenbacteria > RBG-16-71-46 > RBG-16-71-46 > RBG-16-71-46 > JAIOPA01. The sequence continues at coordinate 14,163 of JBJTRI010000042.1, forward strand.
CACGAGCACCCCGTCCTCGACCAGCACCGTGCGCTGGGCCGGCGTGCCCTCGTCGTCCACGCGGTACGAACCACGGCTGTAGGGCACGAGGCCCGAGTCCACGATCGTCACGCCGCGCGCCGCGACCTGTTGCCCCTGCTGCGAGGCCCGGATGCTCGTGCGGCGCCGGATGGTGTCGCCCTCCATGCTGTGCCCGAAGCACTCGTGCACCATGACGCCGCCCCAGCCGTTGCACACCACGACCGGATAGGATCCGGCCTCGGGCTCGCGGGCCGCGAGCAGCAGCACCGCCCCGGCGGCCGCCTCGGTGGCGATCGCCTCGGGGGTGCGCTCGGCCGAGTAGTACGACGCCTCCACGCAACCACCGCCCGCGGCGAAGCCCTCCTGGCGCTGGTCGCCCTCGATCGCGAGCGCGGTGACCACGAGCCGCGACAGGTGCGTGCGGTCCTCGGCCCACACCCCGTCGGTGTTGGCGACGAGGAACGACTTCGCCGAGGTGGCGAGCGAGGCCGAGACCTCGCGCACGCGACCGTCGTGCGCGCGCGCCGCCTCGTCGCAGCGCCGCAGCATCTCGACCTTGCGGGGTTCGTCGAGTGCGAGCGTGGCGGGGTCGCGCAGCGTGAACGGGGGCGCGGCGTCCACGACCCGGAACGCACGCGGCGCACCGTCGCGGCCGGTCGCGGCGGGCGGGGCGTCGCGTGCGATGCGCGCCGCGACGCGCGCGGCCTCGCGCAGCGCCTCGGGCTCGAACCCGTCGGCGTACGCGTAACCCGTCTGCTCGCCGCGGATCGCGCGCACCCCGACCCCCTGCAGCACCGAGTACGAGCCCTCCTTGAGGCGCTGCTCGTCGAGCGAGAACCCGGTCAGGATGGCGCGCTCCGCGTACACGTCCGCGAACTCGGCACCGCCCGCGCGGGCGAGGTCGAGGAGCTCGCTCACGAGCTCGCGCGGCAGCTGCGAGGCGAGGTCGGACAGGGAAGTGGTCGCCAAGTCGAGGCTCCGGAGGTTCGAGGACGGGGGCCGCTGTGCGCGTCACGCACGGTGCGTGATTCCGTCCTCTCGGTAAGCTACCGATGCGCGCTGGTCGGTGCCAATTGCCGTGCTCGTGGGATTGTCAGGATGCATCCCTACCACTAAGTTGTCGCGGAGGCACGCTCGAGTGTTCGAGCCAGCAGTCGGTCGGTCGAGCGGAGGACCATGTTGCAACCAATTCCTCGACCCCACCATCTGAATTGCGATCACGATTCACATTGACCATCCGTTCCCATCAACCTTCTGAGTGTCGGGAGCCCCAAGCCATGGACGAACCCGTCGCCCCGCCGAGTCCCTCCTCCGATCCACGCGCTCCGCGTTGGCGTCGGCGCAAGGAGGCCCGGCCGGCCGAGATCCTCGAGGCGGCACTCGAGTTGTTCGTGCAGCGCGGTTTCGCCGGCGCACGGCTCGAGGACATCGCGCATCGCGCGAACTGCACCAAGAGCACCATCTTCCTGTACTACGCCGGGAAGGCCGAGCTGTTCAAGGCCACGGTGCGTCACGCCATGGTCCCCATGCTCGAGGCCGCCGAGCACTCGATCGACGACCATCAGGGTTCCCATCGCGAACTGCTCGTGCAGCTTCTGCGGCAGCGCTGGTCGCTCATGGTGGAGACCCCGCTCTCGGGCCTCACCAAGCTCATGTACTCCGAGGCCGCCGAGTTCCCCGACCTCGCGCGGTTCTACCACGACGAGGTCATGATCCGGTCGCTCGGCGTCATCGAGCGCGTGCTGGCCGAAGGGGTCGTGCGCGGGGAGTTCCGCCCCATGGACACGCGCAACGTCGCGCCCCTCGCGCTCGCCCCGATCATGGCAGCGGCCATGTGGCGGAACTCGTTCGGCGTCACCCTGCCGACGCCGGTGGACTTCAAGGGGTTGGCGGACACCGCCATCGCCCACTTCCTGCGCGGCATCGACGTCCACCCCGAGTCGGCCAACGGTTGAGTCGGGCGGGGGCCGTGTCCTCGTCGCAGCCGCGTTCGTAGTAAGGTCGGCGGGATGACGCCCCCCCGCTACCTGCACCAGCATGGTGGTTCCGGCGTGGCCCATGCGCCGGCCGCGCCGCCCGCGGCACACCTCCCGCTCGCCGCGGGCGAGTCCGGCTGCCTCGAACTGCTGGCCGATCGCCTGCGCCAGGAGCCGGGCGTGCTGGCCATCGAGGCCGACTTCCGCAGCGCCACGCTCACCGTGCGCTACCAGCCGTCGCGCCTCACGCCCGACGCACTCAACGCACTGGCCGACGAGGTCGGGGCGCTGTTCGCCGCGCGCGTCACCGAGTGCGAGCGCCGCGAGACGCTCGACGCGTGCCAGGAGTGCGCCCTGCGCCTCGGTCGCCTGCGGCCCGAGGCCGCCGCCGAGTTCCGCGCGCAGGCCTCGCAGGGCCGCGTCTCGTTGGCGCGTCACGAGCAGCCCGCCGATGGCGTCGAGGTGGTGCGTCCGCTCACGCACAAGCCGTGGGGTGCGCGGCAGACGCCGGTCGAGCAGGAGGAGCGCTCCGAGGGCCGTGCCATGGCGGTGCTCTCGGGTCTCTGTCTCGTGCTGTTGGTGGCCGGCATCGTCGCCGGCCGTGCCGGCGCCCCGCACCTCGTGAGTGAGGGGCTGTTCCTCGCATCGGCGGTGAGCGGGGGGTGGTTCACCGCGCGCAGCACGTTCGCCGCGCTCGCGCGGTTCGAGTTCGACGTCAACCTGCTCATGCTGCTCGCGGCCGCGGGCGCCGCGGCGATCGGCTACGCCGCAGAGGCCGCCACGTTGATGTTCCTGTTCTCGCTCAGCAACACGCTCGAGGCCTACACCATGGGCCGCACGCGCCACGCGCTGCACGCCCTGCTCAAGCTGCGTCCGGCCCGCGCACTGGTGCGTCGCGACGGGCGCGAGCTCGAGGTCGAGGTCGAGGCGGTGCGCGTCGGCGAGACCGTGATCGTGCGCCCCGGCGAGTCGTTCCCGGTGGACGGCACCGTCACGCTGGGCGAGTCGCTGGTGGACCAGTCCACGCTCACCGGCGAGTCCGTGCCGGTGCCCAAGGCCGCGGGCGACAAGGTGTTCGCGGGCACGCTCAACCAGCAGGGCTCGCTCGAGTACCTGGCCACGCGCGCCGCCGCCAACAGCGCGCTCGCGCGCATCGTGGCGCTGGTCGAGGAGGCGCAGTCCAAGAAGTCGCGCGCCGAGGAGCTGGCCGAGGTCGCGGGCCGCTACTACACGGTGGTGGTGATGGTCGTCGCCGGGCTCATGCTGCTCGTACCGCCGCTCCTCCTGGGTGCGGAGTGGCGACCGTCGCTGTACCGCGCCATGACGCTGCTCGTGGTCGCCTCGCCGTGCGCGCTCGTCATCGCCACCCCGGCCACCGTGCTGTCGGCGATCGCGAACGCGGCGCGCAACGGCATCCTGTTCAAGGGTGGCGCCGACCTCGAGGCGCTGGGGCGCGTGCGGCTGGTGGCGTTCGACAAGACCGGCACCCTCACGCACGGCCGGTTCGAGGTCACCGACGTGGTCCCGCTCGACGGCGTCACCGAAGCCGACCTGCTCACCGCCGCCGCCGCGGCCGAGAAGCGCTCGCCGCACCCGCTCGCGCAGGCGGTCGTGCGTGCCGCCGAGCAGCGCGGACTCGCGTTCGAGCCCGCCGAGTCGCTCACCAACCACCTCGGCAAGGGCCTGGTCGCGGTCGCGCGCGGCGTGCGCATCGAGGTCGGCACGCCCGAGCTGTTCGCCTCGCTCGGCACACCGGCACCGGCCGCCGCACTCGAACGCGTCGCGCGGTTCGCGGCCGAGGCCAAGACGCCCATGATCGTGCACCGCGACGGCGCGTGGGGCGTGATCGCCGCCGCCGACCGCGTGCGTCCGACCGCGGCCGAGACCGTGCGTCAGCTGCGCGCCGCGGGGGTGCAGCGCACGGCGCTGCTGTCGGGGGACAGCGTGCACACCGTGCGCGCGATCGGCGCACAGACCGGCGTGGACGAACTGCACGGCCAGCTACTGCCCGAGGACAAGGTGCGCGTCATCGGCGAGCTCGAGCAGCGCCACGGCGCCGCGGCCATGATCGGCGACGGCGTGAACGACGCGCCCGCGCTGGCGCGCGCCTCGGTCGGCATCGCCATGGGCGGCATCGGGAGCGATGCGGCCATGGAGAGCGCCGACGTGGTGCTCATGGGCGACGACCTCGCCGCGCTGCCCTATGCGGTGCGGCTCGCGCAGCGCGCCCGCACGGTGGTGCTCCAGAACCTCGTGATCGCGACCGGCGTCATGGGCGTGCTGGTGGTGTGGGTGTTCGCCGGCGACGCCACACCCGTGGGCGCACTCAAGCTGCCGGTGGCCGTGTCGGGCCACGAGGGCAGCACGGTGGTCGTCATCCTGAACGGCCTGCGCCTGTTGCGCGGCCGGCGCTGACGCCGCGTCACTCGAGCGCGGTCACGACCACGTTGTCGTACCACACCGTGCATTCGCCTGCGCCGCCCGTGTAGGCGGGCAATGCGATCGCGCCGTGCGGGTTGATGTCGCGCACGCGAGCGCGGTGCAGCACGAGGTCGCCGTTCACGAACAGGCGATAGCCCGCGCCCCGCACCTCGATGCGCAGGTGATTCCAGGTGCCGTTCGGGTTCAGCGCGCGTCCGCGGCCCTGCGGGAACTCGCCCATGTACACGATCGCGTCCTGGTAGCCGCCGCCGCGTACATCCACGCCCAGACCGGTGCCGTCGAGCATGCGCACGACGAGGCCCTTGTCCACGCCGCGCATCATGCAGAAGTCCAGGTCCACCGCGACGTCGGTCCACGCGGTGTCCCCTGTGCGCAGCAGCGACCGCAGCTGCTTCTCGTCCGGCAGGTCGGCGCGCAGCATGCCGCGACGAACGCTCCACACCCCGGGTCGGTCGGCCGTCCAGCCCTGCAGCCGTCCCGACGAGAAGTCGTCGGAGAACAGCACGCGGCCGCGCGCCTTGGCGGGTCGCGGCGAGGCCATGGGCAGCGCGTCGCGCGTCTCGTCGCGCGTCGCACCCGCGAGCGCGAGCGATGACACGAGCAGCGCCACGAGGGCGAGCGGGGTTCGCAGCCGTCGGTCCATCGCCGGGACGATGGCACCCGCGGGGCGTCCCCGTCCACCCCGTGGTCCGGGGGAGGGTGGCCGTGCCCACGCGATCCGGGGGGGCACCGAGCCCGGATACGTGCACTGGGGGATCCCCACTCGCCCCGGGTGGCCGCTGTCCCGTGGCGGTGATAGCCTGCCCGCCATGCCCAAGAAGAGACGCAACATCGGCGTCATCGGCGTTCCCATCGACCTCGGCGCGGGCCGCCGCGGCGTCGACATGGGGCCATCCGCGATCCGCATCGCCGACCTCGAGAAGCGCCTGGAGGAGCTCGGCCACAAGGTCGAGGACTACGGCGACCTCGACGTCATGATCCCCGAGACCCAGAAGCCGGGCACGGGCAAGCTGCGGTACAAGAAGCCCATCCTGTCGGCCTGCAAGGACCTCATGAAGGCCGTGGACCGCTGCCTCACCGAGGGGCGCATGCCGCTCGTGCTCGGTGGCGACCACAGCATCGCGATCGGCTCGGTCGCCGGGTCCACCAACTACTACGCGCGCCAGGGCGAGTCGCTCGGACTCATCTGGTTCGACGCGCACGGCGACGCCAACACGCCCGAGACCACGCCGAGCGGCAACATCCACGGCATGTCGCTCGCGGTCTCGCTCGGGTTCGGCGACCACGACCTCGTGAGCATGGGTGGACGCTCGCCCAAGGTGCAGCCGCGCAACACCGTGCTCATCGGCATCCGCGACCTCGACAACGGCGAGCGCGACTTCCTCAAGAAGAGCGGCGTCACGTGCTACACGATGCGCGACCTCGACGAGCGCGGCATGCGTGACGTGCTCGACGAGGCCATCCGCATCGCGAGCGACGGCACCGCCGGCATCCACCTGTCGTTCGACCTCGACGTGGTGGACCCCGAGGACGCGCCCGGCACCGGTACGCCGGTGTGGGGCGGCATCAGCTACCGCGAGGCGCACCTCGCCATGGAGATGTTCAACGACCGCGCGAACATCGTGGCGCTGGACCTCGTCGAGGTGAACCCCGTGCTCGACAGCCAGAACATGACCGGCATCCTCGCCGCGGAACTGGCCCAGAGCGCGCTCGGCAAGACCATCCTCTAGTCGCGTCCGCACACACGAAGGCCCGGGACCGCCGCGCGGTCCCGGGCCTCGTGCTGGCGGATCGGGTCAGAGCGTGGCGGGTGCGGTGTCGCGGTCCTCGCCGTCCTCGCTGGGCGCCATCGGCACCCAGCCCTCGTCGGGGATCAGCATGTCGGCGTCGCCCGTGAGGCGGTCGAGGCGCACGATCACGATGTCGCCCTCGATCGTGATGCGGTCGTAGCGCCAGCGCGTCGGCCACACCAGCAGCACGAACGCCACCCCGAGCCACCCCAACCACGGGAGCAGTGCGCGTGCGTTCACGTCACTTCACCCAGCGGTCGAACCACGCCGCCTGACGCACCATCCAGTCGGAGCGGTGGCGCGGCTCGCGGATGCCGTGACCCTCGCGCGGGTAGTGCACGAACTCCGTCGGCACGCCGAGGAACTTGAGCGACTGGTAGGTCTCCTGCGCCTGCGGGAACGGGATGCGCTGGTCGGCCTGACCATTGAGCACCAGCGTCGGCGTCTTGGCCTTGGCGATGTGCGCGATCGGCGAGCGGCTGCGCCACTTGTCGAACGACTCCCACGGCTTGCCGTCGAACTCGTACGCGCGGTAGCGGTGCGTGTCGCTCTGCGCCCACAACGACGGCAGGTTGGGAGCGCCGGCCGACACGATGGCCGCGTCGTAGCGCGTGGTCTGCGTGATCGCCCACGCCGACAGGTAGCCGCCGTAGCTGTGCCCGAACACGCCGAGCTGGTCGCCCTTGGCCAGCCCGGCCGCGATGAGCGCGTCCACGCCGGTCTCGACGTCGCGCCAGTCCTGTCCGCCCCAGTCGGAGCGCTTGCGCACCATGAACTCGCGTCCGTAGCCGCCGCTCGAACGGAAGTTGGGCATGAACACCTGATAGCCGCGCGCGGCCATGTACTGCGCCATGGTCTGGAACCCGATGCCGTAGCGCACCTGATAGGGGCCGCCGTGCAGCAGCACGAGCGTCTTGAGCGCCGACTTCTCGGGGGCGCCCGCGGGGCGCACGAGCACGCCCTCGATCGTCACGCCGTCGTCGCTGCGCCAGCGGAACGTGGTGGTGGCCCCGAACGCGCACGCGGCTGCGGCGGCGTTCACCGCGGTGGCGAGTCGCGGTTCGGCGTTCGCGCCGTCGGCGACCCACAGTTCGTTGGGCTGGTTCCAGCGCGACATCACCAGCGCCATGCGGCGGCCGGCCCCCATCACCGGCGCCCCCGCGGCCTCGCCGCGCAGGTCGGGGCCCAGACGCACTTCGCCACCCTTGAGCGCGACCGTGGCGATGCGCACCGAAGCGCCCTGCTGGCTCACGAAGTGCAACGAGTCCGAGGTGGCGTTCCACGCGGGCGCGAACGCGTCCTCGTCGAACGTGTCGGTGAGCGAGCGCGGCGCGCCACCCGCGGCCGCGACCACCCACAGCAGGTTGGTCTCCACGTGCACGTCGCGCTCGCGGCCACCTGCCCACGCGATCCACCGGCTGTCCGGCGACCACGCGAGCCCGCCCGACGGGATGCCGCCCAGTCGCTGCAGCGCGCCACCGGCGGCCGGCACGACCGCGACCTCGCTGGCGTTGCCGTCGTCCACCGCGCCGGTCGGGTTCCACACGAACGCGATCGAGCGCGAGTCCGGCGCCCAACGCGGCTCGGCCACCATGAACGCACCCGAGGTCACGCGCCGCTGCCGAGCCTCGGCGAGGTCGTACACCCAGAGGTGGTTGTACTGGTTGATCTCGTCCTCGACGACGTGGTCCCACTTGCGCTTGCGCCACTCGCGCGCCTGCTTCGAGAGCGTGTCGAGCATGGTGTAGGCGAGGCTGCGCCCGTCGGGCGACCAGCGGAACTCGCCGACCGACTCGGTGAACGAGGCCAGCTTCCACGGCTCGCCCCCGCGCAGCGGCAGCAGCCAGATGGACGGCTTGCCCTCGTCGCTGTCGCGCGTCGAGAGGAACGCGAGCGTGTCGCCCGTGAGGGAGAACTGCGGCGCGTAGTCGTTCTTGGCGTGACGGGTGAGCGGGCGCGCCGTGTTGGTGGCGGCCTCCCACAACCACACGTCCTGGTTGTTCGTGTTCTCGGCGGTGTCGGGGACACTCACCACGAACGCGATCCGCGAGCCGTCGCGCGACCAGGTCGCGCCGCTCACGCCGCGCATGGTGATGGCGTGGTCGAGCCCGAACGCCGGCGGCGCCGACTTGGCGGCGGGCGCGGCCGTGGTCGCGGCCGTGGCGAGGGCGGGGAGGGCCGCCAGCAGGGCGGCGATGAGCACGATCGTGTGGGCGAAGCGCAGGCGCATGGGGGCTCCGGGGTAAGGGCGATTCGGCACGGAACCCGCGGAGCGTAGCAGAAGGCGCGGGCGGTCCCGATACCGACGCACCACCCGACGCACCACCCGACGCACCACCCGGCGCACCACCCGGCGCCCACCCCCATGCACCGCCCCGAGCAACCCTTCGTGCGACCTCGCGCGCGACCCCGCACGAGACACTGTGCGCGAGCTCGCGCGCAATCCCTCATGCGACCCCGTACTCGCGACCCCGTACTCGCGACCCCGCACCCGCGACCCCGCACCCGCGACCCCGTACTCGCGACCCCGCACTCGCGACCCCGTAGTCGCGACCCCGCGCGCCGGACCTGGGGGCCACGACCCCCGGCCCGACGCCCGGACCTAGCGCGACCCTGCGGCGACCGGCTTCGTCACCACCCGGTGCGCGACCGGCTTACCGGACTCCTCGCGCCAGAACACCGTGACGCGCGAGTCCTTGCCCAGGTCGTCGCCCGGACGGAGCGTGGCGGCGCGGGAGAACACCATCTGCTTCGAGGTCTTCCCCTTGCCGGCCTTCGCCACCGTGATCGTGTTGCCGTCCACCGCGATCACCGTGCCGGTGAACTGACGGTACCCGGCGCGCTTCGCGGTCGCCGACTCGGTCGTGCGGGCCTCGCGCTTGGCGGTGGCCGACGCCGGCGCAGCCACCGCGAGCGGGGCCACGAGTGCGGCGGCCAGCGCCAGCGGCGCGAGCATGCGAACGTGCTTCATGCGAATCACCTCCCCTCGGCTCCTCGGGGGCCGGTGCAGGGGGAAGGCTCGCGCGAGACGCTTCTGCGCGTCAAAGGGAATCGCGGTGCACGCGTGGTGATCGGTCGCGTACGCAGCCGTTGCGGTGCGTCGCACCCGCGCAGGTCGTGTGCGAAGCGCGGTCGCGCAGTCCTTGGTGGACTTGCGCGTGGACGTTCGTCGCGTCACGGCGCGGACCACCTTGCGTACAGAGCGTTCAACTCGTGGACGGCCCCGACCCGCCAGCACGCGCTTGCGTTCGGCGGTGTAGCGCCACCACGGCCGCGCGGGCGCGCCTTCCATGAAGCGCACGCACGCCAGGAACACGTCGATCACGCACGGGTCGTGGCGCACGCCCGTTCGGGCGCAGAGGCGCTCGTACATCGCATAGGGGTCACGGCCGATGAGCTGCGTCGGCACGTCGATCCCGAGGACGCGCAGGTCGCCCGCCGTGGCCGGACCCACGTTGGGCAGGTCCTCGAGGTGCGCGGGGCCCGTGCGTGGCTTCACGCGTCCCCCCGCGGGCTCACCGCCGGGCGCCGCTCGCGCGCCGCGCGCGCGGCCCGCCACACGTTGGCGTACGCCTCGACCGTGGTCTCGATCGGCCGACCGTAGCCGCCGCCCAGCATCACGCACACGGGCAACGCGCGCGCCTCGAGCCACGCGAACACGCGCCGGTCGCGCTCCGCCAGACCGGCGTGCGTCATGCGCAGACGGCCGAGCCGGTCGGTGTGCAGCGCATCCACACCCGCCTGGTACAGCACGAGGTCGGGCGCGTGGCGGTCGAGCGCTGCGGGTACGTGCGCGTCGATCGCCGCCAGCACCTCGTCGTCGCCGGCGCCGTCGGGCAACTCCACGTCGAGCGTGCTCGTCTCCTTGTGCATGGGGTAGTTGTGGCGCGCGTGCATCGAGAACGTGAACACGCTCGCATCGGTGGCGAAGCACGCGGCCGTGCCGTTGCCCTGATGCACGTCGAGGTCGAGTACGAACGGTCGTGCCGCGCGACCCTCGCGACGCAGCAGCGCGATCGCCACTGCGGCATCGTTGAACAGGCAGTAGGCCTCGCCGCGGTCGGGGAACGCGTGGTGCGTGCCGCCCGCGAGGTTGCCCGCCACGCCGTGTACCAGCGCGGCGCGCGCGGCCATCACCGTGCCGTACAGCGCGGCCCGCGCGCGCGTGACGAGGTCCTGCGACCACGGCAGGCCGAGTCGGCGCACCTCCGCGTCGCTCCACGCGCCGGCCAGCGTGCGCGTCACGTAGTCGGGGTGGTGCGCGGCCCGCAGCCAGTCCTCGGGCGCGGGCTCCGAGCGCGTCACCCAGTGCGGTTCGAGCACGCCCGCGGAGAGCAGGTGCTCGCGCACGAGCGTGTACTTCTCGAGCGGGAACGGGTGCCCGCCCGGCAGCGGGAACGAGTGGTGGTCGCTCGCCCACGCCAGTAGCGGGCGGTCGTTCATCGGCGCTGTGCGCGGCCCTTGCGCAGGGTCGCGGCGCGCGCGGCCCGCTCGTCGGGCGACTCGGTGAGCGGCTTGGCCGTCGCGCCCTTCACCTCGGCGTACATCGCGAGCGCCTGCTCGCGCTGCACCGCGTGGTCCACGACCGGGAACGGGTAGGTCTCGCCCAGCGTGACGCCGGCCTCGACCAGCACGAGCGGCGGGGCCTCCCACGGCGCGTGCAGGTGCGCGTCGGGCAGGCGCGTCAGCTCGGGGCACCAGCGCCGCACGTACAGACCCGCGGCGTCGAACCGCATGCCCTGCGTGACGGGGTTGAAGATGCGGAAGTACGGCGCCGCATCGGTGCCCGTGCCCGCGGCCCACTGCCAGCCGCCGTTGTTGCTCGCGAGGTCGCCGTCCACGAGGTGCTGCATGAACCACCTCTCGCCGCGGCGCCAGTCCACGAGCAGGTCCTTGGTCAGGAAGCTCGCCACGATCATGCGCACGCGGTTGTGCATGAGCCCGGTCGCGAGCAGTTCGCGCATGCCGGCGTCCACGATCGGGTAGCCCGTGCGGCCCTCGGCCCACGCCGCGAGCCCCGCGTCGGTGCCGCGCCAGCGCAGCGCGTCGTACTCGGGACGGAACGCACCGTGCGCGACGTGCGGGAAGTGCCACAGCACGTGCGCGAAGAAGTCGCGCCAGCGTAGCTCCTGCACGAACTTGACCGTGTGCGGCACGAGCGTGTCGTCGCGCTGGGCGGCGTCGAGTGCGGCGTGCGCGACGCGGCGGATGCCGATCGTGCCGAACTTGAGGTCGGCCGACAGCTGCGACACCGCGGGTGCCGAGGGGTAGTCGCGCTCGCTGCCGTAGCGCGCGAGCCCGCCTGCGAGGAACCGCTCGAGTCGCGCGTGCGCGTTCGACTCCCCCGCGGGCCACGGGCTGCTCGTGGGCTCGGACAACCCGAGTCGCGCGAGCGTCGCGAACGCGGGCGTCGGGAGGTCGTGCGGTGCGAGCCGCTTCACGGCGGCGTGCGGCGACGGGATGGGCAGGCCCTCGCAGGCCTTGCGGAACGGCGTGTACACGGTGTACGGCGTACCCGAACCGCTCTGGACCGCACCGGGCGGCACGATGAGCCGGTCGTGTGTGCGCCGCACGCCGATGCCGGCGGCGGTCAGCGCCGCCGCGACGCGCTCGTCGCGCGCGCGCAGCTCGGGCTCGTACTCGTCGTTCCACGACACCGCGTCGGCTCCCGCGGCGCGCGCAGCCGCGACCACGGTCTCGACGGGGTCGCCGTGCGCGAGCGCCAGCCGCGAACCGCAGCGCTCGATGCTCCCGGCGAGTTCGGCGAGCGAGTCGAGCACGAACCGCACGCGCGTCGGCGCCATGTCGGGTGCGGCGAACCACGTCGGGTCGCTGGTGTAGAACGGCACCACGCCGCGCGTCGCGTCGTGTGCGGCCGCCGACAGGGCGGTGTTGTCGTCGAGGCGGAGGTCCTTGCGGAACCAGTGCAGGATGCGCATGCCGACAGTGTAAGGGAACGCGCCTTCACGCGCTGACCCACGGGCGGGCTAGAGCGGCAGGCGCGCTGGGGCGGGGGCGATCGCCCCCTCGTGCGCCAGCAGCGCGCGCTTGCGCTCGAGCCCGCCGGCGTAGCCCCACAGCGAGCCGTCGGCGGCCACCACGCGATGGCAGGGCACGAACACCGGCAGCGGGTTGGCGGCGTTGGCCGCGGCCACCGCCCGCACCGCGCGCGGCTGGCCCAGGCGTTCGGCGAGTCGCGCGTACGAGGTGGTCGCGCCCACGGGGATCGCCCGCAGCGCCTGCCACACCCGCGACTGGAACGGCGTGCCGAGAGCGCGCAGCGGTTGGTCGCCGAGCGCTTCGCGCTCGCCCGCGAAGTACGCGGCCAGCCGCGTCGCCGCCCCGGCCGCGTCGGCGACCTCGCTGCAGGTGAACGCCCCGAGCGCGCGCGTGAGTCGTCGCTCGTGCGCGGTCCCGGGTCCGTGTGCGCCGTCGAACGCCACCGTCACGAGCGCGCCCTCGTGCGCGTACAGCGCGAGGGGTCCGATCGGGGTCGCGACGACGGTGCGCGCGAGTCTCACCGGACGGCCGGTCGCACGCGCACCAGCACCAGCACGGGCGTGCGCTGCAGCACCTGCGACGTGCCGCCGAGCGGGGCGAGCGCGGCCATGGCGTCGCCCTCGTGCGCGGGTCGGAACGCCGCGTACACGGCGCCGTCGCGAGCGCGCACGTCGAGGTCGTCGGGCGTCACGCGCGTGCGCGCGACCAGGTTGTGCCCGAGGGCCTGACGGAGCGATGTGGGCGGCGTCTCGAGCACGACGAGCGGCGTGTCGTCGTCGGCGACGCGTCGCAACGTCTCGGCCACGCCGCGGGCGTTCAACCACGGTTCGAGTGCGGGCAGCAGGCGCACGTGCACGATCGGCACGCACAGCGCCGCCGGCAGCACGAACAACGCGACCGCCACCTTGCGCGCGCCGCGCAGGTCGGCGAGCAGCGGCGCCCAGACCGCACCGAACAGCACCGCCGAGAGCAGCCGCAGCGCCGGGGCGGCTTCGGGCATGCGTGCGGCGAGCAGGGTGCCGATCAGGGCGAACCCGCTGCCGATCGCCGCCAGCAGGCGGGTGGCGTGCGTGATCGCGCGCGGGTCGCCCGCGCCGTCGAACACGCGGTCCACGAACCGGCCCACGAGCAGCGCGACCGCGGGCAGCGCGGGCAGGGCCGAGGTGAGCGGTGGACCCGGCCACAGCGCCACCGGCAGCAGCGCGGCGAGCGAGAGCGCGAGCACCAGGTGCTCGCGGTGCTCCATGTCGAGCGGGCCGCCCGGCACCGCGGGCGCGGGCGCGCGCCGCATGCGGGCCGCGATGTCGGCGAACGCGGCCCCCAGCAGCGGCGTCCACGGGAAGCTCGCCACCACCGCGAACGACAACGCGAGCGGGGCCGCGAGCCACCACGACGCGCGCGCGCCGGCCGCGTACGGGAACCACGGCACGTGCCCGAGGAACGACGGTCCGTGGATGGCCACCATGAGGCCGTACCACGGCAGGCAGGCGCCGATCACGATGAGCGCGCCGCTCCACGGGTCGAGTCGCCGCCAGCCGTCGTGTCGGCGCGCGAGCGCGAAGTAGAGCGCGAACCCCGCCACCGGCCACAGCGCGGACCACGGTCCGCCGGTGGTGGCGGCCGCACCCAGCGCGAGCCATCCCAACAGCACGCTCGTGCCCGGTGCACGGGTCGCGCCGGTGAGCGCGGCGACGAGCCGGCCGATCCCGAGCCACGCGAGCAGCGTGGCGTAGAGTTGCACGCCGTCGGTGCGCGTCGCGAGCGGCAACCCCAGCATGCTCGCGAGCGCGCACCCGGCCAGCCACCCGGCGCGGCCCCCGAACGCCTGCAGCCCCAAGTGCACGACCGCGAGCGCGAGCGCCACCGCGAGCACGCCGCGCACGATGCGCGACAGCATCACCTCGTGCAGGTTGCCGCCGTCGCCGGGCCATAGCCGCCGCAGGAAGCGCCGCGTCACCACCTCGTGCGCATAGCCCGGCAGCGGCTTGTCGAAGAACGGTTCGTAGGCGAACACCGGCGTGAGCCACTCGCGGTGGTTGGTGGACTCGAACGCGGTCACGAGGTCGCGCGACTCGCGCTCGTCCAGCGCCTCCACCGACCCGAGCCCGGTGAACGCGGTGAGCGCCAGTAGCACGAGCAGTGCGAGCGGCAGCCAGCGCCTCATCGCTCTCTCCACGGTGCGTGCGGGGTCGGGGTCGGGTTCACGGGCCCCGAGGATAGGCGAGACGGCGCGCGCTGGCACGGGGGCGTGGGCCCCGCGCGCGTTCACTGCGAACCGTGAGCCGGGTGCGTGGATTGACGGCGCTCGGGCGTGCGGGCACGCTCGTGCGCGGCGCGTGAGGATCCCCGCGCCACGCTCGTTCTCCCCACACCGACCACCCCTCGCTCGCGCGCCGTCCACTGCGCGCCGGAGGTCCCCGTGAAGCGCCTGTCCTGGTCCGCGCTCCTGCTCGCGGTCGTCGTCTGCTCGTGCTCCAAGCCCCCTGCGCCCGCGCCCGTCGTGTGGGAGCGCGCCCCCGAGTTCGGGGACGCGTTCTGGCAGCACTGGGGCGACGGCCGCGCCGAGATGGCGGGCTACGACCTCGTGACCCCGCGCTACGGCGCGCTGCGTCGCGGCACGGCGGTCGCCATCACCGTCACCGAGACGTTCTCGAACGAGGCGCGCGTCAAGGCCGATCCGGGGCGGCATCCTCCCAAGGACGAGTTCCCGGTGCTCAAGCTCAACCTCGTACAGGACTACGCCACCGGTATCTACGACTACCAGCTCATGACCAGTGCGTTCGCCGCCCTCACGCCGGTCAACTCGCGTCCGCCGGGTGCGCTCACCAAGGTGTCGTTCGGAGCGCAGGAGTGGTGCGGACACGTCTACGCGCAGATGCTGTTCGACGGTCGCTACGCGCGCTACACCGGCCACAGCTACTTCGACGGCGAGGCCGACAGCGCGAGCGCCATCCCGGTGCCCAACGACGCACTGTCCGAGGACGGCCTCATGCTGTGGGCGCGCGGCTTCGCGGCACCCGTGCTCGCCCGCGGCGACTCGGCGACCGCCACCGTGGCGGGCTCGCTGCGCCACGCGCGGCTGCTCCATCAGCGCATCGTGAGCAAGCCCGCACGGCTCGCGCGCGCCGCCGCCACCGAGACGATCACCGTGCCGGCCGGGACGTTCGAGTGCGAGGTCGCGCGCGTGGGCATCGAGGGCGGCCGGTCGTGGACGTTCTGGGTCGAGGCCGCCGCGCCGCATCGCATCGTCCAGTGGGTGTGCGACGACGGCGAGCAGGCGCGGCTGCTCGGCAGCGACCGGTTGGCCTACTGGGGCATGAACGGCGAGGGCGCCGAGCGCGAGCTCGCGCGCCTCGGACTCACCGCGCGCGCACCGCGCATGCCGTGACCCGGGTGCCGGGACACGAACGCCCCGGTCGCTCGCGCGACCGGGGCGTTCGTCATTCAGGACGGTTCCGCGGAGGTCACTTCACCACGGTGAAGCGCTGCGTGAGCGTGCGGCCCGAGACCTGCAGTCGCACGAAGTACAGACCCGGGTCGAGCACGTGCGAGCCCGCCGCGCTCCAGTCGAGCGAGTGGCGGCCGGGGGCGAAGTCGCCCTCGGCGAGCAGCAGGCGCTCGCGGCCCTGCACGTCGTGCACGCTCAGGCGGATCGACGCCTCGCGCGGCAGCGCGAACGTGAACCGCGTCGCGCCGCGCACCGGGTTGGGCACCACGGGTGCGAGCAGGACCTCGGTCACCGGCGTGCCGTCGCCGACCCCGGTCGTGTTCGCGATCGAGACGTCGCCCGCGGACACGTCCTGCGCCGAATTGCCCTGTGAATCGCGCGCCGTCACGCGCACGCGCGCCGTGGTGCTCACCGGACCCGTCACCGTCCACGAGTAGCTGCCGGTGTTCGCCAGCCCGTTCGCGATCGTCTCGAACGGACCGCCGGTGCCCGAACGCGACAGCGCGAGGTCGATCGCCGTCACGGCCACGTTGTCCGAGGCCGACCACGTGATGGTGGTGGCGGTGCCGATGCTGATCGTCTCGCCGCCATCGGGCGCGGACAGCGTCACGCTGGGCGCGGCGACGTCGGTGAACGTCGCGGTCACCGTCTTGTCGCCGTCCATGAGCAGGTTGGCCGGGTTGGTGGTGCCGGTCAGCGCGCCGCTCCAGCCCGCGAACGAGTGCCCGCTCGCCGCCACGGCCGTGAGCTGCACCGTGCTGCCGTCGGGGTAGCTCGCCTGGTCGGGCGACTTCGTCACGCTGCCGCCGCCGACCACGTTCACGGTGAGCGTGCGCGCCACCGCCACGAAGCTCGCGGCGATGGTCTGGTTGGCGCCCACCGAGTTGAACGTGTAGCTCGCGACCGCGCCCACGCTGCTGCCGTTCACGAGCACGTCGGCGATCGCGAAGCCGGCGTTGGGCGTGATGGTGAAGGTCTGGTTGCCACCCGGTGCCACCGACACGCTGCCGCTTGGCGAGATGCTGCCGCCCGCACCGGCGCTGGCGGTGATGGTGAACGACGGCAGGTTGCCGAACGCGTACTGCGTGCCCGCGGTGGCGGCCGACAGCCCGGTCACCTGCACGCTGGTGCCCGAGGTGGTGCCCGTCGTGAGCGCGCTCCACGCCGAACCGTCCCAGACGCGCGCCGCCCACGCAGCGGTGTTCACGCCCGCGTCCACGTCGGCCGCGTCGAACTGGAAGTCGGCGCTCCAGCTCGCGCCGGTGCCGTTCAGGCTGGTGAGCGACCAGTAGCGGTTCGCCGAGCGCGTGCCGTCGAGGCCCGAGAGCCCGAGGTTGGGGTGGTCCGTGCCCACGGTGCTGGCGTTGAGGCCGAAGCCCGCGCCCGCACCGCTGCCGCTCACCGCGATCGGCGCGTAGCGCGTCGCATCGCCGATCGCGAGCGTGGTCGTGAACGCGCCCACCGCGAGGTTCTTGAGCAGGTTGCCGTGCACCCAGCCGGTCCCGGCCGCCGCGCCCGAGACGGTGGAGGCGGTGCCGAGGGTGAGTGTGCGCGCGCCCGTGACGAGGCGGCCGCTCGTGAACTGCAGCGGACCCGAGAGCGTGACGTTGGTGAGCAGGTTCAGGCCCGCGGGGTTGTTCACGTCCACGCGCGCGTTGCTGGCGACCGTCCACGCGCCCTGGATGTCGAGGTTCTGCGCGGCCGTACCCGCGAACGAGAACGTCGGCGTGCCCGAGGCGGGCGTCCAATTGAGCGTGCCCGCAGCCTTCACGTGCACGCTGCCGCGCACCGTGCCGCCGCCCGTCAGGTTCACGTTGAGCGTGCCGCGCGTGACGATGAGGCTGTCCATGGCGAACGCGCTCGCACCCGTCAGGGTGGAGGCCCCCGCGTTGTTGTACTCGAAGTCGGCGTAGGTGCGGCCCGAGAGCGAAGCGGTGATCGCGCCGTCCACGCGGTAGCGGCTACCGGCCTGGAACACCACGACCGAGCTCGGCGCCCCCGCGCCGAACGGGTTGCTGCCCGCGACGTGCTCGTAGATCGAGCCGGCCTGGAACACGACCGAGTTGAGCGACGTCGTACCGAACGCGTTGCCCGAGAAGCTCGCGCCGTTCGTCATGCGCGCCCCCGACGCGAACACCAGACTGCTGGCGTCGGTCGCGGTGAGGCGGTGGGCCGCACCCGCGACGTTCACGGTGCCCGAGACCTGACCGTTCGCCCCCGTCCCGATCGCGAGCGCGATCGTGCTGGCCCCGGTCAGCTGCAGCGTCGAGCCGGCCCCGACCGACAGGTCGGTGCCCGCCGCGCCCGCGATCGTCACCGTGACGGGGGCCGCCGCCTGCAGCGTGACGTTGGTGTTGTTGCTCACGACGACCTGCCCCACGGTCTGTGTGGGCACGTTCAAGACGATCGCGGCGGTCGCGCCGTTGTTGAAGACGAGCACGTCGTTGGTCGCCGGCGTGGTGCGGTTCGGCGTCCAGTTGGTCGCGACCTGCCACGACGCGGTACCCGTCTGGTTCCAGACGTAGTTGCGCTGCCCGAAGTTGGCGGTGATGGACTTGTTGGCGTCCATCGTCACCGACAGCGGGTTCGTGCTGCCCGAGGCGTCACCGCTCCAGAAGTCGAAGTTCCACGTCGCGGCGGCCGTGGCGGTGAGCTGCACCACGGTGCCGTGCGGGTAGGTGGCCTGCGACGGGCTCGCGGTGAGCGTGCCGCTGCCCACCGTGTTGAGCGTGAGCGTGTACTGGTTGATCGCGAACGAGGCCGCGATCGTCTGGTTCGCGCCGACCGGCGCGAACGTGTAGCTCGTCACCGCACCCACCGAGACGCCGTTCACGAGCACGTCCTGCACGCTGTAGCCGGTGTTCGGGGTGATCGTGAACGTGGGCGTCGCGCCCGCGGCCACCGCCACGGTTCCGGTGGGCGAGATCGCGCCGTTGGCGCCCGCCGAGGCGGCGATGGTGAAACCGGTGATCGCGAAGTCGGCCGCGCTCGCCGCCGAGGCGGTGTTGAGCGAGCCGTCACGCGCCGTCACGCGCACGCGTGCGGTCGAGGTGATCGTGAGCGGCACCGTCCACGCGAAGCTGCCCGAGTTGGCGATCGCGGTCGCGATCGCGGTCGGGTAGGTCGCGCCGCCGTCGGTCGAGAGCGCGAGGTCCACGGTGGTGACCGCGACGTCGTCGGTGGCCGTCCACGTGATGTTGCGCACCTGCCCGGCCGGCCAGCTCTCGCCGCCCACCGGTGCGGTGATCGAGACCACCGGCGGCGTGGTGTCGGGCGTGCCGTTGATGGTGAGCGTCTGCGCGTTCGAGGTGCCGCCGCCCGGCGTGGGCGTGAATACCGTGACCGCCTTGCTGCCGCCCGCGCCCTGGTCCACGGTCGTGAGCGCCGCCGTCACCTGCGTGGCCGAGACGTAGGTGGTGGCGCGGTCGAAGCCGTCGAGGCGCACGATCGAGCACGGCGTGAACCCGGTGCCGTTCACCGTGAGCGTGAACGCCGGGTCGCCGACCGAGCGCACGCTCGGCGAGATCGTGGTGGTGGTCGCGAGCGGCTTGGCCGAGGCGACCACGAAGTCGTTGCTCGCCGACGCCTGCGCGTTCGTGAGCGCCATCTGGAGGGTCGAGGCGCTCACGCGGGTGTTGGTGGTCGCACCCGTACCGGCCGTCGCGTCCACCGTAGTGCCGCCCGCGGGCGCCGTCACGACGACGTCGTACGTGCCGCTCTCGAGGTAGCCGAAGCTGTACTGGCCGAGCGCGTTGGTGGTGGTGCTCGCCACCGTGGTCGCGCCCTGCTTGAGCGTCACCGTCACGCCCGCGATCGCGCTGCGGTCGGTGGTGGTGGCCGCGGTGCCGTCGCAGTCGTCGGCCACCGTGCCGAACACCTGGCCGTAGGTGAACGTCATGCGCGAGGCCCACGTGCCGAACGTGCCGGTGGTCTTGTTCCACTGGCCGATGTACCACGCCGAGGTCGAGCCGGGACCGAACGTGGAGAAGTCCTGGTCGATGCCCGTGTAGTCCCCCCAGCGCGACGCGGTGGTGAAGGTGACACCCGCCTTGGCGAGCGCGCTGGCCTGGATGGTGGTGTCGCTGCGCCGCTTGCCCGAGATGTACGAGGACGGGTACTCGGTCGAGCTCGAGCGCCCGAAGCCGAGGAAGATCGTCCCGACGGAGTCCACGGTGACGGCGGGGTAGTAGTAGAACGTGTTCGCCTGGCCGAACGTCTCGTCGGTGAGCAGCGCGCGGTCGCTGGTGCGGATGCGCAGCAGGCGGATGGCCGAGACGTTCGAGCCGCCGATGTTGGCGGCGGTGTGGAACGCCATCACGAGCACGCCGTTGCGCACATAGAAGTCGGTCGGGCGGCAGTCGTTGGTGGGCACGAGCGAGGCCGAGCCCAACTGCGCGGCGTCCGGCGGGGCCGAGTACGCGCTCACCGAGATGAGGTTGCCGGCCGAGAGCACCGGCGCCGACGGCGGACCGGTGATGGTGCGCCACGTCACGCGCGAGCCCGAACCGGTGCGCACGCACAGGCAGTAGATGTTGTTGTCGCCCGCGGTGAGGTTGCGGGCGGGCTTGGTGACGAAGTTGTCGCTGATGTCGCCACCGGCGGGCTGGGGGAAGTTCGAGATGTCCACGTACGACAGCGCCGCGCCCGAGTAGGCGGCCGCACGGTCGATGATGCGCATCTTCTGGTACTGGTACGAGTTCGCGGCGAACGAGAACTGCTGCGCCGAGAACACGATCTTGTCGTCCGAGACGCCGAGGCCCTGGTAGTCGGCCCAGTTCGCGGTCTGGACCGCGCCGTCCTTCGTCATGTCGAACTTGTACGTGTACCAGGCCCCGCGCGCGTCGTTGGTCTGCGAGATGGCGAGGTAGAAGTTCGAGTAGTTGCTGGGGGTCGTGCCCTGCGTGAAGCACAGCGCGATGAAGCGGCCGCGGAGCGCGTCGTAGTAGCACTGCGCGTCCGAGATCGCGCCTTCGGCGGTGGGCACGCCGAAGAAGGTGGCGCCGGCCGTCTGCACGCGGTTCGTGCCGTCACGGTTGGTGACGGTGACCGCGACGTTGCCGGCGGTGAAGATGTTGAGCGGACCCGCACCCACCGTGGGCTCGCCGGGGATGAAGCCGCCCTGCGTGATGCCCTCGAACCCGGTCCCGAGCGTGGGCGCGAGCGGCGACAGGCTGCCCTTGCCGAACGCGTTCGACGGCGTGGTGTCCTCGGTGAACTGCGCGAACGAGGTCGCCGGCAGGAACGGCGGGTTCTGCTTGATGCGCTTGACCTCGGCGGTCGCCTCGAGCCACTCGTGCTCGGGCCGCAGCGTGATGGGCGCGTCCTCGAGGTTCGGGGCCGCGGGCAGGTCGCTGAACCGGAACACGCGCGGCGCGATCCGGTCGGTGGACATGCGGCGCGCACCGGTGATGCCCTCGGGCGGGACCGTGGGCTCGTACGACTGCGCGCGCACGGGGCCGGAGGAGAGGAGGAGCGCGAGCGTCGAGAGGGCGGCGAGCAGCGACTTCTTCATCGTCATGATGAGGTCCCGGGGGGGGATGCGAGGGGGCGTCCGAAGGGGGTCATCGGCGCAATCGATTAAGGGTAGGGAATCCGACCCCGCCGGTTCAATACCCGCGAGGCCCCCGGGCCCGGGAATCCGTCCTCATCCTGGTCCTCGGGGGCCGGACTCGGCCCGCCGGCGGGCTCGGGAGAGGGGGCCGCGGGCGGTTCGGTGGTACTGAACCCTCGGGGTGGGCCCGGTCTCGCCGGCACTCGCGGGCCCGCCCGTGAAGCGCGACGGCCCCCCGGGAGTCCCGGGGGGCCGCCAGGGGGCGCGTGGCCTCAGGCGTTGGGGTCAGTCGCCGAAGCAGATCCCCAGGTCGCGGGCCGTGGCCATGGTGTCGCTCGCCAGCGACACGGTCTTCATGCGACCGACCGCGGCCTCGAGCGGCTGGTAGCGCACGTGCGGCGGCTCGAGCGACACCATCACGCTCGAGTGCCCGGCCTCGAGTGCCCGCACCGCGGCCGCGCCGAAGCGCAGCGCCACGAGGCGGTCGAAGCTCGTCGGCGAGCCGCCGCGCAGCAGGTGCCCCAGCACCACCACGCGCGTCTCGCGCTGCGCCAGGCGCTCGAGCTCGCGCCCGACCTTCTCGCCCACGCCGCCCAGTCGTTCGGCCTGACCGACCGCCTTGCCGATCGTGCTCACGTGCCCGCCCTTCGGAGCGGCGCCCTCCGCGACCACCACCAGCGTGTACAGGCGGCCCTTCTTGACCCGGCGCTGGATGTGCTCGGCCACCTTGTCGATGTCGTACGGGATCTCGGGGATGAGGATGGCCGCGGCCCCGCCGGCGATACCGGCGTGCAGCGCGATCCAGCCCGCGTAGCGCCCCATGACCTCGACCACCATGATGCGATGGTGCGAGGCCGCGGTGGAGTGCAGACGATCGAGACAGTCGGTCGCGAACGACACCGCGGTGTCGAAGCCGAACGTCATGAACGTGCGGTCGAGGTCGTTGTCGATCGTCTTGGGAACGCCCACGATGCGCACGCCCTTCTTGGCGAGCTCGTACGCGATCGCGAGCGAGCCGTCGCCACCGACCACGATCATCGCGTCGATGTCGCGCTCCTTGAGCGCCGCGATCAACTCGTCGCTGCGGTCCACCTCGCCCCACGAGCCGTCGGGCTGCTGCACGGGGTAGTGGAACGGGTTGCCACGGTTCGTGGTGCCCAGGATGGTGCCGCCGAGATGCGAGATGCCGGCGACCGCGTCTCGGGTGAGGCGGAACATGCCCTGCCCGTCGTACTCCTGCGGCTCCATGATGCCGCGATAACCGTCACGGATGCCCCACACGTTCCAGCCGCGGTTCTCGGCGGCGAGCACGGCGGCGCGGATGACGGCGTTGAGACCGGGGGCGTCACCGCCGCCGGTCGAGATCGCGATGTTGCGGATGGGCTGGTCCTCGATCACCACGCGCGTCCGTCTCCTCGAGCCCAGCGCAGGGTCTCCCGCGCGCTCGTGTGGTAGGGGTCCAACGTCACGGCTCGGGTCGCCGCCTGCATCGCGGGCTCACGCTGCCCCGACACCCAGTACGCCTCGGCCAGCTCGGCATGCACGTCGGCGGCGTTCTGATGGATCTCGGCGGCCTGCCGCAACACCTCGATCGCGCTCGCCTCGTCGCCCCGCTGCAGCAGGCGGCCACCCAGCAGCGTCAGCGCACCCGCGCTCAGGTCGTACGCGTTGCTCTCGCGCACGCGGCGCAGCGCGCGTCCCACGCCGGCCGCGCCCTGTGCGCGCGCGACCGCGGCCAGACTGTCCACCACCGGCCGACGCTTGCCCGCAGGGGCCTTGCGACGATCGAGGTCCTCGATGCGCGCCTCGAGCGTGAGCGCGATCTCGATGGTGTCGCCGATCGCGAACCGGCCGGGCGCGAACTCGTTGTTCCAGAACTTGTTGCCCACCACGCCGAAGTCGAAGCGATTGATGCGCGTGCGGCCGAGGTAGCCGATGCGAGTCACACCGAGCGCGTCGGTCATGGCCGGATGGATGGGCTGCACGTCGAGCACGACGCTCTTGGTGACGTTGCGCAGCGTGAGGTCGCCGGTCACCGCGAGTCCGTCGCCCGCCGCCGCCACCGAGGTGCTCGTGAAGCGCAGCTTGGGGAAGCGCACGACGTCGAGGAAGTCGGGGCCGCGCAGGTCCTTGTCGCGCTGCTTGTTCCCGGTCTCGATGCTGTTCGCGTCCATGACCACCGACACCGTCGAGCGCGGCAGGTCGTCGGCGACCAGCATGAGAGTGCCGCGGAACTCGGGGAAGGTGCCGCGCACGTCCACCACGCCCATGTAGCGGGCGGTGAACCCGACCTGCGAGTGCGGCGTGTCGGCCTCGTAGCGCACCGGCGTCGGACCGGTCGCAGCGGGTGCCACGACGGCGAGTACGGCGGTCAGCGACGCGGCGAGGATCGCCGCGCGGAACGGTGGGGTCATCGAGGTCCTCCGGTACCCGCGAGTGGGTCCCCGCAGCATAGCGCGGGCCGTCATGGCGCGCATACCGGCACCGCTCACGGGCGTTCGGGCGTCTCGCGCCACGCGCCCGGGGCGAGACCGTCGAGTCGCCATGGGCCCACCGCCACGCGCACGAGACGCAGCGTCGGGTGCCCGACCGCGGCGGTCATGCGGCGCACCTGCCGGTTGCGCCCCTCGCGCAGCGTGAGCTCGAGCCACGAGGTCGGGATGGCGCGCCGCACGCGGATGGGCGGGTCGCGCGGCGGCAGGCCGGGGTCGGGGATCGCGCGCGCCTCGGCTGTTCGCGTCGGGCCGTCCGACAGCACCACGCCGCGTCGCAACCGCTCGACCGCGTCGTCGCCGATCGTCCCGTCCACCTGCACGAGGTAGGTCTTGGGCAGCTTGTGGCGCGGGTCGGCGATGCGTGCCTGCAGCGCGCCGTCGTCGGTGAGCACGACCAGGCCCTCGCTGTCGGTGTCGAGTCGCCCAGCCGGGTACACGCCGGGGACGTCCACGTACGAGGCCAGCGTGCGCCGTCCGGGCTCACCCGTGAATTGACACAGCACGCCGTGGGGTTTGTGCAGCAGGATCACGCGCGACATGCCGGACAGCATAACGCTCGGAACGCACACGGCGCCCGGACGAGAGTCGGGGCGCCGCGGGAGAGTGCGTGGCCGCGGATGCGGCCGGGGGTCAGCGGAAGTGCTGCTTGAGCGAGCCCCACGTGGTCCGGGCGACCGGGGTGGGGTTGATGGACTCCATGAACAACAGGGCGTCGTCGAAGTCGGCGTTCGCGTAGCTCGCGATGGGCGCGTCCTCCCACGCCATCCACCAGTTGCCCTGGTTGATGCCGGTGCCCGAGAACGCGAGCGCGTGCACGCGAGCGTCGGCGTTGAACCCCTCGTGGCTGTAGTGCGTGCCCGAGGCGTTCTTGACGTAGTAGGCGAAGCGCGAGCGATTCACACCGGTGTGCATCGTGGTGCCCACGAGCGAGGCGTTCTCGTCGAACAGGTTCACGATGAGCGTGTTGCCGGCACGGAACGACGCCACCGCGAACGAGCCGACCCCAGCGGCGGCGGGGAACACCTGCGCCAGACCGAGCACCGCGTTGCCCGTCGAGTTGAGCTTGGCGATGCCGAACTCGTTGCCGTGCGGATTGCCGCTGAGTTGGAACTGCAGCGTCATCGTGCTGTTCTGGGACACCGTGGTGCCCCACACGAGACCGTCCTGCTGCTGCGTGAGGACGTCGATGGATTCGCCGAAGCCGTTCAGGCGGCTCTGGAGCGACGCCGACGAGAACGCGATCTGCGGCGCGCGCAAGGCGGCCGAGGCACTCCCCGCCACGAGCGTGGCGGCGAGCACGAGTGCGGGGGTGAGCAAACGGGGCATGGGGAGGACCTCCATCCGAGTACGAGCCTGACCGCACGAGAGGGTTTCCCGTGACGGTAGCCGTGCACGGTCGGTCCATGGCCTCGCACGCGCTCGGGGCGCGCCGACGCCGCATCCACCGGACGCGTACGGCTAGGATCAGGGCTGGTTCCGGAGCACCCACCGCACCACGCAAGGGGGAGACGCAAGGGGTCGCGGTGGCGGGTCACTCGAGAGGGACAGCGCTCCTTCGAGCATGGAGGGTGCGGGATGCACGCCCAAGCGCAATCGCTCCCATCCCTCCTCCCGGACCCCGCGAACGGGACCGCGGCATTGCAGGGCGCAACGCCGCGGTCCTGTGCTCAGCGGGTGGTGCCTCGCTCACGGTGCTGAGCGATCAATCGCTCGACCACCTCGGGCTCGGCGAGCGTGGTGACGTCGCCCATGCCCTCGTATTCGCCGGCGGCGATCTTGCGCAGGATGCGACGCATGATCTTCCCGCTCCGCGTCTTGGGCAGCCCGGCCGCGATGTGCACCACGTCGGGGGCTGCGAATCCACCGATCGCGTGCCGCACTTGCTCCTTGAGCGCGCCCTCGAGTTCGGGGCCCGCGCGATTCACCCAGTCGGAGGTGAGCGAGACGTACGCGTAGATGCCCTGACCCTTGATCGGGTGCGGGAACCCCACGACCGCGGCCTCGGCCACCGACTCGTGCGCCACCAGTGCGCTCTCGACCTCGGCGGTGCCGAGCCGGTGGCCGGACACGTTGAGCACGTCGTCGATGCGCCCGGTGATCCAGTAGTAGCCGTCCTCGTCGCGCCGACAGCCGTCGCCGGTGAAGTAGTAGCCCTTGTACTGGCTGAAGTAGGTGTCCTTGAAGCGCTGGTGGTCGCCCCACACCGTGCGCGCCTGCCCCGGCCACGGCGTGGCCAGGCACAGCGCCCCCGAGACGCCGTTGCCCTCGAGCAGGCGGCCGCTCTCGGGTTCGAGCAGCACGGGCTTGACGCCGAAGAACGGCAGCGTCGCCGAGCCGGGCTTGGTCGGCGTCACGCCGGGCAGCGGCGTGATGAGGATGCCGCCGGTCTCGGTCTGCCACCACGTGTCCACCACCGCGCAGCGACCCTCGCCGACCACGTCGTGGTACCAGCGCCAGATCTCGGGGTTGATGGGCTCGCCGACCGAACCCAGCACGCGCAGCGTCTTGCGCGAGTAGCGCTTCACGTGATCGTCGCCGGCCTGTGCGATGGCGCGCAGCGCGGTGGGCGCCGTGTAGAACAGCGTGATGCCGAGGTCGTCCACCATGCGCCAGTAGCGACCCGGGTCGGGGTACACGGGCGTGGACTCGAACAGCACCGTGGTCGCGCCGTTCGCGAGCGGTCCGTACACGATGTAGGTGTGGCCCGTGACCCAACCCACGTCGGCCGCGCAGCAGTACACGTCACCCTCGCGGTGGTCGAACACGAGCTCGTGCGTCATCGCGGCGTAGGTGAGGTAGCCGCCGGTCGTGTGCAGCACGCCCTTCGGTTTGCCCGTGCTGCCCGAGGTGTAGAGGATGAACAACGGGTCCTCGGCTCCCATCCACGCCACCGTGCACGTGCTGCGCTGGCGCTTCATCTCGTCGTCGAGCCACAGGTCGCGACCCTGGCGCATGGGCACCTCGCGCCCCGTGCGGCGTGCGACGAGCACGGTCTCGACCATGGACAGGCCCTCGATCGCCTTGTCGGCGATCGCCTTGAGCGGGATCGGCCGGCCGCCGCGCAGCCCCTCGTTGGCGGTGATGAGCACCTTGCAGCCGGCGTCGAGGATGCGGTCGCGCAGCGACTCCGCCGAGAACCCGCCGAACACCACCGAGTGCACCGCGCCGATGCGCGCACACGCCAGCATGGCGTACACCGTCTCGGGGATCATGGGCATGTAGATGCAGACGCGATCGCCCTTGCGCACCCCGTGCGCGAGCAGCACGTTCGCGAGTCGGCAGACCTCGTGCTTGAGCTCGCGGTACGAGACGTGGCGGTAGGTGCCGGGCTCGTCACCCGCCCACAGCAGGGCGGTCTGCTCGCCGCGCGTGGCGACATGGCGGTCCACGCAGTTGAAGCAGGCGTTCAACCGTCCGCCCAGGTACCAACCGAAGTCCACCGCCTCGTAGTCGGCGTCGCTCACCGTGTGCCACGGGTGGAACCAGGTCAGTCGCTCCGCCTGCTCGGCCCAGAACGCGTCGGGCTGCTCGAGCGATCGGCGGTACATGTCCTCGTACTGCTCGCGGGACGCGATGCGCGCCCCGGCCTGGATGTGCGGCTTCACGGGGTAGAGGTCCTGCGCCACGGCGTCGTCCTCCGGCACGGGTGGGGGAACGGTCACGGATGCGCGCGACCGTAGCACGGCCGGTCGTCGCGAGAGTGCGGAAACGCGCCCCCACGCGTCCCACTTGCGCCGCTGCACGCCCGCCCCGATGCTGCGGGGATGGACTCGAACCTCTCCGCGCTCGCCCGCGGTCTGCCGCGCGTCGCGCTCGACGCGCTCGCCGACGCCCTCGGCCGCCTGCCCGCGGACCGTTCGGCGCGCGGGCGCGAGCTCGCGAGGTTCGATCGCATCGAGGGCGTGGCCGCCGACTCGCGCGGCGTGCGCGCCAACGTGCTCGACGGGCACTGGTACGTGTCGCGCTGGGCGTGGGCCGAGGACGGCGCGCACAACCTGTGCTCGTGCGGTGCGGGTCGCGCTTGCGAGCACGCGTACGCGCTGGGGGTGATCCTGCTCGCCGAGTCGCGCCGGCTCGGGCGTTGGGACCACGGTCGCTGGGCGCGGCTCGCGCCCGCCGACCTCGCGGCCGAGCCCGCGGGCGTGGCGGCCGAGGCGCGTCCCGATGCTCGCCACGAGCACGCCGTCGAGGCCCTCGCGCAGTGGGCCGACCGCGCGCCCGCCGAGCCGCGCCGGTTGCGCGCGGTGCTCCACCTCGAACCCGGACCGCTCGGGGCGATCCTGCTGCTCGAGGCGCGCGTGAGTGGCGCCGGGCTCGACGACGCGCCGCGCACGTGGCGGCAACTCGACCAGTTGGCGGGCGAGCTCAAGCGCCAGCCCATGCTGTTGTCGCCGCCCGAGGCCCGACTGCTGCGTGCGCTCGTCTCGCCCGACTTCGCGGCCCCGCACGTGCCGGGAGGCACCCGGCTCGAGCTCACGAGCGAGCGCCTGCAGGCGTTGCTCGACCGCGTGCCCGAGTCGCCGCACTTCACGTGGTCGCCCGCGGTGCCGCCCGCGCTCGCGGCCCGCGCCGGGGTCACGCCCGGGGCGCGCGCCAGCCTGCACGCCGAGGAGGTGCGCGTGGTGCCCGTGTGCGACACGAGCACCGAGCCGCCGCGTCTCGAGCTGTCGTTCGAGTGGCCCGACGCCACGACGCGCTCGCTGTGCGACTCGGTGCTGTTGTCGCCGCTCGGGCTCGCCGCCCCGGGCCGCGCCCACCTCGCGCTCGCGAACGGTCGGTTCGTGCGCGTCGTGGACGAACCGCCGCGCGAGGTCGTGAAGCTGCTACAGGAGGGCGGGCTGTCGTTGCTGCGCGAGGACGGCGCGGTGCTCGAGAAGCTGTCGCGCTCGTTCCCGGTGGTGCGCAGCGCGCTCCAGCGCCTCACGCGCGTGCACGACGTGGACGTGATCGGGTGCTTCGAGTTGACCGACGACGACTGGTTGCGCGTGCGCGTGTTCGCGGGTTCGCGCGCCGCGCGCTGGCGACCGGGGGTCATCGCGCCCGAGGGCGCGGTGTTCGAGTACCGCCCCGCGCTGGGCTGGGTGCGACTGACGCCCGACGAGAGCGTGGTCTCGGGGTTCGAGTCGGTGGAGCCCGAGGACGACACGCCCGAAGCGACCGAGACCGCGCCCGCGTCCGACGAGGGGTTCGCGGCCGGCGCCGACGCGGCGACCGCGGACGAGTCGCCCGCCCCCGCGCCGGAGCAGGCGTGGTTCGAGTTGCCCGACCCCGAGCACGTCGCACCGATCGTGGACTGGGTGGAGTCGCTCCCGCAGGGGGACGCCTCGGGCAAGCGTCGCCGCGGGGCCCCGCCCCAGGTGCCGGTCGGGGCGCCGCCCGGGTGGTGGCTGCGGCTCACCTCGGGGACGCTCGAACGCCTCGCCGACGCGTGGGACACGCGCCCGCAGGGCGTGCGTTGGTACGCCGACCCCGGTGCGAGCGGGTTGTTCCGCACGCGCTCGGCCGCGCCGCGCATCCGCGTCCGCTCCACCGGCATCGACTGGTTCACCGTCTCGGCGGAGTGGCAGGCCGAGGGGTTGTCGCTCAAGGACGAGGACCTCACGGTGCTGCGCACCACGCGCGCCCCGTTCGTGAAGCTGTCGTCGGGCTGGGTCCGGCGCTCCGACCTCGACGCGTTCGAGGACGCCACGCGCCGCCTGGCCGACCTCGGGCTCGAGGCCGGTGCGGGCGAGGTGCGCGTGCCGCTCTGGCAGTTGGCGCAGGCCGATCCCGCGAGCCTCGAGACGCTCGAGCGCTACGGCGCGTCGTCCACCGACCTCGATGCGGTGCGCGCGCTGCGCGAGAGGCTCGCGGCGTTCGCTGGCCTGCCGCGCGTGCCGGTGCCCCAGGGCCTCCAGGCCACGATGCGTCCTTACCAGCAGGAGGGACTCGACTTCCTGGCGTGGACCGCGGGCATCGGTCTGGGCGCGGTGCTCGCCGACGACATGGGTCTGGGCAAGACGCTGCAGGCGCTGACGTGGATCGCCCACCTCGTCGAGAACGATGCCGCGGGTGGGCCCACGCTGGTGGTGTGCCCCGCCTCCGTCATGCACCACTGGGCGCGCGAGGCGCAGCGCTTCACGCCGGGCCTGTCGGTGGTGGTGCTCGAGAGCGGGCGCGAGCGCGCCGAGTTGCGCGACCGCGTGCCGCACACCGACCTCGTCATCACCAACTACGCGCTGCTGCGGCAGGACATCGAGTTCTGGCGCGAGCACTCGCTGCGAGCGGTCATCCTCGACGAGGCGCAGCAGATCAAGAACCCGTCGGCGGCCGTCACGCGCGCCGCGCTCGAACTGCGCGCGCGTCACCGCGTGGCGCTCACCGGTACGCCGCTCGAGAACCGCGCGCTCGACCTGTGGAGCATCGTGTCGTTCGTGCACCCGGGCTACCTCGGCACGCGCGGCGCGTTCTCGGCGCGCCACGACGCGCCCGACTCGCCGCCGCACCGCCGTCGCCTGCTGGCCGCGCGCCTGCGCCCGCTGTTGCTGCGCCGGCTCAAGCAGCAGGTCGCGCAGGAGCTGCCGGCGCGCGTCGAGGAGCGCGTGGACTGCGCGCTCACGCCGGGGCAGCGCCGGCTGTACCTGTCCGAACTCGGCCGCGCGCGCGCGTTCCTCGGCACGCTGCTGGCCGACCCGCAGGGCCTCGAGCGCAACCGCATCCCGGTGCTCGCCACGCTCACGCGGCTGCGCCAGATCTGCTGCCATCCCGCGCTGGCGGGTGGGCGCGACGGCCTGGGCTCGGGCAAGTTCGAGACGCTGTTCGAGATGCTCGAGCCGCTGCTGGCCGAGGGTCACAAGGTGCTGCTGTTCTCGCAGTTCGTGGAGTGCCTCAAGCTCATCCAGGCCGAGTTCACGACCCGCGGCGTGCCCTACCACCTGCTCACCGGGCAGACCGTGCACCGTGAGCGCGTGGTGAACGCGTTCACCGAGGACCCGAACCCGTGCGTGTTCCTGCTCTCGCTGCGGGCGGGCGGGTTGGGCCTCAACCTCACGGCCGCGAGCTACGTGATCCTGTTCGACCCGTGGTGGAACCCGGCGATCGAGGCGCAGGCCATCGACCGTACGCACCGCATCGGCCAGACGCGCACGGTGATCGCGTACAAGCTGCTCACCGAGGGCACGGTCGAGGAGCGCATCTGGGAGTTGCAGGAGCGCAAGAGCGCACTCGCCAAGGACCTGCTGGGCGAGGAGAGCTTCGCGCGCTCGCTCACGCGCGGCGACCTCGAGTGGCTGCTCTCGCCGCCGCCGGAGCCCGCCAACTCCTAGCGGTCGCGCGTCACAGCTTGCGGAACGGTGGCTGTGCGGGGCGCTTCACGGGCCGGGTCCGGAGCTGCTCGCGCATCCACTCGATCGCGTGTTCCAGCTGCGGGTCGCGACCGAGGGCTTCGTCCTCGGGGAGGTTCGTGACCTCGACGTCGGGGTGCACGCCCTCGTTCTCGGCGTACCAGCGGCCCTCGTCGTCGTACTTGGCGAAGTCGGGGATGTTCACCACGTCGCCGTCCACGAACGGGGTGCGCCGCCACAGCCCCGCCATGCTGCCGCCCGTGGTTCGGCCGAACAGCGGGCCGAGCCCCCGCTGGCGGAAGAAGTGCGCGACCATGTCGCCACCCGAGCCCGCGTACTCGTTGATGAGTAGGCAGCGGTGGCCGTCGAACGACGAGCGCGGGGTGTGCCACGGGTAGCCGTCGCGGTTGGTCGAGTACGACCACGTCGTGCGACCCAGCGTCTCGATCATGAACCACGGGATGAGCCCGCCGCGGTTGTAGCGGTCGTCCACGATCACGCCCTCGAGCGCGACCTGCGGGAACCACTCCTTCGCGAACCGGGCCATGCCCTTGAAGTCGGTGGTCGCGATGTGCACGTAGCCCACGCGACCGTCGGTGGCGCGTGCAACGCGCTCGCGGTTCTCGCGCACCCAGGTGGCGTAGCGCAGGTTCGTCTCGGAGGCCACGGGGATCACCGTCACCTGACGCGCGGCGGGGTCGTTCACCGAGCGCCCGACCGTGAGCACCGTGCGCTGTCCCACCGTGCCCACGAACGGCTCGTACACGTTCATGGGGGCGCGCACCGCGCGACCGTTGACGGCGAGCAACAGGTCGCCGACCTGCACCGCGAGCCCCGGGGCGGCCAACGGTGGCGCCTCGGGGGCGTTCCAGTCGGTCTCGCGATGGATGCGCTGGAAGCGGTAGAGCCCCGTGGTGGCGTCGAGCGCCCAGTCCACCCCGAGCAGTCCCGCGTCCACGCCCGGCGGCTCGACGATGTCGCCGCCGTTCACGTACGTGTGTGAGGTCGAGAGCTCGCCCACCAACTCGCCGATCAGGTAATTGAGGTCGGCGCGGTGCGCGACATGGGGCACGAGGGCGCGGTAGCGCGCCGCGAGCACGTCCCAGCGCAGTCCGCCGAGCTCCGCGTCGTAGAAGAAGTCGCGCGCGGTGCGCACCGCCTCCTCGTAGATCTGCCGCCATTCCGCCCGCGGCTCGACCTGAGCGACGAGTCCCTGCGGCGCGAGCGCCCCCTCGCCGACCGCGTGCTCGCGGGCGGTCTCGACGATGCCCGCCATGCCGTCGCGTTGGTAGAGCACCCAGCCACCGTCGCGCGACAGCGCGAAGCGGTCGTCCACGTCGGACAGCACGCGCGTGAGCGTGCGCGACGCGAGGTCGTAGTGGTGCAGGTTCACGGGCCCGAGCCCCATCTCGTCGGGGATCTCCTCCTGCTCGGTGACCACGAACCCGCCCGGTACGCCGCGCACGCGCGTCAGCCGACCGGAGGGTGCGGGGAACTCCACGACGCGCCCACCGAGGCCCGCGAGGTCGATGCGCATTCGGTCGGGGGCGGCGAGCGGTGCCGCCGCTCCGAATGGAGCGGCGGTGTCGTCGTCGTCGCGCGGCGCGAGTGGGGACGGTGTGGTGGTGGTGAGCGCGAGCGCGTACACGCGGTGCGAGGCGCGCAGGAACATGTGCTGCTCGAACACGCCGGGGTCGGGGCGCATGCGGCGAAGCGAGATGAAGTAGAGGTAGCGCCCGGCGGGGTCGAACGAGGGCGAGAAGTCGTCCGACATGCCGTCGCCGACGCGCTCGAGGCGACCGGTGTCGTACGACCACAGGTGGACCGTGCGCATGAGCGCCGGCGTCTGGCGCGCGAACACGATCCAGCGCGAATCCGGCGACCACTCGTAATCCAGGATGTCGTCGCCGTCGTCCTTGGCGACCAGCGTCACCTTGCCGGTGGCGAGGGTGAGCGCCCACAACCGTCCCGTCTTGTCCGACCACGCCAGCTTGCGCGCGTCGGGTGACCAGACGGGCGGGTAGCGGTAGGTGCCCGGCTCCTTCGTGACCGCGCGCGGCGCGCTGCGGCCCTCGGGGTCGGCGAGCATGAGCTGGTACTCGCCCGAGGCGTCGGACCAGAACGCGATCCAGCGACCGTCGGGGGACCATGCCGGGTCGCGCTCGCGCACGCCCGACGACTGCGTGAGGTTGCGCGGTTCGCCCTCGCCGGTCGGCACGATGAACAGGTCGCCGCGCGCCTCGACGACCGCGCGCTTGAGGTTGGGGGCCAGGTCGAGCCCGCCCATCCAGCGCGACACGTCGCGGAACTCCGCGCGCGCGCCGGGCAGGTCGGCGGGTAGCACCACGGGCACGCGCGCGAGCTTCTCGGTGGGCAGGTCGATCCGCCACAGCCAGCCGCCGTTCTCGAACACGATGCCGTCGGGGCCGATCGCCGGCGACTTCACGTCGAAGGTCTCGAACCGCGTCACCTGCCGGTGCGTGCCGCGGTCGAGGTCGAGCGCCCACAGGTTCACCGTGCGCCCGCCGCGGTCCGAGGCGTAGTAGAGCGTGCGCTCGTGGAACATGGGCCACTCGTCGGGCCCGGGATGCTCGGCGGTCAGGTTGCGGCTCGTGCGCGCGGCGACATCGTAGAGCCACACGTTGGGGGCGTTGCCGCCGCGGTAGCGCTTCCAGTTGCGCCGGTCGAACGTGGGCGAGACGAACGCCAGCAGTCGCCCGTCGGCGGACCAACTCGCATGGCCCGCGCTCGACAGCGGCAGCGGCTGCTCGAACCCGCCGCGCGCCGGCACGACGAAGAACCGGTCGTAGCGCGGGCTGTACGAGCGCGGCGAGCGGAACAGGATGGAGTCGCCATCGGGCGTCCACTCCACCATCTGGTCGAACGCCGAATGGAACGTGAGCCGCGTGGGCACGCCGCCGCCGGCCGGGATCGTGAACACGTCGGGGTTGCCGTCGTACTCACCCGTGAACGCGATGCGGGTGCCGTCGGGCGAGAACCGCGGCATGACCTCGTAGCCTTCATCGCTCGTGAGCCGCACCGCGGTGCCACCGGTGCGCGCCACCGTCCACAGGTCGCCGGCGTACACGAACACGATGCGATCGCCGTGCAGGTCGGGCATGCGCAGCAACCGCCCCTCGTCGGGCGCGGGGACGACGATGGGTTCGACGGTCGCTGCGAGCGAGGGGGCCGCGAGGAGTGCGAGCAGGGCGAGGGCGGCGAGCGACGACGGACGACGGGGGACGGAACCGGGCATGGGGGAGGGGCTCGACCTCGGGGCACGGGGGTGATTCCGACGAGTCGGAATCTCGCGACCGGGAGCGGCGGGGTCAAGGATTCGTTCAGTCGAGCGCGTGCCCCTAGTGCGGCGAAGATTGTTGAGATCCCGGGGACAACGGGTTAGCGGCGCGGGGGCGGCGATCCGGCGACGGATTCGCAATGGTTTACGGGCGCGGATCGAGGGCCGTGCCACTCCTCAACAATCTTCGCCGCACAACCCTCGGCTCAAGGCCCCCTGGGGCCGTGCCGATGACCTCCACGGGACCATGACCCGGTCCCGCCCTCCGAAGGGGAGAGAGCCATCCATGGATGAGATCCGCCGCGCCGACGATGGCGAGCCGCCATCGCCGGACGCGCCTCGTGACCCGTTCTCGGGTCCCGAGCCCACGCACCTGACCCCACCGCCGCTCGCGCGCCCGGTGACGGTCGGCGCGCACGCGGATCCGGCGTCGCACGACGACGGCCATGACGGCGACGAGCCGCACGCCCGGGCTGGGGCGGCGCTGCCCCCCGCGATCCAGGCGGCGGCGCTGTGGTTGCGCATGTTCGCGCGCACGGTCAAGACCTGTCGGCTCTATGACGCGGCCAACCCCACCGTGCTGCGCTTCCGCGAGGAGCTCGCGCAGGCGCTCGACCGTACGCTCGCCGAACACGGCCCGATCACCTATCGCTTCACCGACCACGAGATCGCGTGCGACGAGCACGTGGTGTACGGGGCGCGCTCGCGCGAGGACAACCTGGCGTTCGCGTTCTATCGCGACGGGGTGCGCGGCCTCACGCTGCGCCCGGGCGTGAGTGACGTGGAATGTCGCTCACTCGTGGACGCGGTGCTGGCCGTGACCGGGCAGAACCTGGACGGCGACGACCTCGTGACGCTGCTGTGGGAGGCGAACCTCCGCCACGTGGACGTGGACTACATCCCCGCCGAGGGCGAGGCGGGCGGGGAGTCCGCCACGGTGGGCACGCCCGACGACGGCGCGGGTCCGCTGCTGCCGTGGCCGGTGGCCACCGAATCCGACGGGCCGGCGGGTGCGGGCGACGGTCGCACGACGCGCGGGCACGACGACACCGAGGCGCACGGCGAACGCTCCGAGGACTGGGCGCTCGGCGAGTCGCCCGACGAGGTCGAGGCGACGTTCGCCGAACTGGACTTCATGGCGCCCGACGAGACGCGCCGCTTCATGGCCGAGTACGACGCCGAGCGGCGCGTGCCGCCCGCGACGGCCGCGCTCGCGGTCGCGTACGCGTGCCTGCACACCGAGGTCAGCGAGGACGACCGGCGCGAGATGACGCTGTTCCTGCCGCGCGTGTTGCGTGCGGCCATCGCCGCCGGCTCATGGGCCGACGCGCGCGAGACGCTGCGTCTGGTGCGCGAGGCCAACACCGGCGAGTGGTCCGACGAGATGTTCACGCAGGAGGTCCTGCAGCCCGTGAGCGTGACGCGCGTGGTCGAGCGCCTCGACGCGCAGGGGCTGGCCGCGGTCGCCGAATTCCTCGCGCTCGCGCACGAGCTGGGACCGGCCGCGCTCGATTGGCTCACGCTGGTGCTCTCGGAGTCGCAGACGCGCATGACCCGACAGGTCGTCGCCGAGGCGATCGCGGCGCGCGTGAAGCAGGATCCCACGCGCATCGCGCCGTGGTTGAACGACCCGCGCTGGTACGTGGTGCGCAACGTCGTGCACATCCTCGGTTGGGTCGGCGGTCCGGCCATCGTGCCGTTGCTGCAGACCGCGGTGCGCTATCCCGATCCGCGCGTGGTGGCCGAGGTGGTGCATGCGCTCCAGCACGTCGAACTGCGCCTCGCGCGCCCGGTGCTCATCAAGGCCATCGAGGGCGCCGACCCCAAGGTGTTCCTGCAGATCCTGCACTCGCTCTCGGCCGCGCGCGATCCCGCCGTGGCGCGTTACGTCGTCGCGTTCCTCGAGCAGGACCGCTTCCTCAAGCGCCCCGCCGAGGAGCGTCGCGCCATCTACGCCGCCATCGCCAGCACCGGCGGCGACGAGGTGGTGCCCGAACTCGCCGAGCAGCTGCACGGCGGTAAGTGGTTCGACCGCGAGCAGGAGATCCACCGCCACGCCGTGGCGCGCTGCCTGTTGCGCATCGGCACTCCCAAGGCGATCTCGGTGATCGAGGCCGGCGCGCAGTCGAACCGCGCCCCGGTTCGGCAGGCGTGCGAGACCGCATTGCAGTCCCGGAGGGCCGCATGAACGGCACCCCGCGCGACGATCGTGGCGACAGCCAGGCGCTCTCCGATGCGGGCGGCCTGCTGCTGCAGCGCATCGTGGCGCTGCTGCGCACCGCGCGCACCTACGACGTCTCGAACATGGCGTTCCAGCGCCAGATGCAGGACTTCATGGGCGTGCTGCGCGGTCTGCTCGAGCAGGAGACCGAGGTCACGCTGGTCGCGGTCGCCGACTACCTGTACCTGAACGGGGTGCGCGTGAAGGCGAGCACGTCGCTCATGGGTCCGTACCAGACGCTGCTCGCCGAACTCGCCAAGCGCCAGACCGGCGGCCTGCGGTTCCTGCAGGGCGTGACCGAGCCCGAGGTCGAGCGATTCGTGCAGATCCTGCTCGCGGCCGAGGACCCCGCGCTGGCGCCCAAACTGGCCGAGACGCTCGAGGAGGCCTCGGTCCACAACGTCATCGCGCTGCCGGCCTCGCAGTTCGACCCCGAGGACCTCGCGCGCGAACTCGACGCGTTGCCGCAGCAGCAGACCGAACGCGGTCGCGCACGACAGGTGTACTGGCGCGCCATGGTGGGGACGCGCCGCGTGGTGCTGCGCGCGCGCGCGACCGGGCGGCCCGACCTGCGCCACGCCAAGCGCGTCGTGCAGCCCATCGTGGACAGTGCGCTCAAGCACGAGTCGGCGCTCGTCGGACTCACCGCGCTCAAGGACCACGACGAGTACACCTACGCGCACTGCGTGAACGTCTCGGTGCTGTCGGTCAACATGGGCCAGGCGCTGGGGCTGCCGCGGCAGGCGCTGGCCGACCTCGGCGTGGCCGGCCTGTTGCACGACATCGGCAAGATGACCGTGGACGGCGACGTGCTGCGCAAGCCGGGCGCGCTCTCGAACGGCGAGTGGAACCAGATCAAGCGCCACCCGGTGGAGGGCGCCAAGATGGTGTCGCGCATGCCGGGCCTGTCGCAGGTCATGATCGATTCCATGCGCGCCTGCCTCGAGCACCACATGAACTACAACCGCACCGGCTACCCCGACACCTCGGTGGAGTGGGGGCAGGCCACGTTCTCGCGCATCGTGGCGATGGCCGACTGCTTCGACGCGATCACCGCGCACCGCGCGTACCACAAGCGTCCGCGTACGCCCTTCGAGGGGCTGCAGGTGCTGCTCGGCCCCAACCGCGTGAGCTTCGATCCCGCGGTGCTGTGGGCGCTCATCCGCACCGTGGGTCTGTACCCGGCGGGCACCGTGATGCAGACCTCGTCGGGCCACATCGTGCTCGCGACCGCACCCAACCCGGCCGACGTGACGCGCCCCATGTGCCGCGTGCTGCTGGACCCTGCGGGTGTGGCGCCGAGCGAGGGCGTGAACGACCTGTGGGAGCCCATGCCCGCGAGCGAGACGGTGAAGCGTGTGTTGCGGCCCGAGGAGGTGGGGGCGGACACGGAGCGATTGCTGGCGGCTTGAGCGACGTTCCGCTCGTTGCGGCGCTGTGAGCACGTGCGGTTCTTCGCGTATCGCTCGTTGTCTCGCCGCCGGTGCGTGCATGACTCCGCGTATCGCTCGTGGCGTCGCCGCGGGTGCGCGGGAGCGTGACGGAAGGGACCGGTCGGCTCGGCCCCTCCATGGGCCTCGCCTCCCTGACACTCGCGGCCGGCCTGCGCGCATCCTGCGCTCCGGCCTGCTCGTGACTCCCTTCCGTCACGCCCCAGCACACCCACGGCTCGACATGCGGGTTGCGGATCGGTGGGCGTGACAGGCTTGCGCACCCAGGGCTCGACTTGCGTGAACTCGGGGCGTCCCGAGGGTGGGGCGGGAATGGTGACGACCCGGCGGGATCCGCCGGGTCGTCGTGTGTCGTGGGTCCGCCGTGCGAGCTTGGACGCTCCCCGATTGTTCCAGCTCCACCGCCGCGGACCCACTTCGGGTGAGGACGATCAGCGGTCGCAGTCGTCCTCGTCGTCGTGATGGTCGTACTCGTACTCGTGCCAGTCGCCGCGGCGCCATTCGAGGCGGCGCAGCTCGCGGCCGTGACGTACGTCCACCACGTGCACCACGCGCGGGTGGCGGTGATCGCGCCAGTCGCAGTCGTCGAGCGTGTCGTACCACTCGTCGCAGTAAGGGTCGTGGTAGCGCACCACCGTCACCGGTCGGCGCACCGGACGCGTCTCGTGCACCACGGTGGCGTGCGCCGAGGTCGCGTTCGCGAGCAGGTAGCCGCCGATGAGGCCCGCCAGCACCGGGCCCGCGACGTTCGAGCGCTCGCGCACCACGATCACGCGGTCGCGACGGTCGCCCTTGTAGCGACGGCGATCGCGGTCGGCGAACGCGGGCGAGGCGAGCGAGACGGCGACGGCGGTCAACAGCGCGACGGCGATCAAGCGGTGGATCGAGTGGCTGCGCGACATGGTTCCCTCCGGGGTGCGAGTGCGGCCTCCGCCCACCACTACTGCAGGGCGCGTGCCATGGTCGGCGGCGCCGTGGTATCCGCTGTCGCCGCAGCGGGTTCGGCGGGTGCCAAGGGCGCGGGGCCGGGCCCGTGGAGGCCTGCGGGTGTGGCGGGGGCGCCACAGGTGAGCCACGCCCGGGCACGCTCGTGCACACGGGTGCGGAAGGCGCCGCGACCGCTCCAGGCGCGGCCGCGGCATGGGTCGAGCGCGATCCGACCGCGATCCACGCGGCTTCGATGCTTCCCTTCCGCGTCGGGATGGGGCATCATGACCGTGGGAGCGGTTCCCGCTCCTGTCGCAGCTGTTCGACTCTCAGCGAAGCGAAGCGTCACGCCCTCGAGCCCCGGTCCCCAAGGATCGGGGCTCGAGGTTTCTTGGGGCTCTGCGGTTCGCGTTCGCGGCGGCGCGCGTCAGCGCGACGGCGGCTTGCGTTCGCCGCGGTGGCGCGCGGAGCGTGCCCAGCCACGCGGTGCGGCGCCTTGGACGCCTGCGTTCGTGAGGTGGCGGCGGCGCGCGTCAGTGCGCAGTGTCCCGGCGTGCGCTGCGGTGGCGCGCGGAGCGTGACCGGCCACGCGGTCGAGCGTCGTGGATCCACGCGCTCCTATCCTGAGGTGCGTGCGGTGCGTGCCGTCGAGCGCGGCCGGACTCTCGCGTCTCGCGCTCGCTGCGGGAGCGCTTGGTTCTAGCGTTCGTTGCGGCGCGGGCCCATGCGGCCGGCGCGGCGGCCGCGGGCGAGGTAGGCGGCCAGGCCCACCAGCAGGCCGGCGAGCAGGCACTGGAAGGTCACGAACGACACGACCTTGAGCCACGCGAAGCCCGGGTGCACGAACCGCACGAGCCAGCCCGACGCCTCCATGAGCAACGCGCTGCCGAACGACGCCACGATGAGCGCGGTCTTACGCGCCTCGTGCATGGGCGCGAAGATCACGAGGTGGGTGAGCAGCAGCAGCACTAGCGCGAACATGGGCAGGTGCATGTGCGTCACCTCGAGCAGGCTCTGCGCCGAACGCGGCGCCATGAACGCGGCTTCGTCACCGAGGTAGTAGCGCACCACGCTCGCGGGCGACAGGTCCATGTGCGCGAAGTACAGCGCCAGGTTGGTCACCCAGAAGCCCGCGAGCAGCGCGATGGCCAGCCCGAGCGTGAGCCGCATGTGCGGGTTGTTCTGGAAACCGCCGCTCTGCAGGTACTTCATGGTGCGCGCCTCGGGGCTGGGCCGCTCACCGCGAGTCGCGGCAGCAGCAGGAGTTCGTGCCAGGCGAGCGCCAGTCGCGCGCTCTCGGTGACCGCGCGCGAGGTGAGCGTGGCGCCCGACAGGTTGGGGATCGCGTTGCCCGGCGTGAGCCGCGGGCCCTGACGCTGGCCGCGGAACCGGTCGAGCCAGCGCGGCGCCGGACGGTAGTCCGGCGGCTCGAAGAACGCCAGCACCTCGATGCGCGCGACCGCGCTGTCGGCACCCACCGCCACGAACAGCAGCGCCTCGCGCGTGCGCACGACGCGCCGGTCGGTGTAGGCCGCGCCCACCAGCGAGTCGCCGCGCCACGCCACGTGCGCGGTCACGAGCCGCGCCTCGCAGCGCGCACGGGCGCGCTGCGCGACGAGCCGCTGCTCGCCCGCCCCCAGCACCAGCGTGCGCGCCTCGACGCGCGCGCCCGGGAACGTCGCGGCGAGCGCGTCGTCGAGCGTGCGCAGCGTCTCGGCGTGCGACGCGCGCGCCACGAGCAGCGCGGCGAGCGCGAGGCCCGCCACCCGGAGGCGGTGGTGGATCAGAACAACCACCCGAGCGCGACGTTCCAGCGGCCGGTCTCGCGCTCGGCCTCGTCGTGGCGCCACTCGCGGTCGGTCTTCAGCACCACGTTGGGATGCGGCTTCGCGGCCACGCCCAGCGTGACGATGCGCCGCTCGGCGCGCGGGTTCTCGCTGCCCCCCGCGACCGAGTCCTGCGTGTCGAGCGTCTCGAAGCGCGCGTACGGCGCGAGCGTCCACGACGCGCCGGGGCTCAGGCGCGGCGCGAGGTCGAGCATCGCCTCGGCGTAACCGCCGGCGAACCGCTCGCCGAGCCGGTCCGCACCCGTCAGACCGAGCGCGTCCGAGACCTCGCCGGCGTCGCCGATCGAGCCGAACGCCCACAGGCCGCGCAACTCGAGCCCGCGCCACTGCCAGCGCGCGTGCAGGTCGGCCACGCTCACGCGCGCACTCACCGCGCCCGCGGCGGGCGGCGCGCTCTGCCACGCGTCGCCGGTGTAGCCCGACGCGCCCACCACCAGACCCTCGGTGCCCGTCCAGTCCACGCGCCCCACGAACGCGGGGTGCGTGACGAGCGCGCGCGACGCACCCTGACGCGCCTCGCGCAGGCCCGTCACCGCGCCGAGCTTGCGCGCGTCGAGCCCCTCGACCACGTAGGCGCGCCACTCGAGACCCGCGGCGGTCTCGCCGTAGAGCCCCGCACCCGCGGCCGACCACGTGCTGGGGATCACGAACCGCTCGGTGTCGGGGCGCCGCGCGCCGACGAACACCGGCGGCTCGTGCTGCTCGTTCACGAGACCCATCGGCACGAGCAGATTGCCCGCGCGCAGGCCGAGCGTCGGCCGCACCTGCCAGTCGAGGTATGCGAACTCCACCACCACCTCGCCGGTGAGTTCGGCCGCGCCCTCTCCGGTCGCCGGGTCCACCGCGACCTCGGCCTCGTCGCGCACGCCGGCGTGCTCGAACTCCAGCTCGGAGCTGAACAGCAGCGTGGGCGTGAACTTGTGACCGACGTAGAAGACCGCGCGCAGCATGTCGGCGCGCGGCGTGGCGCCCGACAGCGTACCGTCCTCGCGCTTGCGGTCGGCGCGCTCGAGCAGCACCTCGCCGTAGCCACCCACCGAGGTGCCGCCCGAGACGCCGTACACGCGCGCCGCACCCGGCGCGAGCCCGTGGCGTCCGGCGTACGACGGTGCGGTGTCGCTCGCCGCGCTGCCCAGCTTGAGCCGCTCGATCTCGGCGATGGCGGCGTCAAGCTTGCGCTCGAGCTCGGTCATGCGGTCCTCGGCGGCGCGGGCCGGGGCGGGGGAGACGAGCACGGTGACGAGGGCGGCGAGGATCAGCGAACGGGGCATGACGGCTCCGGGGTGAGGGTCAGGGACGGGTGGTGCGGTCCGCGACGGGGGCGGTCCGCACGCCCGGCGTGAGTTCGACGACGTCGAGGTTCCAGGCATGCGCGACCGCCTCGCGGCCGCGCGGTTCGATCCACAGCACGCCGATCTCGGGGTGCGCGTCGGCCCACGCGCGGGCCGCGTCGCGGCCCAGCACGAGCAGGGCGGTCGAGAGCGCGTCGGCGCGCGTGCCCGAGGGCGCGGCCACGGTGACCGAGGCCATGGCGGGCGCGGGCTCACCCGTGCGCGGGTCGAGCACGTGGCCCACGCGGCGGCCGCGCACCACGAGTTCGCGCTCGCGCTGCACGCTGGTGGCGAGCGATCCCTGCGGGGCGCGCACGCGTACGGCGGGCCGGTCGCGGTCGAGCGGGTGCGCCACCCACACGGTGCCGTGCGCGTCGGCGAGCCGCTGCCCGCCGGCGTCGAGCACGAACCCGCGCACCCCGCGGCCCGCGAGCAGCGCGGCGGCGTGGTCGAGCGCGAAGCCCTTGCCGATCCCGCCCAGGTCGAGCGCGCCCCCGCCAAGCCGCACCGCCACGTTCGCACCCGCATCGCGGCGCGCGAGCGTGACGCGTGCGTAGCCCACCCGCGCGCGCGCCGCGGCGAGCACCGCGGCCTCGGGCACGCGCCCCGCGCCGCGCAGGTCCCACGCCACGGTGAGCGGCTCCACGGTGGGGTCGAACGCGCCGCCGGTCTCGGCCGCGAGCGCCAGCGCGGAGTCGAGCACCGCGGCGAGCACCTGCGACACCGAGTCGCGCGCGCCGGCCGCGTTGAGGCGCGACAGCTCGCTCGTGGGCGACCAGTTGCTGAGCGCGCGCTCGAGCGCGGCGACCGAGTCGAGTGCCGCATCGAGCGCCCGGCCCGCGGCGGCGCTGTCGGCGGGCGGCGCCGCGGTGGTGAACGTCCACAGCGTGCCCATGAGCCAGCGCGCCCGGGTCACGCTCGCACCCGTGCCCTCCGCCGCGCCCGCGCTCGCCGGGGCGAGCGCGATCGTCGCCGCGAGGGCGAGGGCGAGCGGGAGGGGACGGGCTGACATCACGGGCTCCGGGTCGTAGAGTGCGGGGCGTCGCGCCGAGGCGTCGGACGGGTGGACTCAATCAAGTTGAGGCTACTCAACATTGTTGTGATGGGTTCTTATCAGTCCTCCCCGGCGGCGTCAACGGGGCGGTCGGCAGGGGGCCCACCGAGCCCCGATCCCGCGGGATCCGGGCGGCCGCCCTAGTGCGGCGAAGAATGTTGATGGACGCATTCGCAAGGGCTTACGCCCGGGGAACCGGATCCGGACCACGCGATTGGCGTGGGGTTGCGAGCCGGGCGTCCGGCCTCAACAATCTTCGCCGCACAACCTGGGGCTCACCGCCCTTATGGGGCATGGGGTGACTGGGGCGGGCGCTTGTTTGCCGAGGTGCGCTGCGGGTGATGGGGTGGTGGCGAGGATGTCGGTCGTCGGGCGGCGGTGACCCGCATCCGACGCGTCGCACAAGCTCGGCCGTCCCACGACGGCGAGACGACAGGAGGGGGGCCCGATGACGCCGGACACCATGATCGCCCTGCTCTTCCAGTCGCTCTGCACCCTCGCGCTCTCGGCCGTGCACCTCGGGCTCTGGCGCCAGCGCCGCCAACCGTTCCATGCCATCTGGGCGGGAGCGTGGGCGCTCTACGCCGTCCGGCTGGCGCTCATCGCCGGCTTCATGGAGCACCGCGAGCTGGTGTGGTTGTTCGTGCACCAGGTCGTCACGCTGTGGACCGGACTGCTGCTGCTGTGGGCGGCGTGGCAGTACGCGCTGCACGGCCGCTGGCGCCGCGCGTTCCTGCTCGCGCCCCTCGCGGCGGCCGGGTGGGCGTGGTTCGCGGTCTTCGTCATGCACGACATGGCGGTCGCGGGCCTGTCGTCGGCCGTGCTGCTCTCGGGCGTCACACTCGCCACCGCGTTCGTGTTCTGGCGCCGCGACCGCCAGTCGCCGTCGGTCGGAGCGCGCGTACTCACGTGGGCGTTCCTGTTCTGGGGTCTGCACCACCTCGACTACCCGCTCCTGCGCTCGCAGGGCTCGGGCGTGCTGATCGGCGTGTTCATGGACATGACGCTCATCGCCATCGTGGCCGTCGGCACGTTGGCGCTGGTGCTGGGCGAGGAGCGCGTCGCGCTCGAGCGCCGCAGCGCGCAGCTCGAGGAGCTCTCGGCGCAGTTGCTGCGCGCGCAGGAGGAGGAGCGCCGCCGCATCGCGCGCGAGCTGCACGACGAGGCCGGCCAGACGCTCACCGCACTCAAGATCGAACTCGACCTCGAGGGTCGGCGTGACGCCAGTGCGCGCGTCGCCGAGGTGCTGCGTCAGGTGCGCGACGTGAGCGAGTTGCTGCGCCCGCGCGCGCTCGACGACCTGGGGCTCGCGCCTGCACTGCGCGTCATGGCCGAGGACTTCTCGCGCCGCACGCGCATC
The DNA here is from genome assembly GCA_046076045.1 of bacterium. Lineage (GTDB taxonomy): Bacteria > Eisenbacteria > RBG-16-71-46 > RBG-16-71-46 > RBG-16-71-46 > JAIOPA01. The sequence goes on from JBJTRI010000042.1 coordinate 58,697, forward strand.
CCGGTCGAGATCGCCGCAGCCGAGGACGGACGCTGGCCGCCCGAGACCGCGCTCGCGTTGTTCCGTGTCGCGCAGGAGGCGCTCACCAACGTGGCGCGCCACTCGGGTGCGGCGCGTGCGTGGCTGCGGCTCGAACGCGACGTCGCCGGCGCGCGCCTGGTGGTCGAGGACGACGGGCGCGGATTCGGCGACGACCTCACGCCGCACCTCGGGTTGCTCGGCATGCGCGAGCGGCTCGCGGGCGCGGGCGGCACGCTGGTGGTGGGCCGCGCCCCGCACGGCGGGGTGCGCATCGAGGCGCGCGTGCCGGTCGAGGCGTCGTCGTGAGCGCGCCGCTGCGCGTGCTGCTCGCCGACGACCACGCGCTCGTGCGCGCGGGCGTGCGGCGCGTGCTCGAGTCCGTGCCCGGTGTCGAGGTGGTGGGCGAGACCGCGCGCGGCGACGAGACGCTCGCGCGCCTCACCGAGCTGCAGCCCGACCTGCTCATCCTCGACCTCAACATGCCGGGGGGCGATGGGTTCGACGTGCTGCGTTCGGCTCGCGACACCGCGGGTGGCACGCGCATCCTGGTCCTCACGCTGCACGTGCAGAGCGAATACGTGCAGCGCGCGGTGCGCGAGGGCGCCGACGGCTACCTGTACAAGGACCTCGCGGTCGAGGAACTGCCCGCGGCCATCGCCTCGGTCATGGGTGGCCGCCCGTGGTATTCGGCACCGGCGCGGGAGGCGCTCGAGAGCGCCGCGTCCGCGACCACCGCCAGTCCGATCGCCACACTCACCGCGCGCGAGCGCGAGGTGCTGATCGGCATCGCGCGCGGCCTCACCTCGAAGGAGATCGCGGCCGAGTTCGACATCTCGACGCGCACCGTCGAGACCCATCGCGCCGCCCTCATGCGCAAGCTCGACGTGCGCTCGATCGCGTTGCTCACCCAGCTCGCCATCCGCGAGGGGCTGGTCGAGGGCCCGCGCTGACCGCGACCCGCGACCACGCTCGGTCGGCCGTTCACCCCACCGGTTTCGGGCCCGCGGCCCGTGCATCCCGCACGAATCGTGCGCCGACCTGTCCGGGAACCGATAGGGATGGGCCCGTCCGCGCCCGGTCCGGCCACGGTCCTTGCGCCCGCGTTCCGGCCGCTGTCACACTCGCGGTGACGACGCACCCCTCCGGGTGCCGCTTCCGTTCCCTCTCCCCGATCGCGCCCGCCGGACCTCGCGCATGAACCGTCGACTCACCCTCCTGTTCGCGCTCCTGCTCACGGTCGTCGCCGCGCCCCACGCGCGCGCCGCGGCCGGCATGGGGCTGCGCTGGGGTTCGTGCGAGGGCACCTCGAACCGCAACTTCGCGTGCGACCGCGCCACCGGGAAGGAACTGCTCGTCGGCTCGTTCTCGCCGCCGGCCGGCATCAGCGAGCTCACCGGCATCGAGGTGTACATGCGCATCACCTCGTCCGACGCCACCGTGCCCGCGTGGTGGCGCATGGCCGAGTCCGGCGCGTGTCGCCAGCGTTCCATCGCGGTGCAGCTCGACGTCGCGGACGAGATGGAGTGCGACGACCCGTGGGAGGGTCGCGCCATGGGCGGCATCGCGCGCTTCCGCCCGGGTAGCAACGGTCTCGACGTGGTGCTCGGCATCGCGATCCCGCAGGAGGCCAAGCGCGCGCTGCAGTCAGGCCAGCGCTACGCGGCGTTCAAGCTGCACATCGACCACCAGCGCTCCACCGGCCCGGGCTCGTGCGAGGGTTGCACGCAGCCGGTGTGCATCGTGTGGGAGCGACTCGTGATCGCGCAGGCCACGCGGCCCGACCCGGCCACCAAGGTGTCGCGCCCGCGCACGACCGAGGTCACCAGCGGCCTGCCC
>JBJTRI010000043.1:0-15151 GCA_046076045.1 bacterium
GTGGCGCCGACGACGGCTTCGAGTGCTTCGGTGGCACGGTCCAGGTCAAGCACCTGGTCTGCACCGACGGCCGCGACGATGGCTTCGACTGGCAGCAGGGCTACCGCGGCAAGGCACAGTTCGTGGTCGTCCGCACGGTCGCGGACCTCGCCCCGTCCGGCACCCAGTTCGGCGACAAGGGCATCGAGGCCGACAACAACGACACCACGCCGTTCACCCAGCTGGTGTGCGCCGGCCGCTCGAACCCGACGATCTCGAACTTCACGCTCGTGGGCGACCGCACCCGCTCGGGCGCCTCGTTCCCGGGCGCCACGGGCGGCATCAACCTGCGCCGCGCCACGGCCGCGACGGTCCTCAACTCGATCGTCATGAACTACAAGACCCAGGGCTTCAAGATCGACGACAACGTGACGTGGGACGCGCACTGTGCCTCGGCCGTCACCAGCCCGGGGATCTTCTGCAGCAACGCGACCACCAGCGTGCCGCTCGGCGAAGGATCGGTGCTGGTCACGAACAGCGCGCCGAACCCGTTCCGCAACCAGGTCGCGTTCCGCTTCGCGCTGCCGCAGGCCGGCCGCGTGCAGGTCCAGGTGTACGGCGCCAACGGCCGTCTCGTCGAGACCGTGGTGGACGAGGACATGGCGGCGGGCCAGCACTCGGTCGAGTGGAAGTCGGCCCGTTCGGTCCCGAGCGGCGTGTACTTCTACAAGGTCCTCACCAACGGTCGCCAGGGCAGCGGCAAGATCGTGCGCGTGGATTGATCGCAGTCCCGGCCGGGCCCGGTCCCTTGCACAGGGGCCGGGCCCGCGTCCGGTTCGACACACCCCGGAGTCCTGCTTCGCACCTTCCATTCTCAGGGGATCCCCTCGCTATGCGCCGTACCGACGTCATGACGACTCGACCGCGCCCCGGCCTCGCGGCCTGGGCCCTCGGCCTCCTGGCCCTGCTCGCACTCGCGATGCCCGCGACCGCGAACGCGGCCGCCCGACTGCAGGGACGCCTCGTGGCCGCCGACAGCGGTGAACCGATCGGGTTCGCCGACCTGCTCCTCACCCCGGCCGACACCACGCAGCGCAAGGTCGGCGGGCTCTCGAACGCCGACGGCACCTTCCTGCTCGTCGCCCCCGCGGGCCGCTACTCGCTGCGCATCCGCGCGCTGTCCTACGCGCAGAAGCGGGTCGAGAACCTCGTGCTCGAGGACGGGCAGTTGCTGCCCTTCAACACCACGCTGCAGCCCGAGGCGATCCAGCAGCAGGAGATCGTGGTCGAGGCGACCGCGAAGCAGAACTCCGAGGCCTCGGTGCTGGCCTCGCGCAAGAAGGCCGCCACGGTGGGCGACGCGGTGAGCGCCGAGCAGATCCGACGTGCTCCCGACCGCAACGCCAGCGACGTGCTCAAGCGCGTCACCGGCCTCTCGGTCTCGGACAACCGCTACGTGTACGTGCGCGGCATGGGCGAACGCTACAACTCGACCGAGGTCGATGGCGTCCGCGTCGTGAGCCCCGAGGCCAACAAGCGCGTCGTCCCCATGGACCTCTTCCCCGCGGCCCTGCTCGAGAACATCGTCGTCCAGAAGGCGTGGTCCGCGGACCGCTCGGGCGAGTTCTCCGGCGGCGACGTGCAGGTCTCGCTGCGCGACTTCCCCGGCAAGCGCTCGTGGAGCCTCTCGGTCTCGCAGGGCATCACCGAGGGTGTCACGTTCCGCGACCGCCTCACCTACCGCTCGTCGAGTGCCGACGTGTTCGGGTTCGGGGCGGCCAGCCGCGCCCTGCCGGACCTCATCGGCACGATCGCGGGCGACAAGCCGCTCACCCAGGGCGCGCCTCCCAACGGCTTCCCCCTCTCGACCCTGCAGCAGGCCGAGCGCTCGTTCGCGAACGTGTGGAGCACCACGGCCGGGCGCACCGTCCCGAACGGCAGCTACGCCCTCACCTACGGCGACGAGTTCAAGGTCCTCGGGCGCCCGGTCGGGCTCGTGCAGTCGGTCACGCTGTCGCGCTCGTTCGACTCGCGCGACGAGATCCAGCGCTTCACCGACAACGGCCGCGAGCCCGACGCGCAGTACGACATCACGCGCGCGACCGAGTCCGTGCAGCTGGGCTCGAACGCCGCGCTGAGCGTGCGCCTGAGCCCGGGCCAGCGGGTCAGCGTGCGCGGCCTCTACACGAACAAGGCCGACGACGAGGTGTTCACCTACACCGGCCTCGACCCGGATGCCGGGGACCGCTACTGGCGCTCCACGAAGCTCACCTACGTGCAGCGCTCGATCCGCTACGCCACGGTCGAGGGCCAGCACGACCTGCGTGCGTTCCTGCCGTCCACGCTCGACTGGAAGTTCACGCGCTCCGAGGCCCATCGTCAGCAGCCGGATCGTCGCGAGGCGCGCTACATCCGAGTCCCCGTCGACGAGATCGATCCCGGCACGTGGGGCCTCACCGTGGGCCGCCGCGAGTACGGCGACCTGCTCGAGGACGGTTGGGGCACCACGATCAAGCTCGCGACCCCGTTCCGCGCCCCGGTGCTGGGCAACGGCAAGGTGCTCGCCGGCTTCGACCGGCAGACGCGCGACCGGCGGAACGCCTACCGGCGCTTCGACTTCACCCCGTCGCAGTTCGGCCAGGACGCCCCGCCCGAGTCGTTGTACGACGTCGTGAACGAGGCCACCACCTCGCGCGACAACTACTCGGCCGACCAGCTCGTCGAGGCGTTCTTCCTGAGCACCGACCTCTCGCTCGGCCGCAAGCTGCGCGCCAACCTGGGCGTGCGACGCGAGTTCAGCCGGCAGTCGGTGCGCAGTCGTGACCTCTTCAACCCCGCGGTCGTCGTCTCCGAGGGTGGCCGTCAGGACGTGGACTGGCTGCTCGGCACGAACCTCACCTACGCCTTGAGCGAGAAGGTGAACATGCGCGGCGCGCTCAGCCGGACGCTCAACCGCCCCGACCTCGACGACCTCTCGCCGCTCCCGGCGATCGACTTCGTGGGCGACAAGGTGCGACTCGGCAACCCCTCGCTACGTCGGGCGCGCATCACCAACTACGACCTCCGCATCGAGGCGTTCCCCTCGATGGGCGAGGTGTTCGCGGCAGGCGTCTTCTACAAGGACCTCAAGGACCCGATCGAGCCGGCGCTGTTCGGCACCACCTCGGGTCTCGGCATCCGCCCCGAGAACTCCACCGGCGGTCGCAACGTCGGCGTGGAGTTCGAGGCCCGCACCGGTCTGGCCCGAGTTCACCGCGCACTGCGGCCGTTCACACTGCAGTCCAACCTGTCGCTCATCTCGTCGCGCATCCGGATCGAGCAGACGACGAACCGCGGCAACGCCGAGCACGCGCTGGTCGGACAGGCGCCCTTCCTGCTCAACCTGGGCCTCACCTGGGCGTCGCCCTCGGGCCGTACCGAGGTCACCGTGCTGTCGGCGACCACGGGCGACCGGCTCAAGGAGCTCAACATGACCGACGTGAACGGGACGGGCGACGGCATCCCCAACCTGATCACGCGCGGCACGACGACGCTCGATGCGACCGCGTCCTTCACCCCGTTCAAGGGCGCCCGCCTCAAGCTCGCCGCGGGCAACCTGCTCGACCGGCCGGTGCAGGAGTTCGTGGGCCCGATCGAGATGCGGCGCTGGAACACCCGCCGCAGCTACAGCCTGTCGTTCTCGCTCGGGTCGTGACCATGCGCCACGCGTTCGCGCTCGTGCTGATGCTGACGGTGCTGCTCGCGGGTGTGGCCCACGCCGCCCCCGCGCGCACCCTGTCGGTGAAGGACTCGCCGGGCTACGTCCCGCTGCAGGACCCCGACTCGCTCGCCGAGCGGCTCGGGCGGCGCCCCAACGCCAAGGCCGTGAGCATGCCGTTCCAGGGTGGGGCGCGCAGCCTCGACGACCTCGGGCGGGCGGTGTGTCGCGCCCTGCACCGGGGCTCGGTGGACTCGGTCATGGCGTTGGCGGTCACCCCCGAGGAGTTCCGCGTCATCCTGTGGCCGGAGTTCCCGCAGAGCCGCCCCGCGACGGGGCTGCGCTGGGAGGACGGCTGGAGCACCCTCGCGGGCCGCCTCAACGGCGGCTCGGTCGCCGCGACGCGCGACCTCGGCGGCGAGTGGTACGAGTTCCAGCGCATCGAGCGCACCGCGCCCTCGATGCGGTACCGGAACTTCGCGATGCACAACGGCATCGTGATCGTGGCCAAGGACGGTCAGGGCACCGTGCACCGCTTCACGTTCGTGCGCGCGGTGGTCGAGCGCAAGGGCCGCTTCAAGCTCTACAGCCTCAAGGACTGACGGCCGCGAGGTCGTGAACCGGGCCCCGGCGGAGCGCAGACCGTCGGGGTCCTTCGCTGTCCGCTCAATCGGTGCGGCGGTACTCGATGTAGCGCGCGGTCTCGTCGGCGACCTCTCGCCCACAGCGCTTCTCCACCACGGCGAACGCCATGTCGATCCCGGCCGAGACGCCGGCCGAGGTGACGACCGTGTCGTCCACCCAGCGCGCACCGCGCTCCACGGTGAGCGTGGGGTCGAGCGAGGCGAGCCAGTCGAAGCTGCCGTGGTGCGTGGTGGCCCGCCGTCCGCGCAAGAGGCCGGCGCGGGCGAGCACCGCTGCCCCCGTGCAAACGCTCGTCACCAGACGGGCGTCGGCGGCCACGCGTCGCACCCAGTCGATCGTCGCGGGCTGCTCGACGAGCGCGCGTGCGCCGAAGCCGCCCGGCACCACGAGCAGGTCGGTGCGCGGGGCATCCTCGAACGTGAAGTGGGCACTCACGCGCAGACCACCGGTGGCCACCACCTCGCGCCGCTCGGGGGCCACGGTGTAGACGCGGAACGGCGCGGTCGCGTCGCTGCGCCGCGACTCGAACCCGGGCTCGGTGCGCGTGCGCGAGAACACCTCGAACGGTCCCGCGAAGTCGAGCACCTCGACCCCGTCGAACACGAGGATGGCGGTATTCCAGACCTCGAGCGGACGGCGGCCGCGGGTGCCGGCCGCCGTCGTGTCGTCGCCCGTCGCCATGCGGGGCGTCAGTACTTCGCGAGGTCGCGCAGGCCGCGCGCGAGCGTGTCCTTCTGCGGCAGGATCACGTCCTCGAGCTTGGGCGCGTACGCGACCGGCGTGTCGAGCGCGCCGATGCGGCGCACCGGGGCGTCGAGGTCGGCGAAGCACTCGCTCGCCACCTTGGCCGCGACCTCGGCGCCGAAGCCGCAGAACAGCGTGTCCTCGTGCGCGATGAGCACGCGACCGGTCTTGGCGACCGAGCGCGCGATGGCGTCGAAGTCGAGCGGCTGCATGGTGCGCAGGTCGAGCACCTCGACCGAGATGCCCTCGTCGGCCAGCTCCTGCGCCGCGAGGTAGCCGCGCTGCACGAGCGCGCCGTACGTGACGAGCGTCACGTCGGTGCCCTCGCGCACCACGCGCGCCTTGCCGAACGGCACCGTGTACTCGGGGCCCGGGTAGGGCTCCTTGGCGTACGGCTGGCGGTAGAGGTGCTTGTGCTCGAGGAACAACACGGGGTCGTCGGAGCGCAGCGCGGTGCGCATGAGACCGGCCGCGTCGCTGGCGCAGCTGGGCAGCACGACGCGCAGGCCCGGGCAGTGCGCGAAGATGCTCTCGCCGCACTGGCTGTGGTACGGCGCGCCGCCGCCCAGGTAGCCGCCGTAGGCGGTGCGGATCACGACCGGCGAGCTCCACGCGTTGTTCGAGCGGTAGCGCATGTAGCCGAGCTCGTCGCGGATCTGCATCATGGCCGGCCAGATGTAGTCGAAGAACTGGATCTCGACCACGGGCTTCCAGCCCAGCGTGGCGAGACCGATGGCGCGGCCGACGATGTTGGCCTCGGCAAGCGGCGAGTTGTACACGCGCTTGCCGCCGAACTGCTTCTGCAGGCCCCATGTGACGCCGAACACGCCGCCCTTGCCCTTGAGGTCGCCCAGCACCTCCTCGTGCGAGGCGTCCGCCACGTCCTCGCCGAACATGATGATGCGCGGGTTGCGCTTCATCTCGTCGCGCATGGCGTAGTTGATGCTCTGCAGGATGGTCTCGGCCTGCGCACCGGGCTCGGGCTGGGGCGTGGACACGAACCGGTCCGAGGCCGGGTCCACGTCGGGCGAGAACACGAACGCCGTCGCCGTGTGCAGCGCCGGCTGCGGCGAGGTCTGGGCCGCCTCGGAGGCGGTGCGGATGCTCTCGGCCACCTCGGCGTGCAGCTTCTCGAGCGCCGCCTCGGTGAGCACGCCCTCGCGGACCAGGAAGCGCGAGAACGTGCGCAGGCAGTCCTTCTCGGCCTCGGCGTCGCGCTCGGCCTGCGGCTTGTACTTGGACTCGTCGTCCGACATGGAGTGCGAGTAGGGCCGCGTCACCTTGGCGCGCACGAACGCGGGCCCCTTGCGATCGCGGCACCACTTCACCGCCTCGCTCAGGACCTGGTACGAGGCCACGGGGTCGTTGCCGTCCACCTCCTCGACCCAGAACAGGTTCGGGAAGTTCTTGACGAGCTGCGCCACGTTGCCGCCCGCGGTCTGCACGTCCACCGGCACCGAGATCGCGTAGCCGTTGTCCTCGACCAGGAACAGCACCGGGAGCTTCATGTTGCAGGCGCTGTTGAGCGCCTCCCAGAACTCGCCCTCGCTGGTGGCGCCGTCACCGGTCGAGACGTACACGACCTCGTCGCCTTTGGCCTTGCCCTTGAGCTCGGGGTACTGGCCCTCGAGGTCCTTGTACTTCACCAGCGCCTCGGCCGCACCCACCGCCTGCAGGAACTGCGTCCCCGTGGGGCTCGACTGCGAGACGATGTTGAGCTTGCGGTGGCCCCAGTGGCTCGGCATCTGGCGGCCACCCGAGTTGGGGTCCTCGGCCGCACCCACCGACGACTGCAGCATCTCCTTCACCGTCATGCCGAGCTGCAGGCAGAGGGCGCGGTCGCGGTAGTAGGGGTAGAAGTAGTCGTGGCCCGGGCGGAGCGCGTGCCCGGCCGCGGCGAGCACGGCCTCGTGGCCGGCGCCCGAGATCTGGAAGAACACGAGGTTCAGCTTCTTGAGCCGGATCTCCTCGTCGTCGGTGCGACGCGAGGTGACCATCGTGCGGTAGAGGCCGACGAGGTCCTCGGCGCGGAGACCGCCCCAGCGGGCGGCGGTGGCGGACTTGGCGGTGGCCATGGGGTTCTCCCGGAGTGGGTGGCGCGGAATCCGGCCGAATCTACCGACTCCCCCACCCCTCGGCAAACCCCGAACGAAGTCCCCCGCAGGGGGCCCTCGCCCCTCGGCGAGGCCTACCAGCCCAGCGCGCAACCGTCCTTGCGGCGCTCGGTCGCACCCGAGTACACGCCGGTCGCCGGGTCGCGCCAGATGGCCTGGTAGCCCCCGTAGTTGCCCACCGCCTCGGGCTCGATCCGGTGCCCGCGACGGCGCAGCTCGGCGATCACCGCGGCGGGCAGCCCGTCCTCGATGTGCAGCACGCCGCCGTCGCGCATCACCGTGCCGGTGGGCTCGCTCGAACCGGTGTGGTGCATGCGGATGGCGTCCCCCGCCTCCTGCAGGTTCATGCCGAAGTCCACGAGGTTCACCACCACCTGCGCATGGCCCTGCGGCTGCATGTCGCCGCCCATGAGGCCGAACGCCATCACCGGGCGGCCGTCGCGCGTCATGAACGCGGGGATGATGGTGTGGAACGGCCGCTTGCCGGGGGCGTACGAGTTGGGACGGCCGGGCGTGAGGTCGAACATGTTGCCGCGGTTCTGGATGCCGAAGCCCAGCGCGGGCACGCAGTAGCCGCTGCCGAAGCCGGTGTAGTTGCTCTGGATGAGCGACACCATCATGCCGCTCGAGTCGGCGGCGCACAGGTAGGTGGTCTCGCGCCGGTTGAGCGGCGCCGGGTCCCCGGGCAGGTCGGTCACCATGGCGCGCGTCAGGTCGATCCGCGACGCGCGGCGCTGCGCGTAGTCCTTCGACACGAGCTCGGCGACGGGGACGCGCGCGAAGGCGGGGTCGGCGTAGTAGCGCGCGCGATCGGCGAACGCCAGCTTCTTGGCCTCGGTGAGCACGTGCCAGAAGTCGGCCGACTCGCGCCCCATCGCGCGCAGGTCGAAGCGCTCGAGCATGTTGAGCATCTGCAGCGCGGCGATGCCCTGCCCCGGCGGCGGCAGCTCCCACACCGTCCAGCCGCGGTAGTCGGTGCCGACCGGGTCCACCCACTCCGAGCGGTGCGACGACAGGTCCTCGAGCGCGAGGAACCCGCCGACCTCGCGCGAGTAGCGCACCAGCTCGGTCGCGGTCTCGCCCTCGTAGAAACCGGCGCGACCGCCCTGCGCGATGCGCCGCAGCGTGCGCGCGAGCGCCGGGTTGCGGAAGAGCTCGCCCTCGCGCGGTGTGCGTCCGCCGGGCATGAAGACCTCGGCGAAGCCCGGCTTGTCCCCGAAGCGCGCCGGAGCGCGCGACCAGTCGCTCGCGATCACCGGCGAGACCGGGAAGCCCTCGTCGGCGTACCCGATCGCGGGCGCGAGCAGACGCTCGAGCGGCAGGCGGCCGAAGCGCGCGTGCAGCGTGGTCCAGCCGTCCACGCACCCGGGCACGCTCCACGCGTAGGGCGAGTGGAGCGGGATGGTGCCGTCCTTCTCGGCCGGGATGCGGTCGGCGGTCAGCCCGCGCGGCGAGGCCCCGCTCGCGTTGAGCCCGTGCAGCTTGCCGGTGCGCGGGTCCCACACGATCGCGAACAGGTCGCCACCCACGCCGTTCGCGGTCGGCTCCATGAGCCCCAGACAGGCGTTGATCGCGATCGCGGCGTCCACCGCGCTCCCGCCCGCCTTGAGCACCTCGAGCCCGGCCTGCGCCGCGAGCGGCTGCGAGCACGCCACCATGCCGTGGCGGCCGTACACGACCGAGCGCGTCGCCGCGCCGCGACCGGTGCCGGGCGTGCCGGCGAAGGCGTCGAACTCGGGGACGAGGGCGCTCACGAGCGCCACCAGGACGAGGGACGTGCGAGCGACGCGCGACATGCGGGCTCCTTGCGGGTGGGGGTGTGGGACATGGTGCCCGGACCCTACGCCCCGCCCCCGGCGCGGGCAACGCCGCATCGGCGCGGGGCGCGCCGAACGCGTGCGCGGGCGCGTTTGTGGGGCCTGCGAGCGGCCGCCTATAATCGTACCGACCACCGCACGACCCCGTCCGCGCCCTCCCGCGCGGCGTCGCACCCCATACAGGAGCCTTCCATGGCCCGCTTCACCGGTGTGGACTTCTTCGAGATCGACTCGCTCCTGACCGAGGACGAGATCCAGGTCCGCGACCACGTGCGCGGCTGGGTCGAGGACCGGTTCCTGCCGCTCATCGAGGACGCCTACGAGAAGGCGTACTTCCCGCGCGAGATCATCCCCGAGGTGGCCGAGATGGGCCTGCTCGGAGCCTCGTTGCCCGAGAAGTACGGCTGCGCCGGCATCTCGGCGACCGCCTACGGTCTCGCCATGCAGGAGCTCGAGCGCGGCGACTCCGGCCTGCGCTCGTTCGCCTCGGTGCAGGGCTCGCTCGTCATGTACCCGATCTACGCGTACGGCAGCGAGGAGCAGCGCATGAAGTACCTGCCCAAGATGGCGAAGGGCGAGATCATCGGCTGCTTCGGCCTGACCGAGCCCGACTTCGGCAGCGACCCGGGCGGCATGATCACGCGCGCCAAGAAGGTCGATGGCGGCTACGTGCTGAACGGCGCCAAGATGTGGATCACGAACGGCACCGTGGCCGACGTGGCGATCGTGTGGGCCAAGCTGCACAGCGAGGAGAAGAACCGCGAGGTCATCCGCGGCTTCATCGTGGACACGAAGAGCAAGGGGTTCTCGGCCCCCGAGCAGAAGCGCAAGCACTCGCTGCGCGCGTCGGTGACGAGCGAGCTCATCCTGCAGGACGTGTTCGTGCCCGAGGACGGCTTGCTGCCGAACGTCGAGGGCCTGAAGGGTCCGCTCGGTTGCCTGTCGCAGGCACGCTTCGGCATCGCGTTCGGCGTGGTCGGCTCGGCCATGGCGTGCTTCCACGCCGCGAGCGACTACTCGAAGAGCCGCATCATGTTCGGCAAGCCGATCGGCCAGTACCAGCTCGTGCAGCAGAAGCTGGCGATCATGCTCACCGAGATCACGAAGGCGCAGCTGCTGTGCGTGCAGTTGGGCCGCATGAAGGAGCGCGACACGATCACGCCGGCGCAGATCTCGCTCGCCAAGCGCAACAACTGCGAGATCGCCCTCGACATCGCCCGCGAGTCGCGCGACGTGCTGGGTGCCAACGGCATCACCGCCGAGTACCCGGTCATGCGCCACATGTGCAACCTCGAGTCGGTCTTCACCTACGAAGGGACGCACAACATCCACACGCTGGTGCTGGGCGAGGCGATCACGGGGCTGCCCGCCTACCGCTGAGTCCACCCCTTCGACCGTCGCACGAGCCGCCCGGGGCAACCGACTCGGGCGGCTTGGGTTATGGCGGCCGGACCTGGCCGCACTGCGAGCCCGATCGTGGGGCGGCACCGGGGGGCCGCGGGGGGCGCTCGGCGCTGCGCGAGGTGCGGGCCACTGGGGGGGGCGGAGCGCTGCTGGGAATGCGGGGGCCATGGGTGGCGCAAGCGCTGCGGGGACTGCGGGGACCATGGGTGGCGCGAGCCGCTGCGCGAGGTGCGGGCACGGGGGGGCGCGAGCGCCTGCTGAGGTTGCGGGGATGCGGGTTGCGGGGATGCGGGCTGCGGGGTGCTGCGGGGCGGCAGGAGGCGTGGCGGGACCGCTTGGTCGCGACGGGGCCGCCCCGAGGGACGTGGGGAGCGTGGATTTCCCGCGAGGCCGCCGCTCGTTCGGCCGATACCCTCTCGGTAGCACTCCCCACCGGTCCCTGCCCGGAGCCCGACACCATGCGCCCGAACCCGCTCTCCCCACGAGCGTGCTCGCCCCCGCCCGCGCACTCGCGCGTGTGCGGGGCCGTGGGCGCGTGCCAGCCCGGGACCGACCTGCGCGAGGTCCGCGCGTGATCCCCCGCCCCGGCCTGCGCGCCCAGATCCTCGTGCTCACCGCTGTGCCGCTGCTGGCGCTCGGCGCGGCGGTGCTGTGGTTCGTGGACCGCGGCGTCTCGGCGCGCAGCGAGCAGGCGATCACCGAGGACCTGCGCCGCGCGGCCGGCGTGTTCGAGGACATGCTCGCGGCGCACTCCGACGAGCTCGCCATGACCGGCGCGATCATCGCGCGCGACCCGCGCTTCTCGGCGGTGCTGGCGCTGCCGCACACGCGCGACGACGCCGGCTACCGCGCCACGGTCGAGAGCGTGGCCCGCGACTTCCGGCAACTCGCCGACCCCGACCTGTTCGAGATCGTGGACGTGCACGGCGACCTCGTGACCACCTCGGGCCGCCTGCGCTCCGGCACGGCCGAGCGCGCAACCCTCGCCGGCGAGGCGCTGGGCGGCCGCGCGGGCCAGCGGGCGCTCGTCCAGGACGGCCGCCACCTGCTCGTGGTCACCACGCCCGTCACCGCCGACGGTCGCGTGGTGGGCGCACTCCTGCTGGGACGCGAGGTCTCGGGAGCGCTGGCGAGCCGACTGCGCGAGCTCACCGACAGCCACGTCTCGTTCCTCGACGGCGACGCCATCACGCGCACCACGCTGGGCGACGAGGACGCGCACCGCGTGGCGCGCGTGCTCGCCGGGCGCGCCACCACCGACGGGCCGGTGCTCGTGGGCGGCTGGATCGCGTGGGCACGCCCGCTCCCGCTCTCGGGCCCCGGAGCGCGACAGGTCTACGTGCTGCAGCGTTCGCTCGCGGCCGAGACCGCGTTCCTGCGCTCGGTGCGCGGGCACCTGGTCGAGATCGGCGTGGCGCTGCTGTTCGTGCTCGCGCTCGCGACCTCGTTCCTCGCCGGCCACCTCACGCGCCCCATCCGCCAGATCGTGCGCGCCGCAACCGCCATGGAGCGCGGCGACTTCGGCGCCCCCGTGGACCGCGCGCGCCGCGACGAGCTGGGCACGCTGGCCGCCCGCTTCGACGACATGCGCCGCCACCAGCGCGAGAACCTGCGCTCGCTCGCCGAACTGGCGCGTGCCAAGAGCGAGTTCATCGCGGTCGCCTCGCACGAACTGCGCACCCCGATCAGCGTCATCCGCGGCTGGGAGGAGATCCTGCGCACGGGTGCGCTCGCCCCCGGCGCGCCGGGCTTCGAGTCGTGCCTCGACGCGATCGCCGACTCGTGCGGCAAGCTGGAGCGCATCGCCGAGAAGGCGACGCGCATGGCCGAGGCGAGCGACGCCACGTCGCTGCCCGCCCCCACCACCAACGCGGTCGAGCCGCTGCTGGACGAGGCGTGCGAGAGCGCGAGCGCCATGGCGCCGAACCGCGAGGTGTCCGTGCGCGCCCGGGTGAGCCCCGAGGCGCGGCACGCGGTGCTCGACCGCGCGCTGGTGCTGCAGGCGATCGAGCAGTTGGTGCAGAACGGCATCCGGTTCACGCCCGACGGCGGCTCGGTCGAGGTGGTCGCGCTGGGCGACGGGCCCGATCTGCGGCTCGAGGTGCGCGACACCGGCATGGGGATCTCGGCCGAGGTGCGGCCGCGGTTGTTCGACGAGTCGTTCGTACCGCGCGACTCGCGCCACCACCACACCGCGCGCGGACTCGAGTTCGCGGTGCCGGGCATGGGACTGGGACTCGCCCTGACGCGCCGCATCGCCGAGAGCCACGGTGGCCACGTCGAGGTCGAGAGCGAGGAGGGGCGCGGCAGCGTGTTCACGCTGGTGCTGCCCGGCGCGCTCGCCGAGGCCGCACCGCCGGCCGCCGCCGTCGACGACCCGGACCTCGCCGCGGCCGCCTGACGCACCGCGGCGCGGTTGTCGCCCCGCGCACGCTCCACTAGGCTCGGCGCATGTCGCTCGCCCGGGTCCGCCGCGAATACCACGGTCGCACGCTCACCGAGGCGCGCGCCCCCGCCGACCCCATCGTGCTCTTCACGCGCTGGCTGGCGCAGGCGCTGCGCAGCACGAACCCCGAGCCCAACGCCATGACGCTGGCGACGGTGGACGGTCGCGGTCGGCCGCGTGCGCGTATGGTGCTGCTCAAGGACGTGGGCCCCGAGGGCTTCACGTTCTACACCAACCTCACGAGTGCCAAGGCGCGGGAGATCGCCACCCGACGCGACGCCGCGCTGGTGCTGTTCTGGGCCGAGGCCCACCGTCAGGTGCGCATCGAGGGCCGCCTGGCCCCCGTGAGCGCGGCCGAGGCCGACGAGTACTTCGCGCTCCGCCCGCGCGGCGCCCGACTGGGCGCGTGGGCGTCGCCGCAGAGCCGCGTGCTGGCGTCGCGCAGTGTGCTCGAGCGGCGCCTGGCGGCGATCGAGCGCCGGTTCGAGGGCCGCGACGTGCCGCGCCCGCCGCACTGGGGCGGCTACCGCCTGAGCCCGCGCGCGATCGAGTTCTGGCAGGGGCGCCCGAGCCGCCTGCATGACCGCCTGCGCTACACGCGCCGCGCGGGTGGCTGGGCGCGGGTGCGCCTCGCCCCTTAGCTCTGTGCGGCCCGCCCGCGGCGCTTGACCCGAGGCCCGCGGCGGGCTTTGCTCCCGGGCGTCCTGCCCCTGTGCCGGCCTCCCCCCCGCCGGCCCTCACCCGGAGTCCCCCATGGCCGACCCGAATCTGAACCACAGCAAGGATTTCCTCTGGCGCCGCACGCAGAACTGGCTGGCCCTCGGCACGACCTACGCGGCCATGTACATGGCGCGCTACAACTTCGGTTTCGCCAACAAGTCGCTGTCCGACACCTACGGCTGGGACAAGGCCACGGTCGGCACGATCATCTCGACCGCGACGCTGGTGTACGGCATCTCGGCGTTGTTCAACGGTCCCATCGCCGACCGCCTCGGCGGCCGACGCGCCATGCTGATCGGCGCCATCGGGGCCACGATCTTCAACCTCGCGTTCGGCCTCGGCGCGTACATGGGCTTCCTGGGCACCGGCACCGTGCTGCTCGGCTACCTCGCCACGGTGTGGACGCTCAACATGTACTTCCAGTCGTACAGCGCGCTGGCGCTCATCAAGGTCAACAGCGGCTGGTTCCACGTCAGCGAGCGCGGCGTGTTCAGCGCCATCTTCGGCTCCATGATCCAGAGCGGACGCGCACTGGTGTACGCGCTCATGGCCGCCCCGCTCGTGGTCGCCCTGCCATGGCAGTGGAAGTTCTTCCTGCCCGCGCTGGCCACCGGAGTCATGGCGTACTTCACGTACCGCGTCGTGCAGGACACGCCGAAGGACGCCGGGCTCGACGACTTCGACCCGCAGGACGCGACGAGCGGCGACACCGAGCGCATCACGCTGAGCTACGTGGCGCGCAAGGTGTTCACGCAGCGCGTGCCGCTCATGATCGCGGTCGCCGAGTTCTGCACCGGCTTCGTGCGCCACGGCTTCGAGCAGTGGTTCCCGCGCTACATGCAGGAGGCGCAGAAGCTCCCGTTCGACAACCCCATCTTCCAGAAGGGTGCGGCCGGCGTGGTGATCGCCGGCATCGCGGGCGCCTTCGTCGCCGGCTTCGCGTCGGACAAGCTGTTCGGTCACCGCCGCCCGCCGGTCGCGTTCATCGGCTACGTGATCCAGATCGTCTGCCTGTACGTGGTCTGGAAGGCGCCCAGCCTCGACATGCTCATCTGGGCGTTCACGTTCAACTCGCTCGCCATCTCCATGGTGCACTCGATGCTCTCGGGCACCGCGAGCATGGACTTCGGCGGCAAGCGCGCGGCGGCCACCGCAGCCGGCCTGTTCGACGGCATGCAGTACATCGGCGGTGCGTTCACCGGTGCCGGCCTGGGCTGGCTGCTCGACCACTACGGCTGGGGCGCGTGGGCGCCCAGCATGATCGGGTTCTCCGCAGCGGGCGCGATCATCATGCTCATGCTGTGGAACGCGCGCCCCTCGCGCGGCGGCGGCCACTGACATGACCTCCCCGGACCGGGGCGCCCCTCACGGGCGCCCTGGCACCGACCCCGACCGGCTCCATCCGGCGCTCGAGCTGGTCATGGCATCGCTCGCCGTGGCGTCCATCGTGCTCACGCTGCGTCCCGCCAGCCCCGAGCGCAGCCAGTGGTTGATCGTCCTGTACGGCGTGTTCGTGCTCGAGTTCGTGGCTCGATGGATCCACTCTCGCCGCCTGTGGGGCTTCGTGCGCGGGCACCTATTCGAG
>JBJTRI010000044.1:0-2414 GCA_046076045.1 bacterium
CGTGACCGGGATCGGCGGCTATCGCAGGAACGTCACCACCCGCGTGAAGCGGCCCTGCGGCGTGACCAGTCGAGCGTAGTAGACGCCCGCCGGGAGCGTGCGGCCCTGGTCGTCGGCGCCGTTCCACTCGAGGCGGTACTCACCCGCCTCGCGCACACCGCTCGTCACGGTGCGCACCCGGCGACCGTCCACCGAGTACACCTCGAGATCGGCGCGGCCGGCCTTCGACAGCGAGAACATGAAGGTCGTGCGCTGCTGGAACGGGTTCGGCATCGCGGGCGCGAACGCCGTCACGAAGCTGCGCTGCGGCGTCGGCGCGAGCTGCGTGCGGACGCTCACGTTGCGGTTCTCGGCGTCGCGGCCCTCGACCCGGGCGAACGCGATCCCGTGCGTGCCGGCGACCTTGACGCGGAACCGGACCGTGGCGAACTCGCCCTCGCCCACGAGACCGTTGCCGGCCCCCGCGAACGACGCGCCGTCCACCGAACCCGGCTCGGCCGAGAACACCACACCGTCCTGCGCCAGCACGAGGTCGCCGGCCGTGTAGCCCACCGGCTCGACCACCGCCGGATCCCACACGAGCTGGACCGCCATGGCCTGCATGCGGCCGGTGCCGGTGAAGTCCACGCGCACCCCGAACTCCTCGCCCACCTTGGGCAGCTCGGGCACCACCAGCGTCACGCCGTCCTCGCGGGCCGGCGCAGGACGCGCGTGCGCCAATGGACCGCTCGTGACCGGCGAGTAGTTGATGGCGAACATCGCCAGGTCCTCGAAGTTGACGCGGTTGTCCGTGGTCGGACGCGCGTGCACCGACAGGTTCGTGGTCGGGCCGACGTCGAGGTAGTTGTACGACGCGACCGCGGCGCCGGTGATGCCGTAGTGGGCACCGAGCACCGAGAGGTCGAGACCGTTGACGCTGTTGTCACCCGCCCCGACGCTGACGCCGTTCGAGACGTCACCGAGGTGGTAGTTGAGCGTCCCCGCAGTACGGTTCGAGACCGCCGAACGCGTGCCGTACACGTCCGTGACGTACGCGACGTAGTAGTGGAAGTCGCGCGCGCCCGGCTGGTCGGTGCTGCCCGACGCGGTGACCGACGTGAGCGTCCAGCCGACCGGCGGGTACGAGCTCGGGAGCGCCGGCGTGCTGCCCGCCGAGGGCCCGTCGTCGTACTCGGGATAGTTGCCGAAGCCCTTGCGCCAGACCTCGACCGTCGAACCCGGCGCCACACCCGACCACGTGAGCGTGATCGCGGTGTTGCCGTCGGTGTCGTTGCCGGTGCGCAACTGGGTGGCCGTGAGGTTGGCGATCGCCGAGACCGGCGGGTTCACCTCGAACTGCACGTCGATGGTGTGGTTCGAGCTGACCGGCGCGAAGGTGTAGGACGCGGCCAGCGGCACCGCTACCCCGTTCACCGTGATGGCGGACACGTGGTAGCCCGCATCGGCCGTGAACGTGTAGCTCGGCGTCGCGTTGAGGCTGTAGAGCGTGGTGCCCGACGGCGCGATCGAACCGTTCGCCCCCGCCGTGGCCACGATGCTGGCCTTCACCTCGAGCGGGACCGCCGTCGAGGTCGCACCGCCGTAGTTCACCTCGCCGCCATAGACCGCGGTGAGCGAGTGCGGGCCGACCGCGAGCGAGGAGACGACGATCGCGGCCGAACC
The DNA here is from genome assembly GCA_046076045.1 of bacterium. Taxonomy (GTDB): domain Bacteria; phylum Eisenbacteria; class RBG-16-71-46; order RBG-16-71-46; family RBG-16-71-46; genus JAIOPA01. The sequence continues at coordinate 1,663 of JBJTRI010000044.1, forward strand.
GCCCGAGACCGAGGCCGTCCCGAGCGAGGTCGAGCCGTCGAAGAACTCCACGCTGCCCGTCGCCGAGGACGGGGTCACCGTGGCGGTGAGCGTGAGCGCGCCCAGGTACACCGACGGGTTGGCGCTCACGGCCAGCGAGACACTGCTGCCGGCCGAACCCACGACCTGCGAGACCGCGGCCGAGGTGCTGCCCGTGAGGTCCGCCGAGCCCAGGTACTGCGCGGTGATGCTGTGCGTGCCCGCGGCGAGCGCCGCGGTCGAGATCGCGGCCGACCCACCCGAGAGCGTCGCCGTGCCCAGCGAGGTGGCACCGTCGAAGAACTTCACCGTGCCCGTGGCCGTGCCCGAACCCGGCGGGTTCACCGACACGGTCGCCGTGAACGTCACGCTCTCCCCGTAGGTGGACGGGTTGGCACTGCTGGCGAGCGCGGTGCTCGTGGCGGACTGGCCGACCACGTGCGCCTGGATGGCCGAGGTGCTGCCCGAGAAGCTCGACGTGCCCGCGTACACCGCGGTGAGGTCGTGCGAACCCAGAGCCAGCGCCGAGGTGCTGAGCGACGCCGTACCACCGCTCAGCGAGGCCGTGCCGAGCGAGGTGGCGCCGTCGAAGAACTCCACCGAGCCCGTGGCCGTACCCGCACCCGGAGCGGTGACCGACACCGTGGCGGTGATCGTGACCGACTCGCCCACCACCGACGGGTTCGGGGCACTCGCGACCACCGTGCTCGTGGCCGCCGCATTCACGACATGGG
>JBJTRI010000045.1:0-25507 GCA_046076045.1 bacterium
AGGCGCACGCGCCCCCTCGTCGCTCCGCTCCCGTGCACCGCGTTCGCTTCGCGGTCCCGGCCGCCACCCGATCCGCACGCGCCCCCTCGTCGCTCCGCTCCCGTGCACCGCGTTCGCGTCAAGGTCCCGGCCGCCACCCGATTCTCACGCGCCCCCTCGTCGCCCCGCTCCCGCGCACCGCGTTCGCGTCGCGGTCCCGACCGCCACCCGATCCGCATGCGCCACGCTCGCACGCATGCCGTCGTCGATGCGGAACGCGTACGCGTCGCGATCCCGACGGCTGCCGGGTCCGCTCGCGCCCCGCGCCCGCCGCGCGCGCTACCCGCTCGCGACCGTCTCGTGCGCGTCGGGGCGTCGGCCGCGCGGTGCCACGCCGACCTCGCTCAGGCAGCGCTCGATGCGCTGCAACGTGCCCGCGATGTCCTCGTCGAGCCCGATCGAGAACCGCACCAGTCCGGGGGAGAGCCCCATGGCCTCGCGCTCCTCGGCCGGGATCTCCGACGACGTGCTGCCCCCGGGCGCACTGAACAGCGTGCGGAAATAGCCGAGGCTCACCGCGAGGTAGCCCACCTTCTCGCGCTGCATCGCCACCATGAGGCGCTGCGCGCGGTCGGCCGTGCCGGCGTCCAGCGTCATCATGCCGCCCCAACCGTAGCCGGGGTTGAGCAAGCGTCCGAGCAGCGCGTGGCGCGGGTGCGTCTCGAGCCCCGGGTAGTGCACGCGGTGGCCGCGGGCCTCGAGGTGGCGGGCGAGGAACAGTGCGTTGGCGCCGTGCTGGCGCATGCGGATGTGCAGGCTGTGCAGGTTCTTCAGGATGCTCGCCGCGCGGCTGGCGTCGAGCACCGGGCCCAACAGCATGCAGGGGCCGTCGTGCAGGTCGGTGAGCCGGTCCACGAACGCGCGTCGGCCCACGACCGCGCCGGCCACGCAGTCGCTCGTGCCGTTCACGTACTTGGTGAGGCTGTGCACGACCACGTCGGCCCCGTGGCGCAGCGGCGACAGCATCATGGGCGTGAACGTGTTGTCCACGACCAGCGCCGCGCCGTGCTCGCGTGCGATCGCCGACAGCATGGGCAGGTCGCTCACCTCGAGCAGCGGGTTGCTGAGGCTCTCGCAGAACAGCACGCGCGTGCGCGGGCCCATGGCCGCACGCACCGCGCCGGGGTCGCCGAGGTCCACGAACCGGGTGGTGACGCCGAAGCGCGGCAGCAGGTTGTGCAGCAGCCCCCACGTGCCGCCGTAGAGCGAGCGCCCGGCCACGACCTCGGCGCCCGCGCCCGTGAGTGCGATGAGCGTCGTGGCGATCGCCGCCATGCCCGATGCCACGACCTGCCCGGCCTCGCCGTCCTCCATGCGCGCGAGTGCGTCGGCGAGGTGCTGGTCGGTGGGGTTGACGTGGCGCGATTACAGGAAGCAGCCCTCGATGGGGTGGCGAAACGCCTCCTCCATGCGCGCCGGGTCGAGGAACGTGTAGGTGGACGAGTCCGTGATGCTCGGGTTCACGTCGCCGTGCTGGCCGAAGACGAGCAGGTCCTGGATGCGGGCGGCGGGGTCGAAGTGCATGGCGGGTCCTCCGGTGGCCGCGTGCGAGGCGCGGCGGCGAGTCCGAGTGGACGCCCGTGGAGCGGGGCCGGACAAGGTCGCCTGAGGGACCACGGCTCGCGCCCGCACCGGCCGCGGAATAGACTGCCCGCGCGCGGCGTATCCCCCGCGCACCCCTTCCCACGGAGGCCGTCCCATGACCCGCCGCATCCCGACGCTCGCCGCCCTCACCGCCGCCCTCGTCGCGCTCCCGGCCCTCGCCGGGCCCGCGCTCACGCTCTACACCTCGGACCTCGGACTCGTGAAGGAGACCCGCCGCGTGGAACTGCGCGGGGGGCGCGACACGCTGCGGCTCGAGAGCGTCTCGACTAGGCTCGACGCGTCGTCGCTGCGGATCGAGCCGGGCTCGGGTCGGCTGGCGCGGCTCGCGTACCGGTGGGATGTGGCGACCGGCGACGGCTTGCTCGAGCGCTCGGTGGGCCAGCGCGTGCGCCTGGTGAGCGGCACCGATCGCGTCACCGAGGGCGTGCTGTTGTCGGCCGACGGCTCGTGGCTGGTGGTGCGCACCGACGACGGCGCGCTGGTGACGCTGGCGCGCTCCTCCACGCACGAGGTGCGGCTGGCCCGGCCCGAGTCGGGGCTGTCGCTGCGCCCCGCGATCGAGGCGGTGGTGGACGGTGCCCGCAAGGGCGCGGGCGACGTGCGTCTGCAGTACCTCACGGGCGGGCTGTCGTGGTCGGCCGAGCACACGCTGGTGCGCACGGGGGAGACGAGCGCGCAGTGGTCGGCCGTGGTGCGCGTCGAGAACACCACCGGGCGCGCCTACGAGGACGCGACGGTCAAGCTGATCGCGGGCGACGTGGCGCGCGAGGAGTCAGCGCCGGGCATGCCCAAGGCCATGATGATGCGCGTCTCGGCCATGGCCGCCGACGCGGTGGGCGGGGAGCCCGAGCAGCAGGCGTTCTCGGACTACCACCTCTACACGCTGCCGGGTAGCGTGACGCTGCGCGACCGCGAGAGTCAGACGCTGCCGCTCATCGAGCCGCGCACCGTGACCGTGGCCCCGCGCTACCTCTACCGCGGCGGTGACCCGAGCGGCGTGCGCTCGCAGCTGGAACTCGTGAACTCGGCCAAGGCCGGGCTGGCGGTGCCGGTGCCGGCCGGCCGCGTGCGCTGCTACGCCCCCGACGCCGACCGCGACCTGCAGCTCACCGGCGAGACGCGCGTGAAGCACACCGCGGTGGACGAGCGCATGACGCTCGACCTCGGCTACGCGTTCGACCTGGCCGCCGAGCGCAAGCCGGTGTCCGACCGTCGCGTGAGCGACCGCGAGCGCGAGTACGGGGTGGAGTTCAAGCTGCGCAACCGCAAGTCGGTGGACGCCACGATCGTCATCGAGGAGCCCGCGGGCGGCGACGTCGAGGTGCTGCGCTCCTCGCACCCGGTCGCGCGCGACGAGGCCAACGTGCTGCGCTTCACGATCCTCGTGCCCGCCGGGCGCGAGGTGGTGGTGAGCTACACCGCCCGCCAGCGCTGGTAGTTGTGGCTTCACCCTCCCTGCCTATCTGCAAGGGTGCTTAGACCCCATTTGGGGTCGTGTCCCCACGTCGGAGCGCATGTGTAGGGCTATGGCAGTGCGTTGGCCCAATGGTCTTCGTCGATGATGGAGATAAGCTGTCCCTGCGACCGATAGTCGACCGCTTCTTCGATCTTTCGTCCAAATGACGTCTGGATCCAGTCGCGGCTGCCGAATGTCCCGATGACCAGATTTCGCGTCCTCCGAGTGACGCTTGGCTCACAGATGCCGCCTGCTGCTCGAACCAGGCGCTCGCATGCCGATCTGGGCCCCATCGCGAACTTTCCGGTCAATACAAAAGTCGCTTCCGCAAATGTCACAGGGGGAGGCGGTACATCTAGCGGCAACTGTGTGCTGGCATCCAAACCAGTAGCCGCTGTGGATTCAGAGCCGATCAGGGATTGAAGAAGTTCAGCCAAGTCGACTCTCTCTTCCTCTGTAATGCTGTTGTCCCTGAAAATCTGACAGAGTCTGTCCGCGACTACATTGCACGGCCAGACATTCCTGGCATCTGGATGGGCTTCCATCCAGTTCGCCAAGTACTCCGCCTCTTGAGTTGTCACCTTCCCGTCTAGCAGAAGTGCTTTAGTTAGGCCTAGTAGTTCGGCAACGTCCCGATCGGAGCGACGGCGGCTGTTGAAGAGTGAATTCTGGGGTTGCCCATCGTCATCCAGGTGATGCTTCGGTCGTGTGGTCATCATGCACTCCTGTCTCGAATCGGAAATTGTCCGGCAGAGAAGATTCCTAGCATCTAGTGATATTCAGATTAGCGAGAGTTGCCTTGCCGCGCCAGAGCATGGGTGTATGAGTTGAGCCCACACCTTAAACACTAGGATGCGTTTGGTTGAGGCCTCGACCCCCACACAGGGGTCGGGTACTGTGCCCAACCCATGTCCTTCCACCTCCACACCCCGTACCCACCCGCGGGCGACCAGCCGCAGGCCATCGCCGAACTCGTCGCGGGCCTGCGCTCGGGCGAGCGGCACCAGACGCTGCTCGGCGTCACGGGCTCGGGCAAGACGTTCACGATCGCCAACGTCATCGCGCAGTGGGGGCGCCCCGCGCTCATCCTGTCGCACAACAAGACGCTGGCCGCCCAGCTCTACGGGGAGTTCAAGGAGTTCTTCCCCGAGGACGGCGTCGGGTACTTCATCAGCTACTACGACTACTATCAGCCCGAGGCCTACGTCCCCTCGACGAACACGTACATCGCCAAGGACGCCAGCATCAACGACGACATCGACCGCCTGCGCCTGCAGGCCACCTCGATGCTGCTGGAGCGCGAGAACGTGGTGATCGTGGCGAGCGTCTCGTGCCTGTACGGCCTCGGTCGGCCCGAGGACTGGCGTGGCATGCGCATCGACGTGCGCACGGGCAACCCCATCCGCCGTCGTGAGCTGCTCGACAAGCTGGTGGCGATCCAGTACCAGCGCAACGACCTCGACCTGTCGCGCGGTCAGTTCCGCGTGCGTGGTGACGTGGTCGAGGTGCGGCCCGCGTACGAGGACTTCCACGTCCGCATCGAGCTCGAGGATGACGTGGTGGCCCGCCTGAGCTCGGTGGACCCGGTGACGGGCAAGGCCACGCGCACCCTCGACCGCCTCGCGCTGTACCCGGCCAAGCACTTCGTGACCCCCGAGGACCGCGTGCGGCTGGCCATCTCGAGCATCCGCCAGGAGCTGCGCGAGCGGTTGGCGGTGCTGCGCACCGAGGGCAAGCTGCTCGAGGCCCAGCGCCTGCAGCAGCGCACCGAGTACGACCTCGAACTGCTGTCGGCGCACGGCACTTGCCCGGGCGTCGAGAACTACTCGCGCCACCTCTCGGGTCGCGAGCCGGGCGAGCGCCCGGGCTGCCTGCTGGACTACTTCCCGCGCAAGGAGGACGGCACCGCCGACTTCCTCACCATCGTGGACGAGTCGCACGTGACGGTGTCGCAGGTGGGCGGCATGTACGAGGCCGACCGCTCGCGCAAGCAGACGCTGGTGGACTTCGGATTCCGGTTGCCGAGCGCGATGGACAACCGACCGCTGCGCCTGCCCGAGTTCGAGACGCAGATCGGTCCCATCCTGTACGTGTCGGCCACGCCGGGCGAGTACGAGATGCAGCGCTGCCACGGCGTGGTGGTGGAGCAGATCATCCGCCCGACCGGTCTGGTGGACCCCGAGGTGGTGGTGAAGCCGGTGGACGGTCAGGTGGACGACCTGCTGGCCGAGATCCGCGTGCGCGTGGACCGTCGCGAGCGAGTGCTGGTGACGACGCTGACGAAGCGCATGGCCGAGGACCTGACCGACTACATGACCGAGGCCGGGGTGCGCGTGCGCTACCTGCACGCCGACATCGACGCGCTGGAGCGCGTGGAGATCCTGCGCGGGCTGCGTCTGGCCGACTTCGACGTGCTGGTGGGGATCAACCTGCTGCGCGAGGGGCTGGACCTGCCCGAGGTGTCGCTGGTGGCGATCCTCGACGCCGACAAGGAGGGGTTCCTGCGCTCGGAGCGCAGCCTCATCCAGACGGCGGGGCGCGCGGCACGCAACGCGGGCGGGCGCGTGATCCTGTACGCCGACCGCATGACGGACTCGATGGCGCGGGCCATCGGCGAGATGAACCGCCGACGTGAGAAGCAGAGCGCCTACAACGCCGAGCACGGCATCACGCCGCGCACCATCCTCAAGTCGGTCGAGGAGATCATGCGCTCGACCACCGTGGCCGACGCCATCGGTGGGTCCGACCTCATGAAGAAGAAGGACGCGGTGGTCCTGGGCGACGACGTCGACCAGCTGCTCGCGCAACTCGAGGGCGAGATGCTGGAGGCCGCGCGAGCGCTGGAGTTCGAGCGCGCCGCGAGCCTGCGCGACCGCATCGACGAGGTGCGCGCCGCCATCGCCCGGGCCCACGGCGACGAGCCGCCCGCGCCCACGCCGCGCCCCGACCGCGTCGCCCCCGGCCGCGAGCCGCGCCAGGTGAAGCGCCGGTTCGGGAAGGATCGGTAGGGCGGGGCGTGTCGTGGGTCGCGTCGCGACCCCGGGCGGGGACGCGGCGCGGAGGTGCAGGACCGGGGCCCGGACGCTATGCTGGCGCGTCCGCACCCGCCCCCGCCGGACCGGGGGGCGACGTCCGTCCGACCGGGGGGGCCGCACGCCGTGCACGAGAGTTTCCTGCCGCTGGTGAAGTTCGCGCTCTCCGAGGACGTGGGCACGGGTGACGTCACCACGCTCAACGCCGTCCCCGCCAACGTCGGGGCGCGCGCCACGATCCTCGCCAAGGCGCCCGGCGTGGTCTCGGGGCTCGACATTGCGGGCATGACGTTCCGGGAGGTCGACCCGGAGGTGCGCTTCAAGAAGCTCACCAAGGACGGTGCGCGCGTCGCGGCCGGCACCCCGCTCGCCACCGTCTCGGGCTCGGCCGCCAGTCTCATGGTCGCCGAGCGCACCGCGCTCAACTTCATGATGCGCCTGTGCGGCGTGGCCACCATGACCCGGCGCTACGTGGACGCCATCGAGGGCACCGGGGCGCGCATCCTCGACACCCGCAAGACCACGCCCGGGCTGCGCATCCTCGAGAAGTACGCCGTCCTGTGCGGCGGGGGCGTGAACCACCGCCTCGCGCTCTGGGACATGTACCTCGTGAAGGACAACCACATCCGCGCGGCGCGCGGTCTCACCAACGCCATCGACCGCATCCAGCGCACGCGCAGCGGCGACCTGCTGCTCGAGGTCGAGGTCGAGACGATCGAGCAGTTGCACGAGGCGCTGCGCCCCGAGGTGGACCGCATCCTCATCGACAACCAGACGCCCGCCACCGTCGCGGCGTGGGTCGCCGAGGTGGACCGCTGGCACGCGCAGCACCCGCCCGACCACCCGCGTGCCCGCGCCGACGCGCGGCGCTGGCCCGAGGTCGAGGTCTCGGGCGGCATCAACCTCGACACCGTGCGCGCCTACGCCGAGACCGGCGTGGATTACCTGTCGGTGGGCGCCATCACGCACTCCGCACCGGCGCTCGACCTGAGCCTGGAGATCGAGGAAGTTGGCTGACGCCTTCGACCGCGCGCGCTTCGAGTCCCGGCTCTCGACCCGGCGGCTCGCGCGCGCGCTCGTGGTGCGCGAGCGCACCGGCTCCACCAACGACGACGTCTGGGAGGCGCTCGGCGTGCTCGGCGACGGGGCCGCGGTGCTCGCGCTCGAGCAGACGGCCGGACGCGGTCGCGCCGGACGGTCGTGGAGCCAGGTGCCGGGGCGAGGGCTCGCGTTCTCGTTCGCGTTGCACCTCGGCTGCGACCGTCGCGCGCTGGGGCACGTGCCGCTCGCGGCCGGGCTCGCGGTGCTGCAGGCCGTGCACGCGCTCGGTGTGCCCGCGGCGCGGCTCAAGTGGCCCAACGACGTGCTCGTGAACGGTGCCAAGCTCGCGGGCGTGCTGTGCGAGGCGCGCCGCGTGCCGGGGGGCGGGGACGCGGTCGCGATCGGCATCGGGCTCAACGTCGCGCACACCGCCGCCGACCTACCCCCCGAACTGCGCGCCCTCGCGACCTCGCTCGCCCTGCAGGGGTCGGCTGCCACGCTCGCCGACGCGGCGGCCGAGGTCGCCAACCGGTTCGAGCCCCTGTGGGACACCCTGCAGGAGGGCGACCGCGGCCGCGTACTGGCCGAATGGACCCGTTGGGGGGCACACTGGGGCGAATGGGTCACGGTCCGGACCCCGGCGGGTCCGGTCACGGGCACGGCCGTGCGCCTCGACGACGAGGGCGGGCTCGTGCTACGCACCGCCGAAGGCCCCGAACGCATCGTGCTCGCTGGCGACCTGTCGCCGTCCACGGAAGGATCCGACGCCGCATGAACAACCCCCACCTGCCGATCGAGGAGCAGGAGCAGGAGCCCCGTCCCGACGACGCGGAGTCCTACGACGCCGAGGTCGAGTCCGAGGCCGCCGAGGGCGGCGGCGCGATGCCGTTCCTGCAGCACCTCGAGGACCTGCGCAAGGCGCTGTGGAAGTCCTCGCTCGCCATCGCCATCGGCATGCTCGGCGGCTGGACGCTCGCCCCGCTCGTGCTCGAGGACCTGGTGATGCGCACGGTCAAGGAGGCCGTGGTGCTGTCGCCGTTCGAGGCGTTCAACGAGCGCTTCAAGCTGTCGTTCATCCTCGGGCTCTCGATCGCGCTCCCGGTGGTGTTCTGGCAGGTCTGGAGCTTCGTGGTGCCGGGGCTGCTCAAGCGCGAGCGCACCTGGGTGCCCATGCTGGTGCTCAGCTCCATGGCGCTGTTCGGTGCGGGCGCGTGGGTGGCCTACGCCTACCTGGTGCCGCTCATCCTGCACATGCTCGAGTCGTTCCTCGTGGCCGGCGTGGTCTCGCAGATCCGGCTCACGTTCCTGCTCGAGTTCACGTACAACCTCGCGCTCGCGTGCGGCATCCTCATGCAGATGCCCATCGTGGCCATGCTGCTCACCGGCATCGGGCTCGTGCAGCCCATGTTCCTGCTCCGGCAGTGGCGCATGGCGCTGGTGTTCATCTTCATCGTCACCGCGCTCATCACCCCCGGCGACCTCGTGAGCGCCCAGGTCGTGATGGGCGTGCCCATGGTGGTGCTGTACTTCATCAGCGTCGGACTCTCGTTCCTCGTGGCGCGGCGCCGCGAGCAGGCCGACCGCATGGAGGGCGACTCGTGAGCGCGGCCCGTCGTCGTCCGGCCCCGTCCAGCGGGCCGCTCGTCACCGTGGATGTGGGCAACACCGAGACCTCGGTGGGGCGGTTCGTGGGCGGCGTGCTCGAGGAGTCGTGGCGCGTCACCAGCGGTCGCAGCACCACCGACGAGATCCGTCTGCGGCTCGAGCAGATGCTGCGCACCGGCGCGGCCGGCTGCCCGAGCGTGCTGTGCTCGGTCGTGCCGTCGCAGACGCGCGCGTGGACCGATGCGCTGCACGCGCTCACCGGGCGCGACCCGCTCGAGGTGAAGGCCGCGACCTCGCCGATCGCGCTGCAGGTCACCGAGCCCGACTCGGTCGGCCCCGACCGCATCGCCAACGCGCTCGCCGGCAAGGTGCTGCACGGCTCGCCGTGCATCGTGATCGACCTCGGCACCGCGACCACGTTCGACTGCGTCTCGCGGCGCGGCGCGTTCGTGGGCGGTGCGATCTCGCCGGGACTCGTCACCGCGTCCGACGAGCTCGTGCGCCGGGCGGCGCGCCTCTCCAACGTGGAACTGCGTCGTCCCGAGCGCGCCGTGGCCCGCACCACCGCCGAGAACCTGCGCGTCGGCGTGCTGTGGGGCTACGCCGGACTGGTGGATGCGCTCGTGCGTCGCATGCGCTCCGAACTGGGCGGCCGCACCAAGGTGGTGGCCACCGGCGGGCTCGCGCGCCTCATCGCGCCCGAGTGCGAGACCGTGGACCTGGTGGACGACGACCTCACGCTGAAGGGCCTGCACCTCTACTGGGAGGCCGTGCGATGAACACGCGCGTGTTCCTGCTCGCGCTCGCGGTGCTGCTCGCCGCTCCCCTCGTTGCGCAGGCCGCGCCCGGCTCGGGCGTGGGCCCCGCGTCGTCGCGGGCCCGTGTGGCCGCCCGCGACTCGCTCGCGATGCGCGCCAAGGTGCGCACGCTGGCCGACCCGCGCTGGGAGGGACGTGGCCTCGGTACCGCCGGCATCGACTCGGCGGCCGCCTGGATCGCCGGCCGACTCGCGGCCGCCGGCTTCGCCCCGGCGGGCGACGACGGCGGCTGGTTCCAGTCGTTCGAGGTCACCACCGGCGTGGTGGCCGAGGCCCCGTGCGTGCTCGAGGTGGGCGGGCGGCGCTTCGAACTGGGCGACGCACTCCAGCCGCTCGGGTTCTCGAACAACGGCACCGCACGCACGCGCGTGGTGTTCGCGGGCTACGGCATCACCGCGCCCGGCTACCAGTGGGACGACTACGCCGGGCTCGACGTGCGCGACGCGCTCGTGCTGGTGCTCACGCACGAGCCGGGCGAGATGGACAGCACCAGCCGGTTCGACGGCGACCTCAACACGCCATTCGCCGACCTGCGCACCAAGGCCATCAACGCGCGTGAGCACGGTGCGCTGGGCCTGCTCGTCGTGAACGGTCCGCGCTACCACGCCGGCGAGCCGGTGCGCGCCCCGGCGCGCGACGGTGAGGGGTACATGAGCAGCGGCCTGCTCGCGGCGTGGATCTCGGAGGAGGCCGCCAACGCGCTGCTCGCCCCGGCGGGCACCGACCTCGCGCGCGCGCAGGCCGCGCTCGACTCGCTCATGCAGCCGCGCTCGTTCGCGCTGGCCGACAGCGTGTCGCTCACCGTCAACGTGCGCCGCACGCGCGCCCGCACGAGCAACGTGGTCGGCCTGCTGCGCGGGGCCGACACCACGCGCACGCACGTCATCGGTGCGCACTACGACCACCTCGGCATGGGCGGTTCGTCGTCGTTGGCGCCCGACACGCGCGCCCCGCACGTGGGCGGCGACGACAACGCCTCGGGCGTCGCGGCGCTGCTCACGGTCGCAGAGCGCATGGGCGAGCGCGCCCGGCGCGGTCGCGGGCCGCGGCACGACCTCGTCGCGGTCGCGTTCAGCGCCGAGGAGATCGGGCTGGTGGGCTCGGCGCGCTTCACCGAGACCCCGCCGCGTCCGCTCGCCACCGTGGCCGCCATGGTGAACCTCGACATGGTGGGGCGCCTGCGCGACGACAAGCTGCAGGTCATGGGCGTGGGCAGCTCGCCCGGGTTCCCCGGACTCGTGGAGCGCACCAATCGCGCGCTGCCGCTCGCCGGCTTCGACCTGCGGCTGAGCGAGGACGGCTACGGGCCCTCGGACCACCAGTCGTTCTACAAGCGCGACATCCCGGTGCTCATGCTGTTCACGGGCGCGCACGCCGACTACCACAAGCCCAGCGACACGTGGGACAAGGTGCACGCCGCCGGGTTGGTGCGCGTCTCGCGCTTCGCCGAGGCGCTGCTCGACTCGCTCGACGCGGGCCCGCGCCCGGCGTTCACCAAGGCCAAGGCCGACCCGTCGCCCGGACGCATCGCGGGTGGGGGCGGCTACGGCGCGTACCTCGGCACCATCCCCGACTACATGCAGACCGAGGGCGGCGTGCTGCTCTCGGGCGTGCGCGACAACAGTCCCGCGCAGAAGGCGGGCCTGCAGGCCGGCGACGCGATCGTGCGGTTCGACGGCGTGCGCGTGGACAACATCTACGACTACACGTTCGCCCTGCGCACCCGGCGTCCCGGGCAGGACGTGCGGATCACCGTGAAGCGGGCGGGGCACGAGCTCGACCTCGTCGCCACGCTCGGCAGGAGGCCCTGATCGTGCGTTCCCGTCCCGTCGTGCTCGTCGCAGCGGTCCTGGCGTTCGCGTTCGCCGCCGCGCCCGCCTCCCGGTCGTTCCGGCCCGTGCCGCCCACCGCGGCCGCGGCCGACTCGCTCATCCGTCCCGGCGAGCGCCACTTCGCGAGCCTCTGGCAGCTCACGTTCGGCGGCCAGAACGCCGAGGCGTACTGGAGCTCGGACGGCACCAAGCTCATCCTGCAGGTCACCGACGAGGCGTGGAAGTGCGACCAGCAGTACGTGCTCGACCTGCGCACGGGCCGCCGCACGCTCGTGAGCACGGGGCGCGGCCGCACCACCTGCGGCTACTTCTACGATCGCGACCGGCGCGTCGTGTACGCCTCGACGCACGCCGAGGTGGACACCTGCCCGCCCACGCCCGACATGAGCCAGGGCTACGCGTGGGCGCTCTACCCGTCGTACGAGTTGTGGACCGCCAAGGCCGACGGCAGCGACGCGCGCCGGCTCACGAACCACCCCGGTTACGACGCCGAGGCCACGGTGAGCCCCGACGGCGCGTGGATGGTGTTCACGCGCAAGCACGACGGCGACGTGGACCTGTACAAGATGCGGCCCGACGGCAGTGGGCTCGTGCGGCTGACCGACGCGCCCGGCTACGACGGCGGCGCGTTCTTCTCGCACGACGGCAAACGCATCGTGTGGCGCACGCATCGCACCGACGACTCCACGGCCAACGCCACGTTCCGGCGCCTGCTCGCGCTCGACCTCGTGAAGCCGTCGCGCATGGACCTGTGGGTGATGAACGCCGACGGCACCGGCCAGCGCCGCATCACCGACAAGCCGGGCGCGTCGTTCGCGCCGTACTTCACGCCCGACGACAAGGCGATCGTGTACTCGAGCAACTGGCACAACCCGCGCGGGCGCGACTTCGACCTGTGGTGGGTGCCGGTCGAGGGCGGCGAGCCGCAGCCGGTCACGCGCGACCCCGACTTCGACGGGTTCCCCATGTTCAGCCCCGACGGCCGTTGGCTGGTGTTCTGCTCCAACCGCGGCGGCAAGGTGCCCGGCGAGACCAACGTGTTCCTCGCGGAGTGGCGCCCCTGAACGCGTCGGCGAGCCGTTCGCGTCCGGCCGTCCCCATGGGACGTGCCATCGGCGTGGCGCTACTCGCCCTGTTCCTGTTCGCGCGCTTCGGCGACGCGTTCCGCCTGCCGTTCCTGAACGACGACTACGTGTTCCTCGATCACGTGGCGGGCAAGGGGTTCGGCGACCTGTGGGGGTTCCGCGACCTCGCGTTCCACTGGTGGCGTCCGTGGTCGCGCGAGCTCCACTACTGGTGGCTGCAGCGCGCGTTCGGGCCCGTCGAGTGGCCGTTCCACCTCGCGAGCCTCGTGCTGTCGTGCGGTGTGCTGGCCGCGTACTGGGCACTCGCACGCCGGCTGATCGGCGCGGCCGCGGCGGCGGTCGCGGTGGTGGGTGCGGCCACGCTGCCGGGCTGGGGCCTGCTGCTGCTGTGGTCGGCGGGGGCGCAGGACCTGTGGATGATGTTGTGGTCGCTGCTCGCGATCTTCGCGTGGCACACCGGCCGCATCGCACCGGCCACGGCGGCCTACGCGCTCGCGCTCGCGAGCAAGGAGACCGCGGCCCCGCTCGTGCTGCTGTTCGCGCTCCACGACCGCTGGGTGGGGCGTCGCGACTGGGCCGCGGTCGGGCTGCGTGTGGCACCCGCGGCGGGACTCGCGTTGGTGTGGGCGATCGCGCACCCCATGGTGCTCGGCCGCCTGTATGCGGGCGCGCCCGCCGACACGCCGCCGTCGCCGGCCGCCGTCGCGCCGTGGGTGGCGGTGTGGAAGAGCTTCCTCGCCGCGTTCTCGCTCGACCTGTGGCCCGCCCCCGAGGGTGGCTGGCGAACGGTGCTGTTCGATGGCGTGCGCGGCGCGCTGCTGGTGGCGCTGTTCGTGGAGTTGCTCGCGCGTCCCGACGCGCGTCCCGCCGATGTGCTCGGTGCAGGGCGCGGGCGCGCGGCGCGCGGCGTGGAACCGTTCGCGCTCGCGTGGTGGGGGCTCGGGACGCTGCCGCTGCTGCTGCCCGGGTTGGGCTGGCACGCCTACTACGCGCACTTCGCCGCGCTCGGGTTGTGGTTGCTCGTCGGGGTCGCGGTCGGACGCCAGCGCGTCGTGGCCATGCTGGTCGTGGGCGCGATCGCGTTCGTGGGTGCGGGCCGCGCCGCCACGCCGTCCGAGGATTGGGGCGAGGCCGCCTACCAGCGCCGCGCAGGTGCGTTCGTGTCGGACATCAAGGCCAAGTTGCTCGGTGCCTACCCCACCATGGAGCCGCACGCTCGCCTGTGGTTCGTGCGCATCCCCAACAACGTCGGGTTCCTCGCCGGCGACGGGCCGGTGGTGCGCGTGTGGTATCGCGACCGCACGCTGCGCGCCGGCTACTACAGCGCGTACCGTGCGCGCGGCGAGGGCGAGCCGCAGGGGCCCGACCGGTTCTTCCGCATGGACGAGGCCGGGCGCTTCCAGGAGGTCGAGCGCGACGACACGGGTGGGACCGCCACCACGCCCGGGGCCACGGCGCGTCCGAGCGACCCGCGGTGGCAGCGCGACCGCCTGTCGCTCGCGCACACGCTGGCGGCCGGTCGTGACTGGCGCGGCGCGGCGGCCGAGTTCCGTCGGCTCGCGATCGCGTTCCCCGAGAGTTCCGGCTACGCGTTCGACGCCGCGACCGCGTTCCTGCAGGCGGGCGACTCGAGCGCGGGCGTGCAGTGGCTGCGCGAGGCGGCCCGCCGCCCGGGCGCCCCGCCCGAGGTGGTGCGCGCGGTGCGCGAGATGGACCGCGCCCGGCGTGACCGGTCGCGTCCCGAGCCGTCCCGCCGCGCCCCGCGCTGACGTTCCGCGGGTCGCCGCGAACCGCTGAATCGCGCGCCCCGGGGTGCCGATACCTCGCAGGATCCCGCGGTGCCCGGTCCGGCCGGACGGTGCGCATCGTGGGCGCGCAGGGAGGCACGTCCGCATGGGCAAGCGCGTCCGGTTCGACGAGGATGCCCGCCAGTCGTTGTGGCGGGGGATCGACCAGTTGGCGAGCGCCGTGCGCATCACGCTCGGGCCGCGCGGCCGCAGCGTGGTGCTGGACCGCGCACAGGGCCACCTGCCGACCATCACGCGGGACGGCATCGCGGTCGCGCAGGAACTCGAGCTGCCCGACCCGTTCGAGAACATGGGTGTGCACATGCTGCGCGAGGTCGCGCAGCGCACCGGCGCCGAGGCCGGCGACGGCACCACCACCGCCACCGTGATCGCGCACCGCATCGTGGGTGACGGGTTCGCGGCGGTACGCGCGGGCGGCAATCCGGTCGCGGTGCGGCGCGGGGTCGAGACCGCGGTCGCCGCGGCACTCCAGGAACTCGCGCGGCTGGCGCGTCCGGTCGAGGACGAGCGCGACCTCGCGCACGTCGCCACGCTCGCGAGCGGCGATGCCGAGGTGGGCGATGCGATCGCCCGCGCCATCGCCGAGGTCGGTCCCGACGGCGTGGTGACGGTGGAGGAGGGCTCGGGGCACGGGCTCACGCTCGAGGTGGTGGACGGCCTGCGCCTGCCCTCGGGTTACGCCTCGCCCTACTTCGTGACCGACGCCGAGGACATGGAGGTCGCGCTCGACCACCCGCTCGTGCTGGTGGTGGACGGCGTGCTCACGCGTCCCGCCGAGATCGTGCCCGCGCTCGAGATCGCCGCGCGTCAGGATCGGCCGCTGCTGTGCGTGTGCGAGGACCTGTCCACCGACGCGCTCGCGGTCCTGGTGGTGAACCGACTGCGCGGCACCGCGCCGGGGCTCGCCGTGCGCATGCCGGGCACACCCGCCGAACGGCGCGCGTGGCTCGAGGACCTGGCGCTCGTCACCGGCGCCACGCTGCTCGGCTACGGCACGGGGATCGCGCCCACCGCGGTCACCGCCGCGCACCTCGGGCGTGCGGTGCGCGCGTGCGCGAACGCCGACTTCACCACGGTGACCGGGGGCGGCGGTCGCACCGAGCAGGTGCGTGCCGCGCTCGTCCGGTGCGACGACGAGCGGCGCGCGCGACTGGCGGGTCGGGTCGCGGTGCTGCGCGTGGGCGGGCCCGAGGGGCCCGAGCGCGAGGCGCGCCGCGCCCAGGTCGAGGACGCGCTCGGGGCCACGCAGGCCGCGCTCGAGGAGGGGCTCGTGCCCGGCGGTGGTGCCGGTCTGCTGCGTCTGGTGGACGCGGTCTCGGCGCTCGACGTGCGACCGCTCGACCGTCCGGGACGAGACGCGGTCGTGGCCGCGCTCGCCGCTCCCGCATGGTGGATCGCGGCCAACGCCGGCGCCGATGCGGCGAGCGTCCTCGAGCGCGTGCGCGCGGGCGGGGAGTGGACGGGCTTCGACGCGCTCTCGGGCGGGCTGGTGGAACTGGACCGCGCCGGCATCGTGGACCCCGCCAAGGTGGCGCGTTGCGCGCTGCTGCACGCGGGCTCGCTCGCCAGCGTGGTGCTCACCACCGACGCGCTGGTGGTGGACGACGGCGAGAAGCCGGTGGCCTGAGGCCGGGCCTCAGTCGCGACCGAGCGGGCGCGCCGGATCCGGCGCCTCGACCACCTCGAGCGTGGTGCCGTCCTCGGTCGCGAGCCGCGTGCCGGGTGCGGCCGCGGCGTGCGTCAGCACCGCGAGCCCGTCGCCGTCCGCCGCGCTCGTGAGCACGCCGACGCGCTCCTCGCCCTGGCGCACCTCGACCGGGACGCGCGCCGTGGTGCCCGTCAGCGTCACGCGCGCGAGCCGGCGTCGCACGCTCGCGTAGGTGATGAGGCGCTGCAGCGCCTCCTGACCGGTGAAGCAGCCCTTGGCCAGGTGCACGTCGGGGCCGAGCCCGACCTCGTAGGGGTGGAACGCATCGCACACCTCGTGACCGTGCCGCGGCAGGAGGCGCGCGACGCGGGCGGCCTCGTCCAGCGCAGGGCGCCCGTCGCAAGCGAGCAGCGTGCCGTCGCCCACGGCCACCACGCACGGCGCCCCGTCGCGCTCGGCGAGCACACCGCTGGCACCCGGCGGCGCCGGGGCGAGCACGAACGGCAGCACGGCGGAGCGGTCCTCGATCGCGACGTCGTCGCGGAACACCATGCGGTCCACGGCGGCGGCCAGCTCGGGTCCCGGCGCGTCGGCGCGCAGCAGCCACACGGCGCCATCGGAGGCCACCGCCACCACCGCGCGGTGCAGCAGGCGGCCGCGGAAGTCGCAGAACAGGGTGGGGCGCGCGCCGCCGGGGGCGAGGTCGGCGAGGGCGTTGCTGGTGGTGCGGTGCAGCAGGGGCAGCGCGTCGCGCCCGGTGAGCCGGAGCGCGGTCGAGGAGGGCGTCATGCGCGGCAGGCTAGGGGGGTGCGCGGCGTGGCGCAACCTGCGGCCCGGTGCTAGCTTCGGTCGCCCACTTCGAGTCCCCGGGGAACCCCGATGCCCGTCACCTCCGAATCGCTCGTTGAGCTGCTCGCGCAACTGGTGGACACGCCCAGCGTGACCGGCGACGAGCAGGCGATCGCCGACCTCGTCACCCGCCGCCTCGCCTCGGAGAGCCGTGGCGAGGTCATCCGTCACGGGTTGTCGGTGGTGTGGCGCGCCCCGCGCAAGGGGCGGCCGCTCGTGGTGCTGGCCGGCCACACCGACACCGTGCCGCCGCAGGGCAACGCCCGCGCGCGCCGCGAGGGCGACCGCCTCTACGGGCTCGGCACCACCGACATGAAGGCGGGCGACGCGGTCATGCTGGCGCTCGCCTCGCACCTCGACCTCGACGCCATGCCGTTCGACGTCGCGTGCGTGTTCTACGACGCCGAGGAGGGCCCGGCCGAGCGCAATGGGCTCAAGCGCGTGCTGCGCGAGTCGCCGTGGTTGCGCGACGCCGCGCTCGCCATCCTGCTCGAGCCCACCGACGGTGCGGTCGAGATGGGCTGCAACGGCATCCTGAACGTCGAGGTGCGCGTGCCCGGCGTGGCGGCGCACGCCGCACGGCCGTGGAAGGGGCGCAACGCGGTGGCCGAGGGCGCGGCATGGCTCGGGGACATCACGCGCTTCGAGACCATCACTCACGTGCTCCACGGCATGGAGTTCCGCGAGACGCTGCAGGTCACGAAGCTCTCGGCCGGCACCGCGCGCAACGTGGTGCCCGCCGAGATGGTCGTGAACCTCAACCATCGTTTCCCGCCGGACCGCACCACCGACGAGGCCATCGCCCGCGTGCGCGCGCTCGTGCCCGAGGGGTTCGGTTTCGAGGTGGTGGACCAGGCGCCGCCGGGACGGCTGTGCATGGACGACGCCATCGTGCAGCGCTTCCTGCGCCAGACGGGCGCCTCGGTCGCGGGCAAGCAGGGCTGGACCGACGTCGCGCGCTTCACCGAGGCGGGCATCCCGGCGTTCAACTTCGGGCCCGGCATCCCCGACCTGTGCCACCGCGCCGACGAGTACTGCCCGATCCCCAACCTCATGCTGGTGTACGACCACCTGACCGCCTTCCTCACCCGGGAGTCCGCATGACCGCCTTAGTGCCGGGACCGCTGCACCCGCTGCTCACCACGAACGACGAGTACCCGTTCGTGAAGCTCGAACGCCGCCGCCGCGAACTCGCCCCGGCCGACCTCGCACCGATCAACTTCGGCATGGGCGACCCGCGCGAGGAGACGCCGGCGTTCATCCGCGAGCGGCTCAAGGCCGCGGTGCCCGCGGTCTCGAGCTACCCGGCGACCAACGGCAAGCCCGAACTGCGCGCCGCGTGTGCGGCGTGGTTGCAGCGTCGCTACGGGCTCACCGTGGACCCCGAGCGCCACGTGCTTCCGGCCAACGGCACCAAGGAGGCGGTGTACTCGCTCGCGTTCGCGCTGATCGGCCCGGGCGCGAAGCGCGACGTGGTGATCATCCCCACGCCCGCGTATCCGGTGTACGAGAGCGGCGCGCGCTTCGCGGGCGCGACGCCGTCCTTCGTGCCGCTGCGCAGCGAGGACGGCTGGTGCTTCAACCCCGACCGCGTGCCGGCCGACATCTGGGCGCGCACCGCGCTCCTGTGGCTCAACTCGCCGCATAACCCCACGGGCTCGGTGATGGATGCGGCCACGGGCGAGCGGCTCGTGCGCATGGCGCGCGAGCAGGGCTTCTGGATCGCGAGCGACGAGGCGTACAGCGACCTGTGGTTCGAGGGCGAGCGCCCGGGCACGCTGCTCGTGCACGGACTCGACAACCTCATCGGCATGTGGACGCTGTCGAAGCGCTCGGCCATGACCGGCTACCGCTCGGGGTTCATGGCGGGCGACCCGCGCCTCATGGACGCGCTCAAGAAGTTCCGTCCCAGCCTGGGCAACGCCACGCCCGACTTCATCCAGGACGCCGCCATCGCGGCGTGGAACGACGACGCGCACACGCCGGCGACGCGCGAGGTGTACGGCGCCAAGCGGCGGTTGTTCATGGCCGAGTTCGCGCGCCGCGGCTGGACGGTCGAGGCCTCGCAGGCCACGTTCTACCTGTGGATGCGCGCGCCGGGGGGCGACGACGTGGCGTTCGTCGAGTCGCTGCTGCGGCTCGGGATCGTGACCACGCCGGGGTCGTTCCTGGGCCCGGGGGGCGAGGGGTTCGTGCGCTGGGCGCTGGTGCCCACGCAGGCGCAGTGCGAGGAGGCGATCGCCCGGCTGGCGCGCCTCGCGGAGGTGCACGCGTGAGCGGCCCGACGACCGACGCGTATCCGCTGGCCCGCTGGGAGCGCACGATCGCGGAAGGCTTCGCGGGCACGCTCGGACTCGACGATGCCGCGCTGCGCGGCGCGGTCGAGGGCGCGGTGGCCGCACTCGACGCCGGTGACCTGCGCGTGTGCGCACCGCCCGCGGTCGAGGGCGGGGAGTGGGTCACGCACGCGTGGCTCAAGCAGGCGATCCTGCTCTACTTCCGCATGCACGTGAGCCGCACCATGGTCGCGGGCGACCTGTCGTTCTTCGACAAGGTGCCGCCGAAGGCGAACCTCGAGGCCGCGGGCGTGCGCGTGGTGCCGCCGGGCGTGGCGCGCTACGGCAGCTTCCTCGAGAAGGGCGTCATCCTCATGCCGGGCTACGTCAACATCGGCGCGCGCGTGGGTGAGGGCACCATGGTGGACACGTGGGCCACGGTGGGTTCGTGCGCGCAGGTCGGACGACGCGTGCACCTCTCGGGTGGCGTCGGCATCGGCGGCGTACTCGAGCCGCCGCAGGCCGCGCCGGTCATCATCGAGGACGACGCGTTCATCGGGTCGCGCGCGATCGTGGTCGAGGGGGTGCGCGTGGGCGCGCGCGCGGTGCTCGGGGCCGGGGTCGTGCTGACCGCCAGCACGGTCATCGTGGACGTGACGGGCCCGAGCCCGGTCGAGAGCCGCGGCTACGTGCCGCCCGACAGTGTGGTCATCCCCGGCACGCGCCCCAAGCGCTTCCCGGCGGGCGAGTACGGCGTGCCGTGCGCGCTGGTGATCGGTCGTCGCAAGGCGAGCACCGACACCAAGACCAGCCTCAACGACGCGCTGCGCGAGTACGGGGTTGCCGTCTAGGGGGCCGCTTCGACGCGATATCCCGGCATGATGTCGGGGCCAATCGCCAGCGGGTTCAGTGCTGGTACCCGGGTGCGCGAAGGGTGGCTGACACTGCACGAATCCGCTTGTTCCATGCGGTGTGGGGCACGATTCCTTGACCCCCCCGGGGGGCGGTCCTAGACTCCGGCCATCACGAGGGTCGCTGGCATGAGGCTTGCGGCCGTTCGCGTTCGGAGGCAACGAGTTGGCCATCATCCGGTTGGAAGGGTTGTCCGTGTTCGGGCACCACGGCGCCCGCCCCTACGAGAAGGAAGCGGGGCAGCGCCTCGAGGTGGACCTCGAACTGGAGCCCACCGACGACCGGGCCGAGACCAGCGACAAGCTCACCGACGCCGTGGACTACGACATGCTGTACCGGATCGTGCGTGAGGTGGTGGAGGGGGAGAGCTTCCACCTGCTCGAGGCACTGGCGGCCCGCGTGGCCGCCGTCATCCTCGAGCGCCACCCCATCCGACGCGTGAGGGTCCGCATCGCCAAGCAGAACCTCGGATGGACCACCGGTGGCCGCGCGGTCATCGAGGTGGTCCGGGAGCGGACCGTATGAAGGCGTACATCGGACTGGGCTCGAACCTCGGCGACCGCGAGTCCTACGTGCGGCAGGCGCTCGAGCAGCTCGCGCGCACGCCCGACACCACCGTGGTGCGCGCCTCGTCGCTGTACGACACCGAGCCCGTGGGTGTCGCCGACCAGCCCAACTTCCTCAACGCCGTCGCGCTGGTCGAGACGCAGCTCACGCCGCGCCAGTTGCTGTGGAACCTCATGCTGATCGAGAAGCGCCTCGGCCGCGTGCGCACGAACCGTTGGGGCCCGCGCACCCTCGACCTCGACCTGCTCCTCTACGAGGACCTGGTCTCGGACGATCCCGAGCTGCAGCTGCCGCACCCCGAGATGACCAAGCGCTCGTTCGTGCTGGTGCCGCTCGTCGAACTGGACCCGATGCTCGTGCACCCGGTCGCGGGGGAGACCATGCTGGGCCTGCTGCAGCGGCTCGGCGCGAGTCCGCTCGTGAAGCACGGTTCGCGGCTCTGGAACTGACGCGGCCCCCGGGATGGCGTCCATGGACGGACGGTGCGGGACGGCGGTGAGGGGGCGGGCGTGAGCGTCGGTGAGAACCGCTACCTCGCGATCGAGGGCGTGATCGGCGCCGGCAAGACCAGCCTGTCGCGCCTGCTCTCGGAGCGTCTCTCGGCGCGACTGGTGCTCGAGGAGGTCGAGGAGAACCCTTTCCTCAAGGACTTCTACCGCGACCGCACGCGCTACGCGTTCCAGACCCAGATGCACTTCCTGTTCAGCCGCTACCAGCAGCAGCGCGGGCTGCGGCAGACCGACCTGTTCAGCGACAAGCTGGTCGCGGACTACCTATTCCAGAAGGACCGCATCTTCGCGAGCCTCAACCTCGAGGACCAGGAGATGGCGCTCTACGAGCGCCTCGTGGGCTGGCTCGAACTGGATGTGGTGAAGCCCGACGTGGTCGTGTACCTGCAGGCCAGCACCGACACGCTGCTCGACCGCATCCACCACCGCAACCGGTCGTTCGAGCGCGACATGGAGCGCGAGTACATCGAGCGCCTGAACCAGGCCTACAACCACTACTTCTTCCACTACCACGACTCGCCGCTGCTGGTGGTGAACACGAACAACATCGACTTCGTGCACCAGCCCGACGACTTCGAGGACCTGCTCAAGCGCATCCTGTCGCACCGTCAGGGCACGCTCTACTACACGCCCCTCGAGAAAGGCGGTCCTTCGTGAACAGCGACCCCAAGCTCGCCTCCGCGACGGGCGCGCGCGCCCGTATCACCGCTCCGGCGGTCGTGGCGCTCAAGCGCAAGGGTGAGCCGATCACGGTCGTCACCGCGTACGACTTCCCGACCGCGCGCCTCGCCGACCAGGCCGGCGTCGAGGTCCTGCTGGTCGGGGACTCGGTCGGGACCGTGCTGCTGGGCTACGACAGCACGCTGCCGGTCACGATGGACGACATGCTGCACCACACCAAGGCGGTGGCGCGTGCGCGCACGACGGCCATGGTGGTGGGCGACATGCCGTTCATGAGCTATCAGGTGAGTCCCGAGCAGGCCGTGACCAACGCCGGCCGGCTCGTGCAGGAGGGCGGCGCCGACGCCGTCAAGCTCGAGGGTGGCGCGCGCGTGGTCGAGGCCGTGCGCCGCATCGTCGAGGCTGGCATCCCGGTGATGGGTCACCTCGGGCTCACGCCGCAGTCGGTACTGGCGTTCGGCGGCTACAAGGTGCAGGCGCGCGGCGAGGCCGATCAGGAGCGCCTCGTCGCCGACGCCCGCGCCCTCGAGGCCGCGGGCTGCTTCGCGATCGTGCTCGAGGGCATCCCCGCCAAGCTCGGTGGCGTGGTCTCGCGCGAACTGCACGTGCCCACGATCGGCATCGGGGCCGGGGTGAACTGCGACGGGCAGGTGCTCGTCTCGCACGACATGCTCGGCCTGTTCCACGGCCGCACCCCCAAGTTCGTGCGGCGCTACGCCGAGGTCGGGGACGCCATGCGCGACGCCTACGCGCGCTACGTCTCCGACGTGAAGGAGCGCCGGTTCCCCTCGGACGCCGAGAGCTATTGATGGCTGCACGCCGGGTCCCGAGCGCACGGACGCGCCTTGCCCGAGTCCGCACCGTCCCTCGACTGCGTGCCGCCCTCGCTCGCATGCGCGCGCGCGGCGAGCGCGTGGCGTTCGTGCCCACCATGGGAGCGTTGCACGACGGTCACCTGTCGCTGGTGCGCTCGGCGCACCGGCGTGCCGACCGGGTGGTGGTGAGCATCTTCGTGAACCCGCTGCAGTTCGGGCCGAAGGAGGACTTCACCAAGTACCCGCGTCCCGCGTCCCGCGACCGCGCGCTGCTCGCGCGCGAGGGTGTGGACCTGCTGTGGGAGCCTGGCGTCGAGGACATCTACCCGCCCGGCGATCGCACGCGCGTGAGCGTGGCCGGGCTCTCGGACGTACTCGAGGGCGCCTCGCGCGCCGGCCACTACACCGGCGTTTGCACGGTGGTGATGCGCCTGCTCAACGCCGTGCAGCCCGACGACCTCTGGCTGGGCCAGAAGGACGCGCAGCAGGCGCTCATCCTGGAGCGCATGGCGGCCGACCTGCTGGTGCCGGTGCGCGTCCTGCGCGGCGACACCGTGCGCGAGCCCGACGGGCTGGCCATGTCGAGCCGCAACGCCTACCTGTCGCCGACCGAGCGTCAGCAGGCGGTGGCGCTCTCGCAGGGGCTCGCCGCGGCGCGCGTGCTGCTGCGTCAGGGTGAGCGGCGTGCGGCGCGCCTCGTGGCCGCGATCCGGCGCGAGTGGGCGGGTTACCCGCTCGTGCACGAGGACTACATCGTGGTGGTGGACCCCGACACGCTCGTCCCGCTGCGGACCGTGCGCGGGCCCGCCCTGGTGGCGGTCGCGGCCCGCGTGGGCCCGGCGCGCCTGATCGACAACCTGCCGTGGAGGGGCCGGTGAGCTTCCGTCATCCCGATACCGCCGCCGTGGTGCTCGCGGCCGGCATGGGCAAGCGCATGAACAGCGACCTCGCCAAGGTGCTGCACCCCATGGCGGGCAAGCCCTTGCTCGGGCACGTGCTCGACACCCTCGACACGCTCGGCGTGGCGCGCACTGTGGTCGTGATCGGCCACCAGCGCGAGGCCGTGCGCGCGGCGTTCGCCGACCGCGGGCTGGAGTGGGCGGTGCAGGCCGAGCAGCGCGGGACGGGCCATGCCTGCATGATGGCCGAGCCCGCGATCGCCGGGTTCGCCGGCACCGTGCTGGTGGTGTGCGGCGACACGCCGTTGCTCTCGGCCACCACGCTGCACGCGCTGCTCGAGCGCCACGCGGCCGCCGGGGCGCAGGTCACCGTGCTCTCGATGCGGCTCGCCGACCCCAAGGGCTACGGGCGCATCGTGCGTACCGCCGACGGGCAGGGCATCGAGCGCATCGTCGAGGAGAAGGACGCCGACGCTGCCGTGCGCGTGCTCGACGAGGTCAACAGCGGCATCTACGCCTTCGACCACGCCGCGCTCTCGGGCATCCTGTCGTCGCTGACCGCGAACAACGCGCAGGGCGAGTACTACCTCACCGACACCGTGTCGCTGCTGCAGGAGCGTGGGGCGCGGGCGGCGGTGTGGTGCGCCGAGGACGCCCGCGAACTGCTGGGCATCAACACGCCCGAGCAGTTGGCCGAGGCCGAGCGCGTGTGGCGGGCGATGCGGGCGGGGGGCGGCGCTTGAGCGCGGCTCGGCGCGCACCGGCGCGCCGTCCGCGTCGTGCGGCCGACGCACGGTCGGCGTCCGCGTCCGCGGCTCGTCCATGGCGTGCGGCCGGCACCCGGGCGGCGTCGGCGTCCGCGGCTCGTCCACGGCGTGCGGCCGGTACCCGGGCGGCGTCGGCGTCCGCGGGCCCTTCGCGGCTGTGGGCCCCGTGGCGCATGACCTGGCTCAAGCGCGCCGACGCCCCGCAGGGCTGCCTGTTCTGCCGGGTGGGTGCGGCCGCCGCCGATCGCCGCGACCTCGTGCTCGCGCGACGACCCCACGCCGTGCTCATGCTGAACCGCTACCCGTACGCGAGCGCCCACCTCATGGTGGCCGTGCGTCGGCACGCCGCGCAGTTCCGCGACCTGTCGCCCGAGGAGCGCGCCGACCTGCTCGAGTTGACCGCGGTCGCCGAGCACCTGCTCGAGGCCGAGTACGCCCCGCACGGGGTGAACTACGGGCTCAACGTGGGCAAGGTCGCGGGCGCCGGCTTCCCCGGCCACCTGCACCTGCACCTCGTGCCGCGCTGGAACGGGGACACCAACTTCATGCCCGCGGTGGCGAACACCCGCGTGCTGCCCGAGTCGCTGGCCGACACGTGGACGCGTCTGCGGGCCGCGCTCGTGCGACTCGAGCGCGGTGGGGCGAGCCGTGGCCGCAGTCGCACGGCTCGTAAGGGGGCCCGTCGTGGCTAAGGGCGGGCGGCTGGCCCGCGTCGGGTTCCTGGTGCTGGCCGTCGCGGTGGGTGCGCTCGCGGTGTCGCTGGTGTGGTCGTACGTGGGTGCGCGCGATCCCGGCGCGCGACGCAGCGGTCGCCGTGTGGTGCGCGTGCAGGTGCTGAACGGGTCTGGCGAGGCGGGTGTGGGAACACGCGTCGCGGCCTACCTGCGGGAGGGCGGATTCCAAGTCACGGACGTCCGCAATGCGGATCGCAACGACCATTTCGCAACGTTCATCGTAGCGCGACGGTCCGACCTTTCGTTCGCGCGGGAAGTGTCGCACTATCTCGGAGGACCCCCCCTCGTGCGGCAGGAGTGGACGTCGGGATTGGCCGACGTCTCGGTGCTCGTGGGAAGCGATCGTAGTCGGCTTCGGCTGGACCCCTGACGACGGGGGTTCGCAAACTCGGAGGAAGCTCGTGAACTTCGGCGGAACGGAAGTGATGCTCATCGTGCTGGTGATCCTGTTGCTCTTCGGTCCGAGCCAGATCCCCAAGATGGCACGCGGTTTCGGCCAGGCCATCCGCGAGTTCAAGAAGGCGCAGCG
>JBJTRI010000046.1:0-2500 GCA_046076045.1 bacterium
CGGGACCGACAGGATGCCACAGACGGCCGCGCGACGCCGGGTCAGAAGCCGCGGCGGACGTCGAGCGCGAGGTACAGGCTGGTCGCGTCCTGCGTGGGATCCTCGTGCCGTTCCCAGCGCCCGCTGCCCGTCACGCGCAGGCGTGCGCGCACCGGGAGCGCGACCTCGGCGAAGACGTCGCCCTCGAGGAACAGGTACGAGGAGTGCAGGTCGGGCTCGTCGAGCGAGACGACGGAGGCCGAGAGGTCGTAGTCACGCCATCCGAACGACGGCGCGAACGACCACCAGTCGCGCTCGTGCAGACGCTCGGCCTCGAGCACCACGGAGATCTGGCGATAGCGCTCGCTCGCGACCCGGGGCGATACCAGCCAGTCGAAACGCGGCCCGATGCGTACCGACCAGTCGTGCGCCAGCGACCAGCGCAACGAGGGGCGCAGCGAGGTGAGGGCGTAGTCGAAGTACACGCTGGTGTCGGGCTCGTCGTAGCGGTAGCCGTCGAAGCCGGCCGCGAACTCGAACCGCAGGTGGTCGTGCAACGGGACCGAGGCCGAGAGGTCACCGCGGCCGCTCCAGAAGCGATCGCGCGTCGAGACCACGGCGGTCCGTGGGGCCCGCCGGTCGACCTGCACCTCGACCAGCGAGAAGCCGCCCTTGGGCAGCAATCGGCGGAGGGCGAACTGCCCGTGCTGCTCGAGGTGGTCGCGCGCGGCGGAGTCGGGGAACGTGCGGTGGTCGAGGCCATACGACACCTCGGTCTCCCACAACCCCTCGTACGGCGCGTGCGCCCAGCGCGCCGTGCCGCGCAGCACGTCGCGGTCGAGGACGAGGGCCTCGGACGTCCCCGAGGTGCGCGCCCACTCCCCGCCCAGCGCGAGGTCCCAGGTGTCGCGGTGGTCGAGCGAGATCGCGCGCACGCGCGCCTCGGGCCGGAACCGCGCCTCGCGGCGATCGTCCCCGAACGACCGGTCGCGTCGCAGGTCGAGTTCGGGCCCGAACGCGGCCCGCCAGCCGTCGCGCGGCTCGCCGACGAGTTCGAGGCGCGAGTAGCTGCGCAACAGGTGGTCGCCGGCCACGGCCTCCTGCCGTAACCGGTAGCGCGCACCGCGGAGCGCGCCGGCGGCGTCGAGCACGAGCAGGCCGGCGTTGCGGAACTCGGGCGACCCGGTCGTGCGCGTGCCGGTGAACGTGGTGTCGTCGTAGGTCTCCTCCACGAACCGCTCGTTCGTGACATCCGAGCTCGCCCCGACCTCGACCCGGAACCAGGTCGAGTCGGCGACCTGCGCGCGGGCCGCAGGGGCCGCGAGGAGCGCACACGCGAAGGCTGCCGCGCCGAGCCCCCGGAGTGCGGGGGCTGCGGTGCGGCGGCTCACGGCGCCCGGCGAGGGGCGCGGGATCAGGGACGCTCCGACCGGGCTGTGTCGCGCAGGGCGCGCTCGGCCTGCTCGCGGGCCATGCGGGTGAGACGCATCGCGGCCCGCGTGCGCTGGGCCTGCGCCTCGACCTTGGCGCGAGCCTGCAGGCCCTCGGCGTTCTCGAGCAGGCGGCGGGCCCGCTCGGTGCCGCGTGCGCCCACCACCTCGCGGGCACGCGCGAGCCGGTCGTCGGTGCGCTGCAGGGCGGCCCCGACGGCCTCCTCGAGCGACTCGCCCGCGTTGCACATCTGCTGCGCGCGCAGGGCGCGCTCCCGGGCACTCGAGGTGAGTTGCAGGGCCGCGAGGTACCGCGTCTCGGCGTAGGCGGCCTCGGCGCGGGACTGCATGTCGAGAGCGGTACGCAGCACCTCGCGGGCGGCCGGCTGTTCGCAGCGCGCCAGCCGGTCGCGAGCGCGCTCGAGCATCTCGCGCGTACGCTGCATCTGGTCCTGGACACGACCGGGATCGGGTAGACCCTGCACCAAGGCGATCGCGCGGTCGGCGTGGATGCGGGCCTCCTTGGTGGCGCGCCCCGCCATGGCATAGCGGGCGTCGGCATAGGCGGTACGCGCGATCCCCTGCAGCGTCACCGCTCGCTCAAGTTCGGCGGAAGCCACCTCGTTGGCGGGGGCCGCCGCCACGAGGTCGCGCGCCTGCTGGATGCGGCGCTCCGTGCGCTCGATCTCGTCGCGCAGGCGCTGCGGGTCGCCACCGGGCGGCGGGGGCGGCGGCAGCTGCGCAAGCGCAGGTCCGCCCACGACGAGCGCGAGCAGGACCAACGCGAGCGGAACCAGGAAGCGACGGCGGTGGAACATCGGGGACCTCCAAGGATGCGCCCGGGATGATGGACGCGACGGCGGACGTGCCGGGACAGCACGCAAAGGAAGCATGCCGCGTGCCCTGCGGAGGCACCCGCCGAGTCCGGCGGCAACCATATGCCCGCCTTGTCGTTAGAGCATCCTCGAGCGCCGAGGATACCGGCGGGTGTCACCGCACGGGTGAACCCCTCGGTACGCTCCTGGCCTCCTGCTGGCCCCGCGGGGGCACCAGCGCACCTTCGGGGCTCAAATGGGCAGCCATGGCCATGG
>JBJTRI010000046.1:5000-55650 GCA_046076045.1 bacterium
CGCGAGGCTATGGCTAAACATATTTCGGGGAGAACCAGCTATCACGTGGTTTGATTGGCCTTTCACCCCTACCCACGGCTCATCCGATGACTTTTCAACGTTAACCGGTTCGGACCTCCACGGACTTTGACATCCGCTTCATCCTGACCATGGGTAGATCACACACGCTTCGGGTCTACCGCCTGCAACTCGTCGCCCATTTCGGACTCGCTTTCGCTACGGCTGCGCGTCTTAGACGCTTAACCTTGCTGCAGACGAGTAACTCGCCGGATCATTATGCAAAAGGCACGCCGTCAGCCGCTTGCGGAGCAAGCTCCGCATTAAGCCTCCGACCGCTTGTAAGTGCATGGTTTCAGGTTCTATTTCACTCTCCACCTGGAGTCCTTTTCACCTTTCCCTCACGGTACTTGTTCGCTATCGGTCACGAGAGAGTATTTAGCCTTACGAGATGGTCCTCGCAGATTCCCACCGGATTTCACGTGTCCTGTGGTACTTGGGAGACCGTCGTGAGCCAACGCGCTTTCGCCTACGGGGCTATCACCCGCTATGGCCAGACTTTCCAGACTGTTCGACTAGCGTGTTGGTTTTTGACTCACCGGCTCTAAACCGGACGGATCCCACAACACCTCCGCACGCAAGCGTGCTCGGGTTTAGGCTCTTCCCTTTTCGCTCGCCGCTACTCAGGGAATCGAATTTCTTTCTCTTCCTGGAGGTACTGAGATGTCTCACTTCCCTCCGTTGGCTCTGTTCCGCCTATGTGTTCAGCGGACAGTGACGGGACATGACTCCCGCCGGGTTTCCCCATTCGGACACCCCCGGGTCGAAGACTGTTTGCGTCTCACCGAGGCTTATCGCAGCTTACCGCGTCCTTCATCGCCTTCTCGTGCCAAGGCATCCACCATGCACCCTTAGTAGCTTGACCGGAATTCTCTCTAAGGTGCTTCAAACTGTGTATACCCAGCGTCTCATATTCGATTGTCAAAGATCGATTCCCGGCGCCTGGCGCCGAGCGCACCTCGCGGACGAACCGCGGACGGATGCGGAATATCGATACACGACGGACGTGCCGTCGTCTCTGTGATCTGGTGGAGATAGCGGGGATCGAACCCGCAACCTCCGGCTTGCAAAGCCGGCGCTCTCCCAGTTGAGCTATATCCCCAACATTCGAGCGGTTCGCGGAAGAGAGTGGTGGGCCCGAGTGGACTCGAACCACCCACCTCACGCTTATCAGGCGTGCGCTCTAACCAACTGAGCTACGGGCCCACGAGGCGGGCGTCGATGGGAGCGGTGACCTCGAGGGTCGACTCGCACTCCCGCACCCGGAGCTACCGGAACCCCTGGTGTCCTGAGACACCAAGGAGCCACGGCGGCCATTGGCCGGCGGCTCCAGCTCCAGCTCCAGAACAGAGATACGAATAGCGCACGGACTCGAAAACCCGGAAGTATGACCTAGAAGCTCACCAACCTGGTCTTCCCGAAGGAATGATCCAGGCGGCGGGTCTCCCTAGAAAGGAGGTGATCCAGCCGCACCTTCCGGTACGGCTACCTTGTTACGACTTAGCCCCAATCACCGACCTCACCTTAGGCGTCTGCCTCCTTGCGGTTGGCGTGACGACTTCGGGTGCTGCCGACTTTCGTGGCTTGACGGGCGGTGTGTACAAGGCCCGGGAACGTATTCACCGCTGCCTGCTGATCAGCGATTACTAGCGATTCCGACTTCATGCAGTCGAGTTGCAGACTGCAATCCGAACTGAGACCGGTTTTTTGGGATTGCCTCCACCTCGCGGTATCGGAACCCTTTGTACCGGCCATTGTAGCACGTGTGTAGCCCCAGACGTAAGGGCCATGAGGACTTGACGTCATCCCCACCTTCCTCCGGTTTATCACCGGCAGTCTCCTTAGAGTGCTCAGCATCATCCGTTAGCAACTAAGGACAAGGGTTGCGCTCGTTGCGGGACTTAACCCAACATCTCACGACACGAGCTGACGACAGCCATGCAGCACCTGTGCACCAGCCCCGAAGGGAAGGTGTGTTTCCACACCAGTCTAATGCATGTCAAGTCTGGGTAAGGTTCTTCGCGTTGCGTCGAATTAAACCACATGCTCCACCGCTTGTGCGGGCCCCCGTCAATTCCTTTGAGTTTCAACCTTGCGGCCGTACTCCCCAGGCGGATCACTTAATGCGTTAGCTGCGGCACTGGAGGGGTCAATGCCTCCAACACCTAGTGATCACCGTTTACGGCTAGGACTACCGGGGTATCTAATCCCGTTTGCTCCCCTAGCTTTCGCGCCTCAGCGTCAGTATTGGGCCAGATGTGCGCCTTCGCCACCGGTGTTCCTCCTGATATCTACGCATTTCACCGCTACACCAGGAATTCCCACATCCTCTCCCATACTCAAGCCAAGCAGTATGAGACGCCGCTCCTCGGGTGAGCCGAGGCATTTCACGTCTCACTTACCTGACCGCCTACACGCCCTTTACGCCCAGTGATTCCGAACAACGCTTGCTCCCCCCGTATTACCGCGGCTGCTGGCACGGAGTTAGCCGGAGCTTATTCGTCCGGTACCGTCAAACGACCAGATTGTTCACCTGATCGCACTTCTTCCCGAACAAAAGGGGTTTACAACCCAAGGGCCTTCATCCCCCACGCGGCGTCGCTCGGTCAGGGTTTCCCCCATTGCCGAAGCCTCTCGACTGCTGCCTCCCGTAGGAGTCTGGGCCGTATCTCAGTCCCAGTGTGGCTGACCATCCTCTCAGACCAGCTACCCATCGTCGCCTTGGTGGGCCATTACCCCGCCAACTAGCTAATGGGACGCGAGACCATCTTCATCCGGTAGCTTATAAATAGAGGCCACCTTTTACCTCGGAACCATGCGATCCCGTGGTCACATGCGGTATTAGCACCCCGTTGGGAGTGTTATCCCCCTGATGAAGGCAGGTTTCTCACGCGTTACTCACCCGTTCGCCGCTCGGCTCGAAGCCTCGCTCGACTTGCATGTATAAGGCACTCCACCAGCGTTCGTTCTGAGCCAGGATCAAACTCTCCATGGTAAAAATGGAGATCATGCGAGGACCGAAGTCCTGCATGGATCAATTGCAAGGTATTACATGCCGTACGAGCCATACCGCGCTCGCCGACAGGACTTGCCGGGCTTTCGAAGTCACGTGCGCTATTCTGTTTTCAAAGATCGAGCCGCGCGTCGCGCTTTGCGGCAGCGACGCAACGACCGCCCCTCGCAGTGCGAGAAGCGGACGGGGAACTTAGCCGCGACTGTTGATGGTGTCAACAGAGATGAATCAGAGGTGGGCTGTGTTCCAACGGCAGCAGGCGCAATATAGGTGGGCACCCCTTCGCTGTCAAACGCCCCTGGGGGCGATCCGTCCAACAACGGTTTCCTCGTTGCGGGACAATAGCTTATCGGCCATCCCCGGGGCCGGACTGAACCCCTTCCCTGTCATGGCCGGGTCAAGAAATCGCCCTTCGACGGCCTGCGGTGGGGCACTTTTCGGGGTGCGGGCCGGCTCCCAGCCCTCTCGCCGGTGGGCTTACACGAGCCCCAGGCCCCGATCGAGGCGCTCCGTGAACGGTGACGAGCAGCGCTTCGACCTCGATCCATGCGGTTGCGGGCCACTTCCCTCGTGCGGCCTCCACGACTCCAGGCGCGCGGCGCGTGCACGCTCGGCTCGTGCCCAGCGCAGCCAGGTGCGCACCTCCAAAGGGCACGCGAGTGCGCAGCTCCTCCGTGAGTCGAGTGCTTGCTTCCGGCGCGCCGAGCACGACTGCATGGCGATGCGAAGAGTCGTTCCGTGCGCGATGCATGTGATCGCGTCGCGAGTCACGGCAGGCAGATCGGCGCGGAGCGAAGCAGGGGGTCCTTTGCCGAGCACCCACCCGCTCCTGTCACGCGTTGACGTGGACAGTCCGTTACCGAGCAGCGCATCCACTCGTGTCACGCGGTGAAGCGACCATTGCGTGCCGAGCAGTGCACGAACTGCACCGCCAAACACCGCATGCACTTCCGACGCCTGCGGTTCGGGCCCGCGGAACCCTTCACTCACACCTCGCTGCGAGATGCGTTCCACCCTCATGGATCAAGGCCCGAAGCGCACTCGCTCGAACGTGCGTGAACGAGCTTCGCACTCGCGTGCATGAGCGGATCGTACACGCGGCTCGCAAGACGCGACGCGCGAGTGACTCGCAACTCGCGATAGGCGAGAGACGCGAGCGACACGCGAAGTGCGGCATGCGCGACGCGCGCCCATCCCAGCCCCGCACCATGCGCTCGCCCCGGGCACCCACCACAAGATCGCGCCGCAACACGAACCCGCATCAGGACGCGGCCCGAATGCTCACCCCGGAGATGCACATGTGCCCGCGCACGCACGAGACACGGCGACCGCGCCTGCGCGTGCGCCCAAGCGAAGCAGCGTTGCGCGCACGCCCCGCCGCGCTCGCCCCGCCGCGCTCGCCCCGCCGCGCTCGCCCCGACACGCACGCCCCGACACGCACGCCCCACCGCAGGCTAGGCCTGCCCCCGCCCTCCCCATGCGTTCCGACTGGACGCCCCGCGCGGCGTGCGCTATCCACACCCTGAGCGTGCGCATCCCGCGCACGCGCCCCTTGGCGCCCGGCGGCGCCCTCGCACGTGGAGCGAACCCCCGATGAAGCCGGATTTCCTCGCGGACCTGGAAGCGCGTGGGCTGGTGCACCAGAGCACCTCGCCCGAACTCGCCTCGCTGCTGCGCACGGGCCCCGTCACGGCGTACATCGGCTTCGACCCGACCGCCGACAGTCTCCACGTGGGCAGCCTGCTCCCCGTGCTCGCGCTCGCGCGCCTGCAGCGCGCCGGGCACAACCCGATCGCGGTCGTGGGCGGCGGCACGGGAATGATCGGCGACCCGAGCGGCAAGTCGCAGGAGCGCAACCTGCTCGGCGCCGAGCAGATCGAGGCCAACGTCGCCGGCCAGCGCGCCCAGCTCGAACGCCTGCTCGAGTTCTCGGGCCCGCATGCGGCGCGGCTCGTGAACAACCTCGACTGGCTCGGTCGTCTCGACCTGATCGGCTTCCTGCGCGACATCGGCAAGCACTTCAGCGTGAACGCGATGATCCACCGCGACTCGGTGCAGCTGCGACTGAACTCGCGCGACGAGGGCATCTCGTTCACCGAGTTCACCTACGCACTGCTGCAGGCCTACGACTTCCTCGCGCTCCACGACCGCTTCGGCTGCCGGCTGCAGCTGGGCGGGAGCGACCAGTGGGGCAACATCACCGACGGCGTCGAGCTCATCCGCCGCCTGCGACACGAGACGGCCTACGGCCTCACCATGCCTCTCATCACCAAGGCCGACGGCAGCAAGTTCGGCAAGAGCGAGAGCGGCAACGTGTGGCTCGACTCCCGCCGCACGAGCCCGTTCGCGTTCTACCAGTTCTGGCTCAACGCGGCCGACGCCGACGTCGTGCGCTACCTGCACTACTTCACGTTCCTCGAGCCCGCCGCGCTCGCCGAACTCGGCAGCGCGCACGCCGCCGACC
Organism: bacterium; assembly: GCA_046076045.1. Taxonomy (GTDB): domain Bacteria; phylum Eisenbacteria; class RBG-16-71-46; order RBG-16-71-46; family RBG-16-71-46; genus JAIOPA01. The sequence continues at coordinate 10,535 of JBJTRI010000046.1, forward strand.
CGGCCCGCCGCGAGGCGCAGCGCGTGCTCGCGCGCGAGGTCACGCGCATGGTGCACGGCGACGACGCGCTCGCTCGCGCCCAGCGCGCCAGCACCGTGCTGTTCGAGGGCGGCGACCTGCGCACCCTCTCGCCCGCGGAGTTGTCCGAGGGGCTGGGCGATGCACCTCGCACGACCCTGCCGCTCGCGGAGCTGAGCGGGCTCGACCTGCCAAGCGCGTTGGTGCGCTGCGGGTTGGAGCCGTCCAAGGGACGCGCGCGCACCGCCATCGAGCAAGGTGCGATCAGCGTGAATCACGAGGTCGTCAAGGATCCGCTGCGGACGCTCACGAATGGCGACCTTCTGGCCGATCGCTTCGTGGTGATACGCCGCGGGAAGAAGACCTACCACCTGCTCGACGTGGCCGGCTGACCGCGGGCGCGGGGCCGGGTTGCCGGGCCCGTGCCGCCCCCCTACGCTCGACCTCGCGCTCCCGTCCACCCGGGCGGGCGGCCCCCCAACCGGAGTCCCGTCCCGCGACCATGTCCAAGCCCGAGCCGCGCACCCGCCGCCTGTCCTGGCGCACGTTCCTGGTCGTCCTCGCGGCCGTGCTCGCGGGCTTCGCGGGCATCGGGTTCGGCCTCGTGCACCATCTCCAGCGCGACCTGCCCTCGCTCGACCACCTCACCGCGAGCGAGACCCCGGTCAAGACCACGGTGTTCGACGCCCGTGGCCGGGTGCTGCACGAGTTCTACCGCGAGAACCGCTCGGTCGTGCCGCTGCGTGACATCCCGCGCCACCTCGTCAACGCGACGCTCTCGACCGAGGACCGCAACTTCTACCGTCACTGGGGCGTGGACCTGTGGGGCGTCGGGCGCGCGATCGTGACCGACGTCATGCACATGCGGCGCGCGCAGGGCGGCAGCACGATCACCCAGCAGCTCGCGCGCAACCTGTTCAACATGTACGAGAAGTCGATCACGAGGAAGCTCAAGGAGCTGGTGCTCGCGGTGCAACTCGAGCAGCACTACTCGAAGGACCAGATCCTCGAGCTCTACTTCAACCAGATCTACTTCGGCGAGGGCGCCTACGGCGTCGAGGCCGCCGCCAAGACCTTCTTCGGCAAGCCGCTCGACGAGCTGTCGCTCGAGGAGTGCGCGCTGCTCGCGGGCATCCCCGCGAACCCGGGCCTCTACTCGCCTCGCCGCCGCCCCAAGGCGGCGCTCGCCCGGCGCGACAAGGTCCTGCGCAACATGCTGGTCACCAAGGCCATCACCCAGGTCGAGTACGACCGCGCCTCGCAGACGCCCCTCGGCGTCACGCCGACGCGCTACGCCAACGACCGTGCCGCGTACTTCGTCGAGATGGTGCGTCTCGCGCTCGACGAGAAGTACGGCTCGAACGCGGTGTACGAGGGCGGGCTCCAGGTGCACACCACGCTCGACATGGAACTGCAGGTGCTCGTGGACAAGGCGCTCGAGCGTCACCTCGCGCAACTCGAGAAGGACCTGCGTCTCAAGCGCACGCGTGCCGCCTACGAGGCCGGGATCGCCGACGGCAGCATCGCCGACGGGACGCGCCCGACCTACCTGCAGGGCGCCGTGGTCGCGCTCGACCCGCGCAGCGGCGCGATCCGCGCCCTCTCGGGCGGCCGCGACTGGGCCGAGAGCAACTTCAACCGCGCCACGCAGGCGCAGCGCCAACCGGGCTCGGCGTTCAAGCCCTTCGTGTTCGCCGCGGCCATGGACAACGGCTGCAAGCCGTCCGACACCATCGTGGACGAACCGGTCACCTTCCCCGGCGGCGACGGCAAGCCGTACGAGCCCCAGAACTACGACAAGAAGTTCCGCGGCCCCGTGACCCTGCGATTCGCGCTGCAGGAGTCGGTGAACATCCCCGCCATCAAGCTCCTGCGGCGCATGGGCACCTCGCTCGTCGCGGCCTACGCGCACCGCATGGGCATCAAGAGCCCGCTCGGCCAGAACCTGTCGCTCGCGCTCGGCTCGAGCGAGGTCAACCTGCTCGAGCTCACCTCGGCGTACGGAGTCATGGGCAATCGCGGCGTGCGCAACGACCCGTACTTCATCGTCAAGGTCGAGGATCGCGCGGGCCGCGTGCTCGAGCGCAGCACCCCGCGTCCCTACGAGGTGCTCAACGAGGTCACCGCCGCCACCATGACGAGCATGCTGCAGTCGGTCATGGACCACGGCACGGGCTTCCCCGCGCGCGCCGCCGGCTTCACCGTCCCCGCCGCGGGCAAGACGGGCACCATGGACGACTACATGGACGCGTGGTTCATCGGCTACATCCCCAGCCTGTCGGTCGGGGTGTGGGTGGGCTACGACCAGAAGAAGACCATCGGGCATGGCGTCACGGGCGCGCGCGCCGCGCTGCCGATCTGGACCGAGGTCATGCTGGGCGCCACGCGCGGCCGTCCGGTCGAGGGCTTCGCGCTGCCGACCGGCTCGCTGGAGCGCACGGTGTGCGCCGAGTCGGGCATGCTCGCGACCGACCAGTGCCCCGGCACCACGAGCGAGATGTACGACGAGGGCGCGGAGCCACAGGAGTACTGCAGCGCCCATCCGGGCCAGCCGCTCGCGCCCGACTCGCAACGCTTCGGGCGCCCCGACTCCCTCGATCACGAGGTGCCGCCGCAGGAGGAGATCCACCTCTGAGCGCGCGGTCCGCGACCGGAGCGGGACGATGAGTCCCACCGTCGTCGCCACGGCGGTCGTGTTCGCGCTCACCTACCTGGTGCTCGGGCTGGGCGCGCTGCCGCCCCTGCGCCTTGACCGCACCGGCGCGGCGCTCGTCGGCGCGACGCTCATGGTCGCGATCGGAGCGCTCACCCCGACCGAGGCGCTGGCCTCGGTGGACCTCGCCACCCTCGCGCTGCTGTTCGGCATGATGGTGGTCGCCGCGCACCTGCGGCTCGCGGGCTTCTTCGGCTGGTGCACCACGCGCGTGCTCGGTTGGACGCGTTCGCCGCGCGTCCTGCTCGTGCTCACGGTCTGGCTCTCGGGCGTGCTGTCGGCGCTGTTCGTGAACGACACGGTGTGCGTGCTGCTCACCCCGCTCGTGGTCGAGGTCGCCCTCACCGCCGGCCTGCCGGTGGTGCCGTTCCTGCTCGCGGTCGCGATGGGGTCGAACGCCGGCAGCGTCGCCACGGTCGTGGGCAATCCACAGAACATGCTGATCGCCACCACCGGTGCGATCCCCTACGGCCGCTTCGCCGCGGCGCTCGCGCCCGTCGCGCTGGGCGCACTCGTCATCGTCTCGGTGGTCCTGCTCGTCGCGCATGCGCGCGAGCTGCCGCACGCACCCGTCACGCCCACCCGCGCGCGAGCCCGCCTCCACCGCCCGCTGCTCGCCAAGACGCTCGCGGTGGCGGCCGGACTGCTCGTGGCGCTGCTCGCCGGCGTGCCGTCCGCGCTGGCGGCGATGTGCGCCGCCTCGGTGCTGCTCGTGACGCGCCGCGTGCGCCCCGGACGTGTGCACGCGCTGGTGGACGGTCCGCTGCTGGCCCTGTTCGCGGGCCTGTTCGTGGTGGTCGAGGGCCTCGAGCGCACCGGGCTCGCCGCCACCGCGACCGCCGCGCTCGAGCAGGTGCTCACCGGCCCGGTCGGGTTCGTGGCGGTCACCACCGTGCTCTCGAACCTCGTGAGCAACGTGCCCGCGGTGCTGCTGCTCGAACCCACCGCCGCAGCCGCCGCCGATCCCGAGCGCGCGCGACTGGTGCTCGCCATGGCCTCCACGCTCGCGGGCAACCTGACGCTCGTCGGCTCGGTCGCCAACCTCATCGTGGTCGCGCAAGCGGGCCCGCACGCGCGGGTCGGGTTCCTGCACTACGCGCGCCTCGGCCTGCCCATCACGCTGCTCACCCTCGTCTGGGGCATCGCATGGCTCCGCTGACGCTCGCCGACGCGGCGCGTGGCCGCGACAACAACTTCCACCTCGTGCGCCTGCTCGCTGCCACGCTCGTGCTCGTGAGCCACTCGTGGCCGCTCACCGGCACCGCAGGCGAACCGCTCGAGCGCTGGGCCGGCTTCTCGCTGGGCCACCTCGGCGTGGACGTGTTCTTCGTGGTGAGCGGCTTCCTCGTGACCGGCAGCCTGTTCGCGCGCCCCGCGCTGCGGTCGTTCCTGCGCGCCCGGGCGCTGCGCATCCTGCCCGCACTCGTGGTGTCGTCGTTCGGCGTCGCGTTCGTGATCGGGCCGCTCTTCACCACGCTCCCGACCCTCGACTACGTCACGTCGTGGGACACCTGGCGCTACGCGCTGCGCAACGCGGTCACGTGGCCGCTCGGAGTGGAGTGGCACCTGCCGGGCGTGTTCGCCGGGCACCCGGGCGGCCCGGCGGTGAACGGCGCGCTGTGGTCGCTGCCGTGGGAGCTCACCATGTACGCGCTCCTCGTCGCTCTGGGTGTGCTGCGGGTCGCGGGCGCGGGGCGCGGGGTGCTGCACGCGCTGGTGCTCGCCACCGCGTGCGCCGCCACGGTCGGCCACGCGGTCAACGAGGGCTGGGCCCTCACCCACCGCTTCGAGCTCGTGCAGGGACTGCGCCTGACCGCGCTGTTCTTCACCGGCGGCGCCCTGCGCCTGCTCGCCGCCGCCGTCCCGCTGCACGGTGCGGTCGCGGCCGCCGCCGTCGTCGCGATCGCGGGCGTCATGCGCGCGGGCGGCGCGTGGCTCGGTCTGTACCCGCTCCTGCTCGCCTACGCCGTGCTGTGGTTCGCGCTCGTCCCCGGCGGACCGCTGCGGGCGTGGCGGCAGCGCGGCGACTGGTCGTACGGGCTCTACCTGTGGCAGTTCCCGGTCCAGCAGTGCCTCGTCGGCCTGTTCCCCGGGCTCGGTCCCGCGGGACTCATCGCCACCGCACTGCCGGCCACGCTCGTGCTCGCGATCGCGTCGTGGCGGTTCGTCGAGTCCCCCGCGCTCGCGCGCAAGGACCGCTGAGCGCGGTCAGACGCGCTCGAGCACGAGGTCGTCGGGCCGCGTCGCGCTCGGCGTGTCGCCGATCCCGAAGCACGCCTGCGCACGCGCCACGAGCGCGTCGTCGCCCTGCGCCAGATGCAACGTGGCGAACGGCTGACCCTTCGCCAAGCGCGCCCCGCGCGCCTGTCGCATCGTGAGCCCGACGCGCGGGTCGATGGCGTCCTCCTTGCGCAGACGTCCGCCCCCCGCGGCGACCAGCCACTCGCCGAGGGCGAAGCAGTCGCAGGCGGACAGGAAACCGTCGCGCGGGGCGACGAGGTCGGTCGTCACCGGGGCCGGAGCGAGCGGCGTGTCGGACTCGAACGCGCGGGTGGCGCCGCCCTGCGCGCGCACCATGGCGAGGAACCGTTCGGCAGCCGAACCGTCGTCGAGCGCACGCGTCACCCGCTCGCGCGCGGTCGTCGCGTCGGGCGCCGCGCCCGCGAGGTGCACCATCTCGGTGGCCAGCGTGAGCGTGAGCTCGCGCGTGCCCGGCACCACGGGGGTGCGGCCGCGCAGCACGTCCCACGACTCGTCCATCTCGAGCGCGTTGCCCACGGCGACACCGATGGGCCAGCTCATGTCGGTGATCAGGGCCGAGGCCGCCGCGCCCATCCCGCGCGTGACGGCGACCAGACGGTTCGCCAACGACCGCGCCTGCTCGGGGTTCTTCATGAACGCGCCGTTGCCCGACTTCACGTCGTACACGATGGCGCGCGCACCCTCGGCGATCTTCTTGCTCACGATGCTCGCCACGATGAACGGTTCGTACTCGACCGTGCTGATGACGTCGCGCAGCGAGTAGAACAGCCCGTCGGCGGGCGCCAGGTCGGGCCCCTGCCCCACCATCATGAAACCCAGTCGCTCCATCTGGCGCTTCATCGCGGCGGGGTCGAGGTGCACGTCGAAGCCGGGGATGCTCTCGAGCTTGTCGAGCGTGCCGCCCGTGTGCCCGAGGCCCCGCCCGCTCACCATGGGCACGAGCACGCCGCAGGCGGCCACGACCGGGGCCAGCACGAGCGAGATCTTGTCGCCCACACCGCCCGTGGAGTGCTTGTCGGCGGCCACGCCGAGGCGCGTCCAGTCGAAGATGCGCCCGGAGTGCATGTAGGCGCGCGTCAGCGCATCGGTCTCGGTGGCGTCGAGTCCGCGCAGGAACGCGGCCATGAGCCATGCGCTCGCCTGGTAGTCGGGGATCTCGCGCTTCGCGCACGCCGCGATGAAGGCCTGCAGCCGCTCGGGATCGTGGGTGCCGCCGTCGCGCTTCTCGCGGATGAACGCTCGCGGATCGAGTGCCAACTCAGTACTTCCCTTCGCCGGCGGCCTCGCCGCGCACGATCTTCACGCCCGCCGAGGCCCCCAGACGCGTCGCACCGGCCGCCACCATGCGCTCGGCGTCCTCGCGCGTGCGCACGCCGCCCGAGGCCTTCACGCCCATCTCGGGGCCCACGGTCTCGCGCATGAGCGTCACGTCCTCCACGGTCGCGCCACCGCCGCCGAACCCGGTCGAGGTCTTCACGTAGTCGGCGCCGGCAGCCTTCGACAGCGTGCAGCCCATCACCTTCTCGTCGCGCGAGAGCAGCGCGGTCTCGAGGATGACCTTCACGATCGCGCGCCCGTTCGCGGCCGCGACCACACCGTGGATGTCCTGCTCCACGAGCGCGTAGTCGCGCGACTTGAGCGCGCCGATGTTGATCACCATGTCCACCTCCTCGGCCCCCTGCTCGATCGCGCGGCGCGTCTCGTAGGCCTTCACGTCGGCGAGGTGGGCCCCGAGCGGGAAGCCGATCACGGTGCATACCTTCACGCCCGAGTCCCGCAGCAGCTCGCGGCAGAGCGCGACCCAGTTGGGGTTCACGCACACGCTCGCGAAGCAGAACTGCGCCGCCTCGCGGCACAGCTGCTGCACCTCCTCGCGCGTGGCGTCGGGCTTCAGCAGCGTGTGGTCGATGAGGCTGGCGAGCCCGTCGGAACCGGGGCAGTAGCCCATCGTGGTGACGACGCGCGACGCCCCGGCCTCGGCGAGCAGCCGGGTCTCCTCGGGACCGCGCGCCCCGGCCAGCCCCCAGTTGCGGCAACGCTCGCAGGTCGCCGGGTCGTGCACGACCGACCCCGGCGCGAGTCCGGGCACCGGCGACGGCACATGCGGCATCGCCACGGGCGCGGGCGTGCGCTCGCGTAGGGCCGCGAGCACCTGACGGGTGATGGCCTCGACCAACTGATCGCGCTCGCGACTCATCGGGGCTTGCCCCCCTCCTTCACGAAGTCGAACAGGTTGGGTAGGAGCGTGCGCAGCGAGCGGTGCACGATGCGACCGCGACGGTCGCGCCAGTACACCTCGAGCTCGGGGGCGAACTCCGCCAGGACCTGACGGCACGCCCCGCACGGCGGCGCGCCCTGCCCGTCACGCGCGGTCACCGCGATCGCGACGAACCGACGCTCGCCGTCGGAGACGGCCTTGAACACCGCGGTGCGCTCGGCACAGCAGGTGAGCCCGTACGACGCGTTCTCGACGTTGCAGCCGTGCACGATGCGGCCCGAGGCCGTGAGCAGGGCGGCCCCCACCGCGAAGCGCGAGTAGGGCGAGTGGCTGGCGGCGCGCGCGCGCACGGCCTCGGCCATGAGCGCCTGCGGCGACACGACCGGGGTGGCGGCGCGCGGGCGGCGCGCGGGGCGCGCGGCGCGAGCAGCGGGAGCGGGACGACGACGCGCGGCGCTCACGCGCGGATCCCCGACAGGAAGCTCGTGCCCGCGCGCGGACGCGTCACCGAGAACACCTCGGCGAGCGTCGCGGCCACGTCGGCGAACGAGGCGCGCGTGCCGAGGTCGGCCCCCTGCGCCACGCGCGGCCCGGCGACGAGCAGCGGCACGTACTCGCGCGTGTGGTCGGTCCCGGGCGTGGTGGGGTCGTTGCCGTGGTCGGCGGTCACCCACACCATCTCGTCGCCGCGCAGGCGACCCAGCAGCGAGCCGAGCGTCTCGTCGAAGCGCTCGAGCGCCCGCGCGAACCCCTTGGGATCGTTGCGATGCCCGTACTGCGTGTCGAAGTCCACGAGGTTCGCGAACACCAGCCCCTCGCCGGAGCGCTTCACGAGATCCAGCAGCACGGCCTCGCCCTCCTCGTTGTCCTTCGTGTGGATCGCGTCGGAGATGCCGCGACCCGCGAACAGGTCGTCCACCTTGCCCACCGTCACCACCCGCTGCCCCGCTTCGACGAGCGCGTCGAGCACGGTGGGCGCGTGCGGGGCGAGCGAGAAGTCGCGGCGGCGCGAGGTCCGGCGGTACGCGCCGGGCGCGCCCTCGAACGGCCGCGCGATGACCCGCCCGACCGCATGCCGACCGGTGAGCATCGTGCGCGCGGTGCGGCACGCCTCGTAGAGCGACTCGATCGGCACGGTGTCCTCGTGCGCCGCCACCTGGAACACCGAATCGGCCGAAGTGTACACGATGAATCGGCCCGTCCCCTGGTGCTCGGCGCCGAGCCGCTCGACGATCCCCGTGCCCGAGGCCGCGACGTTGCCGATCCAGCCGCGACCCACACGCTCGCTCCACTCGTCGAGCAGGTCGCGCGGGAACCCGTCGGGGTAGGTCGGGAACGGCTGGTCGAGTTCGAGCCCCATCATCTCCCAGTGCCCGGTCGTGCTGTCCTTGCCCGCGCTGCGCTCGGTCAGACGAGCGCGCGCCGCGCTCGGCGTGAGCATGGGTCGCACCCCCGGCATGGGCAGCAGGTTGCCGAGCCCGAGCCGTTCCATCACCGGCATGCGCAGCCCACCGACGTGCTCGGCGACGTGCAGCAGCGTGTTCGCGCCGCGGTCGCCGTAGCGGTCGGCGTCGGGCAGCTCGCCCATCCCGACCCCGTCGAGCACGATCAGGAACACGCGCATCGTCAGTCCTCCCGCCCCGCGTCGCGCTGGCGCAGGTACTCCGTGACCGCGGGCGACCAGTCGGCGCGCTCGCCGATGAGCGTCGAGACGCGCACGGGCTGACCGCGCCGCACGTACAGGCGCGTGACGCGCTTGCCGATCGTGCACAGGATCTCGTAGGGCAGCGTCTCGCTGCCCGCCGCGACCTCCTCGACCGGCAGCGTGACCCCGCCCTGTTCGCCGAACAACACGACCTCGTCGCCCACCGCGACGCCGGGCACGTCGCTGACGTCCACCATGGTGAGGTCCATCGTGACGCGGCCCAGGATGGGCACGCGCCGACCGCCCACCAGCATGTGGCCCTTGCCCGAGAGCAGCCACGAGTAGCCGTGGCCGTAGCCCACCGGCACCACGCCCACGCGCGTCGGTCGCGCGAGCGTGCAGGCGCGCGCGTAGCTGATGGTCGCGCCCGCGGGCATGTCGCGCACCTGCACGAGCCGGCTGCGGAACGACATCACCGGCGCGAGCGGCAGGTGCGCCTCGTCGTGCGCCGGGTGCAGGCCGTACGCGATGAGTCCGACGCGCACCCAGTCGAGGTGCGCCTCGGGCAGGTTCACGGTGCCCGCCGAGTTGGCGGCGTGCACGCGCGCCGGGGCGAGCCCGCGCGCGCGCAGACGCTCGACGAGTCCACGGAAGCGCGCGACCTGACCGCGCGCGTACGCGAGATCCTCGGCGTCGGCGTCGGGGAAGTGCGTGTAGAGGCTCGCGAACCGCAGGCCCGGGAGTGCGACCAGCTCGGCCACGAACCCCTCGGCGTCGGCGAGCGGAACGCCGGTGCGCCCCATGCCGGTGTCCACCTCGACGTGGAAGCGCACGGCACGGCCGGTGCGCACCGCCTCGTCGGAGAGCGCGCGGGCGAACGCGAGGTCGCACACGCTCGGGTCGATCCCGTGCGCGACCGCCTCGGGCACCTCGCCCTCGAGCAGCGGCGACATGGCCATGATGGGCAGCCGGCTGCCCGCGCGCCGCAACTGCAGGCCCTCGTGCAACGTGGCCACGCCCAGTTGCGTCACGCCCTCGCGCTCGGCGGCCAACGACAAGTCGGCGGCGCCGTGACCGTAGGCGTCGGCCTTGGCGACGAGCAGGATCTCGCGCTCCGCACCGACATGCCGACGGATGGCCCGCAGGTTGGCGGCGAAGCGGTCGAGGTCGACCTCGACCCATGTCGAGATGGGCATCGGCAGGGGCGGCACTCCCGGCGGCGGGGACGACCGGCGCCGCTGCGGCGCCGGATCAGCCCGGGCACGGCCCGGGCATGGTCGCGCATGGTATCCCCACCGGTTCACGCGCCGCCAGCGACGCCGCCGCCCCCGCCTGGGACCAAAGGACCGTGCCCGCGCGGATGACACCCCCCTGCCTGTATGGCAGTCTCTCGTGTGTGGCGACACCGACCCCAGCCGGCCGCCACGAGCCCGCTTCGCGACTCGCACGCGGAGCGCAAGGAGTCCCCGCTCCATGTCCATCCTCGAGACGAGACCCGCCACGGTGAGCACGTCCCTCGACCGCCCTGCTCCGTCGGGCCTCGATGCCATCTTCCGGCCGCGTTCCGTCGCGGTCATCGGTGCTTCGCGCCGCCCCGGCTCCATCGGCGCCGCGATCTTCCGCAACCTCATGGCGCAGGGCTTCGAGGGTCCGGTCTTCCCGGTGAACCCGCAGGCCCGCGTGGTGCAGTCGGTGCTCGCGTGGCCGACCGTCGCCGACATCCCGGGCGACGTGGACCTCGCCGTCATCGCGGTGCCCTCGCGTCAGGTGCTCGCGGCGGTCGAGGAGTGCGGTCGCAAGGGCGTGCGCGGTATCGTCGTGATCACCGCCGGCTTCAAGGAGACCGGTGCCGAGGGCGCCGAGCGCGAGCGCGCGGTGCGCGACTGCGCGCGCCGCTACGGCATGCGCATGGTGGGACCGAACTGCCTCGGCGTGCTCAACACCGAACCCGGCGTGCGGCTCGACGCCACGTTCGCGCCGGCGTGGCCGCCCGCGGGCAACGTCGCGTTCTCGTCGCAGAGCGGCGCGCTCGGGCTCGCGATCCTCGAGACCGCGGGCGCGCTCGGGCTCGGCATCTCGCACTTCGTGAGCGTGGGCAACAAGGCCGACGTCTCGGGCAACGACCTGCTCGAGTACTGGGACCGCGACCCGGGCACCGCCGTCGTGCTGCTCTACCTCGAGTCGTTCGGCAACCCGCGCCGCTTCACGCAGATCGCGCGCCGGGTCGCGCGCCGCAAGCCGATCGTGGCGGTGAAGAGCGGGCGCACCCAGTCGGGCGCGCGTGCCGCCTCGAGCCACACCGGCTCGCTCGCCGGCGCCGACAACGCGGTGGACGCGCTGTGCCGGCAGTCGGGCGTCATCCGCACCGACACCATCGAGGAGCTGTTCGACGTCGCCATGATCCTCGCGAACCAGCCGCTGCCGCGCGGCTCGCGCGTCGCCATCCTCACCAATGCCGGCGGCCCGGCCATCATGGCGAGCGACGCGTGCGAGAGTCAGGGCCTCGAACTCGCGACCCTGCAGGACGCCACACTCGAGACGCTGCGCTCCTACCTGCCGCCCGAGGCGAGCGTGAAGAACCCGGTGGACATGATCGCGTCGGCGACCGCGGAGTCGTTCGAGCGCACCGTGCGCCTGCTCATGACCGACCCGGGCGTGGACGCGGTGCTCGCCATCTACGTGCCGCCCATCGTGACCACGCCGCTCGAGGTCGCGACCGCCATCGTGCGCGGCTCCGAGGCCGCCCGGCACGACCTGGCCGCGCGCGGCGAGGACCCCAAGCCCATCCTGACCTGCTTCATGGGCGCGCACGGCGTGCCCGAGGGCCTGCGCTCGCTGCAGGAGGGCCACATCCCGTCGTACCCCTTCCCCGAGTCGGCCGCCCTGGCGCTGGCGCGCACGGTGCGCTACGCGCGCTGGCGGAGCGAGCCCGAGGGACGCGAGGTGACGTTCGGCGACATGGACCTGACGACCGCGCACGAGGTCGTCACGGCCGCGCGTCGGCGCGGTCAGGCGGGCGAGAACGTGTGGCTGTCGGCCGAGGAGTCGCGCCGACTGCTCGAGGCCGCGGGCCTGCCGCTCGTGCCCACCGAGACCGCCGCGACCGCCGACGAGGCCGCCGAGCGCGCCACCGCGCTCGGCTTCCCGGTCGCGGTCAAGCTCGCCTCGCGCACGCTCACGCACAAGACCGAGGTGGGCGGTGTGGTGCTCGACCTCGACTCGCCTGCCGCGGTTCGCACCGCGTTCGCCGACATCGAGCACCGCCTCGTCGCACTCGGGGTGCGCGAGCAGATGGACGGCGTCACGATCCAGCCCATGGTGCGCGATGGCGTCGAGGCGATCGTCGGCATGAGCCAGGACCCCACGTTCGGTCCGGTGCTCATGTTCGGGCTCGGCGGCGTCTACGTGGAGTTGCTGCGCGACGTCACGTTCCGCGTCGCACCGGTCACCGACCGCGATGCCGCCGAGATGGTGCGTGCGGTGCGCGGGGCGCGACTGCTGCAGGGCTGGCGCGGCGCGCCGGCCGCCGACGTGCCCGCACTCGAGGAGGCGATCCTGCGGCTCTCGCAGTTGGTGGGCGAGGTGCCCGAGATCGCGGAACTCGACCTCAACCCGCTCAAGGTGCTGCCCGCCGGCCAAGGCTGCATGGCCGTGGATGCACGCGTGGCGGTGCGCGCGTGAGCGAGCGTCCGGTGGAACCCGGGACCGCGGGCGACCGCGGCCCCGGATCCGCCCCGCAACCCGGCATGCTCCCCCGCCTCATCGAGGCGCTCTCGGACCCGGTCGTGGTGCTCGACCGCCGCGGCCGCGTGGTGGCCGCGAACCACCGCTTCTCCGAGGTGTTCGGGGCCGCGGGCATCACGCTGCCCGGCCGCTCCTGCCCGCGCTCGGGGGAGTGCACGGGCGGCGACCTGCCCGCGGGCGAGGCGTGCGTCTCGTGCGAGGTCGCCGCGGCGAACTCGCCCATGCGCATGTTGCAGGTGGTGCGCGACTCGACCGGCCGCCAGCGCCGCTGGGAGGCCACGCTGAGCCCCGTGCTCGACGACGCGGGGCGTCTCGAGTACGTGGTGCAGGTCTGGCGCGACATCACCGACCGCACGCAACTCGAGGTCCAGCTCGCCCACAGCGAGCGCCTCGCGTCGCTGGGCCTGCTGGCCGCCGGCGTGGCGCACGAGCTCAACAACCCGCTCGCCTCCATCATGGCGTGCGTCGAGGCCATGCAGCGCATGACCCCGCGCTACGAGCTGCCCGACGAGTACCGCACCGACGTCACCGAGATCCTGACCGACCTCGACGAGGCCATGCGCCGCTGCGCCGACACCACCTCCAAGCTACTACTGCTCGGCCAGCCGCATGCCGCGCACCCGGTGGAAGTGGACCTCAACCGGGCCGCGCGCGACACGCTCTCGCTGCTCAAGTTCGCCAGCCGCAAGCAAGGCATCGAGACCGAGCTCGACCTCGCCGACGAGCTCCCGACGGTATGGGGCCGCGAGGACGCGCTGCGCGGCATGCTCATGAACCTGTCGCTCAATGCCGTGCAGGCGATGGACAAGGGCGGCCGGCTCACGCTGCGGACCCGCCAGGTCGGGGACCACGTGGTGCTGGAGGTGCAGGACGACGGCCCCGGGATCGCGCCCGAGCACATGGAGCGCCTCTGGGACCCGTTCTTCACCACCAAGCCGGTCGGACAGGGCACCGGACTGGGCCTGTCCATCACCCGCCGGATCGTCAGCGACCACGGGGGTGACATCCGGGTGGCGAGCACCCCGGGTCGTGGGGCATGCTTCGTGGTGACGCTCCCCCTCCGGAGCGCAGGAGGCCCCCCCAGTGCCTGAACGTTCCATCCTGTTCGTCGACGACGAGAACACCTTCCGCAAGCAGACCAGCCGCGAGCTGGTGCGCGCCGGCTATCGCGTCGACGAGGTCGTGACCTTGAGAGATGCGCGCGAGGCCCTCGCGAGCAACGGCTACGACATCGTCCTGCTCGACATCCGCATGCCGGACGGCTCGGGGCTCGACCTGCTGCCCGAGATCCGCGGCCAGTGGCCCGCGACCGAGGTCGTGATCCTGACCGGCCACGGGACGGTCGACGAGTCGATCCGTGCAATGAATCAGGGCGCGCACGACTTCGTGAAGAAGCAGGAGTGCCGGTTCGCCGAGATCGAGGCCGTGATCACCAAGGCGCTCGAGAAGCAGAACCTGAGCCAGCAGAACGAGGCACTGCTGCTCGACGCCAGCCGCAGCCGTCCCGGCATCGCCGTGGGCGACACGCCCGAGATGCGCGAGATGTTCTACCTGCTCGAACGCGTCGCCCCCACCGACACCACCGTGCTCATCCGCGGCGAGAGCGGTGTCGGCAAGGAGGTCGTGGCGCGCGAGGTGCATCGCCGCAGCAACCGCGCTCGCCAGCCGTTCATCGTGGTGGACTGCGCCTCGTTGCACGAGCACCTGCTGCAGAGCGAGTTGTTCGGGCACGAGAAGGGCGCCTACACGGGGGCCGTCTCGCTCAAGCGCGGGCTGTTCGAGGTCGCCAACGGCGGTACCATCTTCCTCGACGAGATCGGCGAGCTCACCCCCGCCCTGCAGGTGCGCCTGCTGCGCGTGCTGCAGGACCACACCTTCCGCCGGCTCGGCGGCAACGCCGACATCAAGGTGGACGTGCGCGTGCTCGCCGCCACCAACCGGCCGCTCGAGGCCATGATCAAGGAGAAGCAGTTCCGCGAGGACCTGTTCTTCCGCCTCTCGGTCATGCCGCTCGTGATCCCGCCGCTGCGCCAGCGCCGGGGGGACATCCCGCAGCTGGTCGAGCACTTCGTGCGCACGTCGAGCGTGATGCCGAAGCGCAACGCCCGCCTCGCACCCGAGGCCATGGAGACGTTGCAGCGCTACTCGTGGCCGGGCAACGTGCGCGAGCTCGAGAACGTGATCGAGCGCGCGCTCATCCTGTGCGACGATATGGTCATCCGCCCCGAGCACCTGCCCATGGGCCTGCGCATGGCGCCCGCGTTCGACCCCGAGCCGGGCGAGGGCGAGTGGCCGAGCCTCGAGGAGGTGGAGCTGCGCTACATCCGGCGCGTGCTCGATCACGCCAAGGGCCATCGCCAGAAGGCCGCCACCATCCTGGGCATCAGCGAGCGCAACCTGTACCGCAAGCTCAAGGAGATCGAGCCCAAGGAGACCGCCGACTCCGACGCGGCGAGCCTGCACGGCGACGACTGACGCCGCTGCGGCGAGCCCGCACGGCGCCGACCGACTCGGCCGCCCCGTCCCTCCCACTGCGAGCGCCGGTCCCGACACGGGACCGGCGCTTCGTGTCGGCGGCGATCGCGTCTCCTGTCAGAGCTGCGCCCGTGCTGTCAGGGTGGCAGCGGGGCGAACGTCCGACGGGCAACCGAGGGTTCATGCCCGGCCCGAGGGGAACCCCGCAACCCGTTGCACGCCAGCGGCAAGGCCACGGGCACCAGCCGAGCGTCCTCACCGGCCCGGCTCTTGCGTCTCCAGTTCTCCGAGCGGCAACCGAGAACATGCGAGCTGGGGCGGTCCGACCGGGAACCCGATCGAACGACCGCGACGGTTGCCGCGCAAAGTTTAGCTCGGACCGAGGGCACTCGCCCGCGGTCCGGCGGTGAGGTCCACGAATCGCCCGCGACCGGGCCCCTCGGGGTCCGGCACGGTCCACGGATCGGACGCGTATCCGTGCCCCCACCGTGAACAATCGACGCCGGAAGGAGCCGAGCGTGTTCCAGGAGCCGGAGGCCATGCGCCCCAAGTCGGGTGCCATGGGCATCGTCCGCGAGATCGGCAGCGCACCCCGGACCGGGCGGGCGACCGCCCCCCGCGTGCTCGTGTGCGACCGCGAGACGGGTCCGCTCGAGCGCCTGCTGGCGCCCACGCCGGCTGCGGTCGTGACGTGCGACTCGCTCGAGCAGGCGCTGCGCGAGAGCACGCGCCAGCCGTTCGACGTGGCGTTCGTGGCCATGCACGAGCACAGCAACGCCTCGGTCGGCCTGCTCCAGCTGCTGCGCCGCACCATGCCGCGCACCCCGCTCGTCCTCATGCTCGAGGACCCCTCGCCCGCTGCTCGCCTCGCCACGCTCGCGGTGCGGCCGTTCTACGTCGCCGTGCCGCCGGTCGCCGACGAGGAGTTCCGGGCGGTCATGACCGACGCGCTCGCCGCCGCACGCCGCGCGAACTGACCGGCACGGCTGCGCGGTCCGTCGCCCTGCGCTAGTCTGCCGGGCCATGACCGACGCCGAACGCGACGCCTTCGCCAAGCTGCTCGCCGTCTGCCGCCGCCTGCGCGGCCCGGACGGCTGTCCCTGGGACCGCGAGCAGACGCTCGAGAGCATGACGCCCTACCTCACCGAGGAGGCGAGCGAGGCGGTCGAGGCGATCGGCAACGCCGACGCCGACCACTCCGCCGAGGAGCTCGGCGACCTCGCGTTCCTCGTCCTGTTCTGCCTCGAGCTGACCGGCGAGCGCTGGGGCATCGGACTCGCCGAGGCGCTCGACCGCGCGGCCGAGAAGCTCATCCGCCGCCACCCGCACGTGTACGGCGACGCCAAGGTCGAGGACGGCGAGGCCGCGTACCGTCAGTGGCAGGAGATCAAGAAGGCCGAGCGGAAGGACGCCGACGCGTCGCTGCTGGGCGAGCAACCGAAGGGTCTCACCGCACTGGTCGCCGCCTACCGGCTGCAGGAGAAGGCGGCCGCGGTCGGGTTCGACTGGCCGACCGCCGACGGCTCGCTCGCCAAGGTGCGCGAGGAGACCGACGAGGTCGCGCACGCCATGCAGGGCGGCGACACCACGCCCGAACTGGCGCGCGAACTCGGCGACCTGCTGTTCGCGGTCGTCAACCTGTCGCGCAAGCTGCGCGTGGACCCCGAGCGCGAACTGCGCGCGACCATGCACCGGTTCCGTGAACGATTCCTCCACATCGAGCGTCGGCTCGCCGAGCAGGGACGCACCCCGCTCCAGTCCGACCTCGCCGAGATGGACGCGCTATGGGACGAGGCCAAGCGCCTCGCCCGTGACGCCAACCCGGAGAACAGGACATGACCGACATCGCCACCCCCGATCCCGGCCGCGAGGCCGCCCTGTTCCTGCAGCTCGTGCTGGGCCTCCAGCAGGCGGCCATGATGTCGCTGGGCAAGCTCATGAACCCCATGACGGGCAAGATCGAGCGCAACCTGGAGGCGGCTCGCAACACGATCGACACGCTGAGCGCGATCGAGGCCCGCACCCGGGGGAACCTCGAGCCCGACGAGCAGCGGGTGCTCACCCAGGTCCTCACCGACCTGCGCATGAACTATCTGGACGAGGTCAAGAAGAAGGGCTGACAGGGCCCGCGCGCCCGGCTACCCTCGCGGTCCGGGCGGGGGCCCACGGTCGCCCCGTTCGCCATCCCCCGCCGGGTCGCTCGCGCCCCAGCGGCGACCGAGCCTCGCCGACGGGAGCCCCCCGAACCGATGCGCCCGAACCTCCCCCGACTGGACCTCAGCCTCACGCAGGAGGTCCTGCTCGCCTACGGCATGCAGGCGTTCGTGTGCCTCGCGCTCGCGCTGCTGCTGTTCTCGTTCGCGCGGCGCGACCCCCTGCCCCAGTTGCGATGGTGGACGTGGTCGTGGGTCGCGCTGCTCGTGTACCTCGGCACGGCGGCGTTCGCGATCTCGGTCATCTCCCAGTGGCACTGGCCCGCCGGGGACTGGCGCCGCATCCTGATCAGTGCGGCCTCGCTCGCCGCCGGCCTCATGCAGCCGTGCTTCGTCGCCATGGGGGCGTTCGAGAGCGTGCGGGAGCGCCCCATCGCCTCGGGCACGCGGCGCACGCTGCTCGCGGTGGTGGTGATCGCCGCCATCGCGTTGACGTTCGCCACCCTGTCGCTGCCCGCCACGAACACGTTGCGCCTGAGCGCGCGTTACGTCGTGGCCGGCGTGGTGTTCGTGGCGGCCGCGGTGCTGCTCATGCGCTCGGGCGCGCGCGCCGGTTCGCGCGGCCCTATCGTGCTCGCGTGGAGCGCACTCGCCTACGGGCTGGGGCAGTTCCACGGGCTCGCGTGGCTGGTGCGCCGCGAGGTCACCGGCACGATCGAGGTGTTCCCCTTCTACCTCGGGTTCGGGGACGTGCTGCTGCAGATGTTCCTCGGACTCGGCATGCTCATGTGGCACCTCGAGGCGCAGCGCGAGCGCGCGCAACGCGCCCTCGTGGACCTGGAGCGCAGTCAGGAGGCGCTCCGCCACACCCAGCGCATGGAGAGCGTCGGACGACTGGCGGGCGGCGTCGCGCACGACTTCAACAACCTCATGACCATCATGGTCGCGGCCGGCGAGGAGCTGGAGGACCACCACCCGGCGCGCTCGCCGGGGCACGAGGCCATCCAGCACCTCAAGGACGCGGTCCACCGCGCGAAGAGCCTGACCTCGCAGCTACTCGCCTTCAGCCGCAATCAGGTGACGCAGCCCGAGCGGGTGGACCTCGTGGAACTGGTCGCGCTGCAGGAGCGCATGCTCACGCGGCTGCTCGGCACCGAGGTCGTACTGGAACGCGAGACCACGGCCGTCCGCCTGCCCGTCATGGCCGACCCGTCGCAGTTCACACAGGTGCTCATGAACCTCGTCGTCAACGCGCGCGACGCGATGCGCGACGGCGGCGTGATGTCCATCGCCACCGGCGAGGCGGTGCTCGGCACGACCGACGGCGAGCGCCTGCAGGTGGCCCCCGGGCGCTACGCCACGGTCGCGGTGCGCGACAACGGGACCGGCATGACCGAGGAGGTGCGCGCGCGCGTCTTCGAGCCGTTCTTCACCACGAAGCCGGTCGGTGAGGGCACGGGGCTCGGGCTGGCGACGGCGTACGGCATCGTGCGCACGGCCGGCGGTGCGATCGAGGTGGACTCGGTGCTCGGCCGCGGCACCACGGTGACGGTCCTGTGGCCGCTCACGGACGCGGCGCCCTTCGCCACGCATGCGAGCCCCGCGGCCGGCCCCGCGCATTCCCGACAGGGCACGGTGCTGGTCGTCGAGGACGACGAGCCGATCCGCAACCTGCTCCAGCGCATCCTGAGCAAGCAGGGGCTCACGGTGGTCGTCGCTCAGGACGGTGCCGAGGCGCTGATGCGCTTCCGCGGCACGCCGAGCGTGGACCTGGTCGTCACCGACGTGCTCATGCCGGGCATGGACGGCGGGCAGCTCATCGCCGCGCTGCGAGAGACGCGCCCCGACCTGCGCGTGCTCGCGGTCTCCGGCTACGCCGGCGACCTCGAGAGTCGCCGGTTCCCGGACGACATCGCGTGGCTGCAGAAGCCGTTCTCGTCCGCCGAGTTCACCGCCGCGGTCCTCAAGGTGCTCGACTCGCCCAGCACCACCGTGCGCTGACCTTCGCAGCGCCCCTGCGACGGCCCTGCGCCCCCAGTGGGCGCGGATCGTGTCCCCGGGGCGCCACTGGCCCCACCTGCGCGCGTGAATGAGGCCCCCGCGCACGTGATTCGCCCCTCGCCCGCCCCCCCTGCCCCCCGCTACCCTTGGGGGGACCACAGCCCGACCCGCTCCCGAGCCCCCGGATGGCCCCGATGCCCCCTCGTCGCATGGCGCGCCTGCTCGCGCCCGTCGCCCTCGCCCTGCTCGTGTGCACCGCCCCGGCGCGCGCGGCCGTGTTCATCAACGAGATCATGTTCAACCCCGTCGGGACCGAGACCGGCGTGGACGAGAAGGTCGAGATCTACAACTCGGGTCCCAACGCCGTGAACATGACCGGGTGGGCGATCGACGACGCCGTGACCATCGGCACCACCGCCGTGCGCGCGCGCATCCCCGAGGACCTCGACCCCACCTGCTCCACGAACCCCATCATCCAGCCCGGCGAGTTCCGGGTGGTTCGCATGCAGGTGGGCTCGGCCGTGCTCAACAACGGCGGCGACGACGTCTACCTGTTGTCGAACCGCACGCTGCCCGCGGTCGTCGTGCAGCTGGTCACCTACCCGGCCGGCATCGCCGAGGGGCAGGTGTGGGCCTGCCTGCCGAACGGCACGACCACGTTCGCCGCGCGCACCGCGACGCTGTGCGCGAGCAACGGCGGTCCCGTCGGCGACGTCACGCCCCCCGGCACCGTGAGCGACCTCGTGGCCGTACCGGGCGCGTACCCGGGCGAGGTGCGCCTCACGTGGACGGCGCCCGGCGACGACGGCGCCACGGGCACGGCCACGAGCTACGTGATCAAGGTCTCGAGTGCCGCGATCACCTCGGTGAACTTCGCGGCCGCGCTCGACCTCGACCGCTGGATCGCCGAACCCACACCCAAGCCGGGCGCGGCCGCCGAGACGCTGTTCGTGTTCGGGCTCGCGCCCGACACGACGTGGCACTTCGCGCTGCAGGCGACCGACGAGGTCCCCAACACCAGCGGGGTCTCGAACGACGCCGCGACCGCGCCCGCCCCCGGGACGCGCCTGAGCGCGGTGCTCGGGTACTCGCACTACTACGGCAACTTGCACTCGCACACGAGCCTCTCGGACGGCGTGCAGACGCCGGCGCAGGCCTACGCGTTCGCGCGCTTCACCGCGCCCACGCCGCTCGACTTCCTCGCCGTGACCGACCACAACCATTCCGGGGCCGGCATGTCGCTGCCCAACTACGCCGTGGGCGCGACCGCGGCAGCCACCGCCAACGCCGACGGCGACTTCGTGGCGATCTGGGGTCAGGAGTGGGGCGTGATCGCCACGGGCGGGCACGCCAACGTGTTCGAAGCCCCGGTGCTGTTCGGCTGGGAGCCCGGCAACCACGACGTGTTCGTGGCCGAGGGTGACTACACCGGCCTCTACACCGCGTTCCGCGCCAACCCGCCGGCCGCCTACCCGCCCGTGGTGTCGTGGTGCCACCCGTCGGGGGGTGACTACAACAGCTACGCCGTGACCGCGGACGGCAACGCCGTGGTGCGGCTGTTCGCCATGGTCTCGGGTCCCGCCAACTCGACCGCCGTGGACGAGTCCGATGCCGGCAGCAGCACGGGCAGCGAGGCCCTGTTCCAGGATGCGCTGCGCAAGGGGCACCGCGTCTCCCCGACCGGCGACCAGGACAACCACAACGCCACGTGGGGCGCCTCGACGCAGGCCCGCACCGCGCTGCTCGCCTCGGGCCGCACGAAGTCGCAGATCCTGCAGGCGATGGCGGCCCGGCGCGCCTACGCGACGACCGACCACAACACGCGCGTCGAGTTCTCGGCCGACGGCCATGCCATGGGCGAGGCGTGGAGCACCGGGCAGGGCATCCGCATCTCGGCCCACGTGACCGACCCCGACCTCGGCGCCGCGGTGGAGCGCATCGAGCTGCTGCGCGGCGTCAAGGGCGCGTCGAACGCGCAGGTCGTGGCGAGGAGCGTCGGCAGCCCGACGTTCCAGTGGCGCGAGCGCACCACGTTCGCCGCCGGCACCGAGGCGCACTACTACCTGCGCATCCGCATGTCGAACAACGCCACGGTGTGGACCGGCCCCGTCTACGTGACCTACGACCCGTCCATCGTGGTGGGCGTCGAGGACGGCCCGCGCCTGCCGACCGTGGCCCTGCTCGCGAGCCCCAATCCCGCGTTCGGTCGCGTCACCGCATCGTTCGCGCTGCCGACCGCCGTCGAGCACGCCGAGCTCTCGGTGTACGACGCCGCGGGCCGCCGGGTGAACACGCTGCTGTCGGGCCCACTCACGGCGGGCACGCACCGCATCGAGTGGGCCGGGCACGACGAGAGCGGCCGGGTGGCGCCGGCGGGGATCTTCTTCCTGCGGCTGCAGACCGGCCGCGGGACCGCCACCACCAAGGTGCTGCTCGTGCGCTAGTTCACAGCGCCTGCAGCACCGCGCACTTGAGGTAGTGGGTCTCGGGCACCGCGAGCAGTCTCGGGTGGTCCGGGGCCTCGCCCGCCCAGTCGAGGATGCGCATGGGGCGCTTGGCCGCGCGGGCCGCCTCAAGCAGCAGCTGCCGGAACATGTCGTCGTCGAGGTGGTGGCTGCACGAGCACGTCACGAGGATGCCGTCCTCCTCGAGCAGGCTCATGGCGACGCGGTTGTGCTCGCGGTAGGCGCGGGCGCCGGCGGCGATCGACTTGCGGGACTTGATGAGCGCGGGCGGGTCGAGCGCGATCATGCCGAAGCGGCGCCCCTCGCGCTCGAGGCGGCGCATGGCGTCGAAGGCGTCCATGCGCATGAACTGCACGCGGTCGGTGAGGCCGTTGCGTTCGACGTGGCCGCGCGCGAGCGTCAGCGCGGGCTCCGACGAGTCCACCGCGAGCACGCTTTCGGCCCCACCGCGCGCCATGCTCATGGCCCACTCGCCCTGGTAGCAGAACACGTCGAGCGCGGTGCGGCCGGCGGCACGCGTCTCGGCGCGCCGACGGTTCTCGCGCTGGTCGAGGAACAGGCCGGTCTTCTGGCCGTGCAGGATGTCCACCTCGAGCGCGAATCCGCTCACCGTCACCGGCACACGCTCGGGCACCTCGCCCCACCACACCTCGCGGCGCTGGTCGAGACCCTCGAGCTTGCGCAGCGGCGAGTCGGCCACCAGCACCGCACCGGCGGGATCGAACACCTGCTCGAGGGCCTGCCGTAGCGGCTCCATGTGCGCGTCCATGCCGCGCGTGAGCACCTGCACCGCGAGCACGTCGCCGTAGCGGTCCACGACGAGGCCGGGCAGCTGGTCGGATTCGCCGTACACCATGCGCACCGCGGCCTCGCCGGGGTACGAGATGTCGCGCAGGCGCTTCGCGCGCTCGAGTCGCTTCACGAAGAAGGCGGTGTCGATCTCGTCCCGGCCGCGCGTGAGGAGGCGAGCGCAGATGAGGCTGTGTCGGTTCACGTAGGCGCGGCCGAGGAACGCCCCACGCGGGTCGAGGACCTCGACGAGCCCGCCGTCCTCGACGGGCCCCTGCCACTCCTCGACCTCGTTCGAGAAGATCCACGGGTGTCCGCCGCGCACGCGGCGGTCCTCGCCACGGCGCAGGATGAGTCGGGCGGTGCTGATGGTCGTGCTCATCGGGGGCTCCGGCGGGGCTTCGGGGACTTCACGGTCGGGACTCCTGGGAAGGGATGACGCGTCGCGGCGAGGGACGCCGCAGCGGAGGCCGCACGACGGTCATGCGGGGTGCGGCGGGGCGTGCGGGCCCGCGCTCGAGCGACACGGCGCAGGGTGCGGGTCGCGCCCGGAAAGCACAAGGCCCCGGCCGGTGACCGGCCGGGGCCCGTGCGGTGCTGCGATCAGGCGGTGCGAGCGGCCGGACGACCGACGCGACGACGCTGCGTGCGGACCTCAGTGGCGGCGCCGTTGATGTCCTTCGGGAACTCCGTGCCGCGGTCGAGGATGTTGCACTCGACCTTGGTCATCCCGAACGTGCGCTTGAGGTAGTCGCTGGCGAACTCGGTGTCGAACGCCTTGCACGAGAAGATGTCCACGGACACGTAGTTCTTCTCGGGGAAGGTGTGGATGCTGATGTGGCTCTCGGCGATCAGGACGAAACCCGACAGGCCCCAGTCCTCAGGCTTCAAACCGCTGTACTTGAACACGTAGGGCGGCATGATCTTGGTCATGCCGATGCGAGCGGGAAGCTCCTCGAGGATCCGGTAGATCAGGTTCAGATCCGTCAGCTTGTCCTTGTCGCATCCGTACCCATCGAGCATGAGGTGTGGCCCGAAGCCGGTCATTTCGTCGTTCACCCCCTGGAAAGCCCGCGTCCTGCGCGGGACTCAACCCTCAGCACCGCGGACGTCACCTCTCGGATTCGTCGTCGAACCCGCCGAAGTCCTCGTCCCCTTCGAAACCCTCTTCCTCGGTGAAGTCGTCGTCTTCGAACTCGTCGTCCTCACCGAACTCGTCATCCTCGTCGAGGTCGTCCTCGTCGAACTCCTCGTCGTCCTCGATCTCCTCGTCCTCGAAACCAGCCTCGTCGTCGAGGATGAAGTCGTTCTCCTCGTCGCCGCCCTTCTTGCGCATCATGGGATCCCTCGCGGAACGGAACGCGGCGCTCCTGCGCCGACGCTTGAAGATGCACGGTTCCCCGCAACGATTCGTACGAAGCGGGCCGCGCGCTCCCCGAGTGCGGAAAGCACGCGCAGTATACGGACGCACCCCGGGGGGTCAATACAAAATCGCCCCCCGTCGCGGCTCCCTCCGCGCGGTCCGACGGTGACGTCGAGCCGGTCCCGCCGCCGGGCCTCCCTGGCACCGCGCGGCGCTCACCCCGAGGCGGCTCGTGGCACGCTCGCGTGCGGCGGCTCGGCGCGGTGCGGCGCCGAGCGGCGCGGCACACCGGCGCACGCTCCTCGCGCACGGTCGGGGAAAGACTCGCGCCGCTCCACCCCGCGGCGAGCCGATCGAGACGACCGGCCAGCGGCGCGCGGCACAGCGGCGCGATGAAGATGATGGCGGGGTTGACGGGACTCGAACCCGCGACCTCCTGCGTGACAGGCAGGCGTTCTAACCAACTGAACTACAACCCCGCACCCGTCGCCCCGAGCGCGCGAGCTCCCGGAACGGCAAGGGACGGGGCACGATAGCGACCGACCCCGCGAGTGTCAAACGCCTTCGGCGGAGCGGTCCGGAAGGCCCCGCTTGGACGCGGCGGGCGACGCGCGACGGCGCGCGTGCGCCCCGCAACGGGTCAGTAGAGCCGCTCGAGCACCGACCCCGGGTAGTAGTGCGACAGGATGTCCTCGCCGCGGCGGCCGGCACCGGCCATGCCGAGCGCCCCGGTCTGGCACAGGCCCACGCCGTGCCCCGACCCGGATCCGGTCGCGACCACGGACACGACGCGACGCGTGCGCGGGTCGCGCACCACGCCGATCTTGAACAGGTTGGAACGCAGGATGGATCCCGGCGTCCCGCCGCGGCGCAGCACCTGCCGCAGGCTGTGGGCGTGGATGAGCACCGGGCCGTTCGAGGTCTGCACCTCGAGCCACCATACGCGCCCCGAACGCGACCGACTCACCACGCGGACGTCGAGCACCTCCCCCACGCCGCCGCGCGGCAGCGGGGTCGAGAACGTCGGACCGAAGCGCGTCAGGTTGGCCGCGAACTCCTGCACGGCCCACTCCTCGCGCCACGCGTACAGACGCGAGCCCGCGCAGTGGTCGGCGCCGTCGTCGGAGTCCGGGTGGCTCACGAGGTACGGGAACGGGTCGGTGGGCCACGCCTCCCACGCCTCGGCCGTGACCCCACCGCAGGTGGAGTGGTAGTTCGCACGGATCGGTACGCCGTCGGACAGCCCCACGAGGCCGCGCGTGGTGGTGACGCAGCGCGTCGCCAGTGGACGCTCGCCCTCGAACGGGCTGTAGAACTGGTCCTCGACCGTGGAGTAGAGGTCGAAGCCCTCGGCCCCGCGCCGACCCTTGTAGAAGAGCGAGTAGCTGCGTGCCGCGATCGCCTGGGCGCGCCCGGCCTCGAGCAGCGAGTCGGCGAGCGGTCCGATCTCGCCCGGCACCACGCCCTCGAGGTAGCGCTCGAGCGCGAGCCGCGTGACGATGGTCATGCGGCCGCGCGCGTTCAGGAACACCTTGAACCGTCCGCGCCACCGGCTGCCGCGCCACGCGGTGGTCGGGTCGTCGCCGCGCGCCCACGCCTGGGGGCCGACCCACAGCGTGTCCCCGGCGCGCAGCACGAACAGCGGCACGGCACGCTTGCGGTCGCGCGGCGTCACGAGCAGCTGCGTGCCCGAGACGCGGAACGACAGCGGGCCCTCCGCCACGTGCGACGAGCGACGCTCGCCCTCGACCTCGAGCGGCTGGCGACCGGAGTACGACACGGTCGCGGTGTCGAGGTCCCACGCGAGGCCGATGTCGAACGTGGGCTCCCGATGCTCGTGCCGCGGGCGCACGGGCGCGGGCGCCGGGGCGGGCGGGGTCGGCGAGGGGCGCGGGGCCGGAGACGGCGCGGGGGCCGGTGCGGGTGCGGGCGCCGGGGGCGACGGCGGCGGCGTCACCGGCCGCTGCGGGGCACAACCCGCGAGCGCCACGACGAGCGGCAGGGCCAGGCGCAGGGCGCGACACGAACGGCGATGCGGCGTCACACGCCACCTCCCGGGGTGATGCTGCCGAGCACGACCGGATGCCGCGCGCCGGTGGCGCCGGGCACGTTGCCGGGCTCGCCACACAGCGTGAGGTGCGCAAGGAACGCGAAGGCGAGCGCCTCCTTGATGCCCGACGAGACCCCGAGCGACTCGAGACGCGCCACGCGCACGCCGTTCAGCCGACGCTCGATCGCGGCCATGAGCGTGCGGTTGTGCACCCCGCCCCCACTCGCGTAGAGCGCGTCGGGCCGCCCGCCGGGCGTGACCCAGCGCTCGATCGCATCGGCGATCGAGGCGGCCGTGAGTTCGACCGCGGTGGCCAGCGTGTCCTCGAACGACAGCCCCATCGCCTCGCCGATCGTGGTGAGCTTCTCGGCGTAGCCCTCGCCGAAGCGCTCGCGCCCCGTGGAGCGTGGCGGGGCGAGCGCGAAGAACGGGTCCGCCAGCAGTTCGACGAGCAGCGCCTCATGCACGCGCCCCGAGGCCGCGAGCCCGCCGCCGTCGTCGTGCCGCGCGAGTCCGCGCGTCGCGATGCGGACGAGGCCGTCGAGCACCGCGTTGCCGGGGCCGGTGTCGAACGCCAGTACGTCGGCGAGCCCGCCCCCGCGCGGCAACCACGTGACGTTCGCCATGCCGCCCAGGTTGAGCAGCACGCGCGACTCCTCGGACGAGCGGAACAACCAGTGGTCGGCGATCGGCACGAGCGGCGCGCCCTCGCCACCCGCCGCGGTGTCACGGCGGCGGAAGTCGGCGACCACGGTCACGCCCGTGCGCTCGGCCAGCGTGGCGGGCGAACCGACCTGCAGCGAGAGCGCACGCCCCGCGCCCGCGGCGCGTGGCACGTGCCGCACCGTCTGGCCGTGCGAACCGATCGCGGTCAGGTCGCGCACCGCGACGCGCGCGCGCGCGCACAACTCGCCCACCACCTCCGCATACGTCTCGGCGAGGTCGGCGTCGAGTCGCATGAGCCGCTCGGGCGCCACCGTCTCGGCGCCCGCGACCGCGAGCACCTCGTCGCGCAGCGCGACGTCGAGCGGGCGCTCCCACTCGGCCAGCACCTCGTGGCGCGCGGCCAGGCCCTCGCCCGTGAAGCGCACCAGCACCGCGTCCACGGCGTCAGCCGACGTGCCGGTCATGAGGCCCACCACCAACCGGGTGGCACGCGTGCGGTAGTCGCGCACCGGCGCGAGCGCGTCGTTCATCGCGGGCCCCACGGTCGTGCGAGCACGCTGTCGAGCCGCGCGACCACCTCGGGCGCCTCGACACGCCCCGCGAGCGCGTCGGCGAAGCCGCGCGCCAACGCGCGCTCGGCGGCGGCCCAACCCGCGGCCCGCGGCAGTGCGCGCGCCGCGTCCACCTGCGCGAGCAGCGTGGCCTGGGCCGGACGACTGCGGTACCAATCGGTGGTGTCGGC
Source organism: bacterium (assembly GCA_046076045.1). Taxonomy (GTDB): domain Bacteria; phylum Eisenbacteria; class RBG-16-71-46; order RBG-16-71-46; family RBG-16-71-46; genus JAIOPA01. Next base: position 37,839 of record JBJTRI010000046.1, read on the forward strand.
GCCGACGAACGCGGGCGGCGCGCTGCGGAGCGCGGTGGTCAGCGCCAGCGCGCGTGACGGCTCGGCGAGGTAGCGCGCGAGCCGCAGCGCGTCCTCGCGCCGCCGACCGGCGGCGAGGCCCACCAGCACGTCGCCCCCGAGCACGGTGACCGACGGCGCGCCGGGCACGGCGGCCACCACGGGCGCGAGGCGCGGCGCGAGCCGCTCGAGACGCGCGAGGAACGTGGGGTCGGCGACCACTAGGGCGAGTCGGCCGGCGGCGAACTCGCCGGCCAACGAGTCCTCGGGGGCGACGAGCAGGCCCGGGCCGAGCGCGGCGAGTGCGGCGAGCGCCTCGCGGTTGCCGCGCGTGGCGAAGCGCAGCGTGTCGTGCGGCGATACCGGCAGCACGCCGCCCGCCCCCCACGCCCATGGCAGGACGGCACGCACCGCGACCCCCGATTCGGCGGGCGGCAGGCCGAGCACGTGCGGGCCGCGTGCCGCGCGCCGCGTCGCGAGCGCGCGCAGGTCGGCGAGCGTCGCGGGCGGGCTCGTGCGCCCGAGACGCGCGAGCGCAGCCGGGTGCACCACCAGCACCTGCGGGCGCAGCCGCAGCGGCAGTCCGTAGAGCGCGTCGCCCACCCGGCACAGGTCCCAACCGCGCAGCCCTGCGCGCAGGTCGGCCACGCCCGCGCTCCAGTCCGTGAGGGCGTCGCGCGCGAGCAGCGCGGGCACCTCGTCATCGCCGAGCACGCACAGGTCGGGGGGCGTCCCGGCCGCGATCGCCGCGAGCAGGCTGTCGGCGAGTGCGGTGGGCTGCGCGACCACGCGCACGCGCACGCCCGCGGCCTCGGACTCGTAGGCGCGGGCGAGCGGCTCCACCGCCTCGACGGGCCACGGCGTCCACAGCACGAGCTCGGGGACCGGCGCCGCGCCGCGCTTCGCGCACGAGGACGCGAGCAGCACGACCGCGACCAGCGCCCCGACGAGCGACCGGCTCATCCGGCGCGCCCCGCCTCGATCGCCTCGCGCACGAACCCGCGCGCCGCGGCGAGTCGCCGCTCGGCCTCCTCGCGCGTGCAGGCGAGCCGCTCCATGACGATCGCGGTCTTCACGCTGCGACCCGCGGCGGCGATGAGCTCGGCGGCGCGGTCGTAGTCGCACCCGGTCACGGTCATGACCGTGCGCCGGCTGCGCTCGACCAGCTTCTGGCTCGTCGCCATGAGGTCCACCATCATGTTCTCGTACGCCTTGCCGGTGCGCAGGAACGCCGAGGTGGTGATCATGTTGCACACCAGCTTCTGCGCGGTGCCCGCCTTCATGCGCGTGCTGCCCATGAGCACCTCGGGCCCCACCACGGGGCAGATCGCCACGTCCACGTCCAGGTTGAACTCGGCGCGCGGCGTGCAGGTGACGTACACCGTGCGCGCCCCGAGTGCGCGCGCGCGCGCCACGGCCGCGACCACGAACGGCGTGCGGCGGCTCGCGGCCAGCCCGACCACGGTGTCGCGCGCCCCCACGCCGAGTTCGTCCATGGCGCGCTCGCCCTCGTCGGTGCGGTCCTCGGCGCCCTCGACCGCGCGCACGAGCGCCGTGGGCCCGCCGGCCATCACGCCCACCACCTGCGCGGGGTCGGACCCGAACGTGGGCGGGCACTCCGAGGCGTCGAGCACGCCGAGTCGCCCGCTCGTGCCGGCCCCCACGTATACCAGCCGCCCGCCCGCCTGGAACGAAGCCAGCACCAGTTCGGCGGCCTGCGCGATGTACGGCAACTCGCGCCCCACGGCCTCGGGCACGGTGCGGTCCTCGGCGTTGATGCGCTCGATCAGCTCGGGGATCCCGAGGCGATCGAGATCCATGGTGCGCGGGTTGCGCTGCTCGGTGGCGAGCCGGGCGAATTCCTCGAAGCGGGCGCGATCGTCCATGACGCTCCTGCGTGAGTGCGGGTGTCGTTCCGTTCGAGGGAGGATGCCACGCACGGGAAAGCCGCGGCAAGCGCAGGGAGCGTGCACGCGCGCGCCGCCGGGGCTACGCTGCGCGCCACCCGCGTCCGCGTCCCTCGGAGAACCGCCATGTCCTCGCCACACGCCCCCACGCCGCCCGACCTCACCGCGTTCCGTCTCGCCCCCGGCTTCCACTGCGCGGCCACCGCGTGCGGACTCAAGGTGAGCGGCAACCTCGACCTCGGACTCGTGTGGAGCGAGGGCCCGTGCGCGGCCGCGGGCGTGTTCACCACGAACCGCGTGCAGGCCGCGCCCGTGCAGGTGTGCCGCGAGACGCTCGCGCACGCGGCCGGCCGCGTGCGTGGCGTGCTCTACAACTCGGGCTGCGCGAACGCGGTGACCGGCGAGCGCGGGCTGCACGATGCGCGGCGCATGCGCGCACTCGGCGCAGCCGCGGTGGGCGCGGCCGACGACGAACTGCTCGTGCTCTCGACCGGCGTGATCGGGCGCTTCCTCGACCTCGACAAGGTCGGGCGCGGGGTCGAGACGCTGCGCTCCCCCGCCGCGTTGCGCACCGCGGGCGACGCGGCGCGCGCCATCATGACCACCGACACGGTCGCCAAGGTCGCCACGGCCGAGGCCGAGGTCGCGGGCCAGCGCGTCACGGTGTCGGGCTTCGCCAAGGGCGCCGGCATGATCCACCCCGACATGGCCACCATGCTGTCGGTCGTCACGACCGACGCGCGCGTGGACGCGGTGCGGCTCGACCGCTGCCTGCGCGCCGCGGTGGAGCGCAGCTTCAACCGCATCAGCGTGGACGGCGACATGAGCACGAACGACACCGTGCTCGTGCTCGCCTCGGGCGTCTCGGGGGCCACCGTGGGCGATGCCGAGGAGGCCGCCTTCACGCACGCGCTCACGCAGGTGTGCGCCGACCTCGCGCGCCGGATCGCGCGCGACGGCGAGGGGGCGACGCGGTTGGTGGAGTTGCGCATCACCGGCGGGGCCACCGAGCGGCAGGCGCATCGCGTCGGCGACGCGATCGCGTGCTCACCGCTCGTGAAGACCGCGATCCACGGCAACGACCCCAACTGGGGCCGCATCCTGGCCGCCGCGGGCTACAGCGGCGAGGCCGTGGAACCCGAGCGCGTGCGCCTGTGGTTCGGCGAGGGGGACGCGCTGCAGTTGCTCGACCGCGGGCTGCCGGTGCCGTTCGACGAGGCCGAGGCCTCGCGCCTGCTGCGGCAGGACCCGGCGATCGTGCACCTCGACCTCGGGCTCGGCGACGAGCGCGCGGTGGTGTGGACGTGCGACCTGTCGGCCGAGTACGTGCGCGTGAACGCGGACTACACGACCTGACGCGGACTCACGCGCGCGGCCCGCGTCGCGCGACCGCCTCCCACAACCGCTCGAGGTCGGCCGCGTCGTTGTAGACCTGCGCGGCGAGCCGCAGCCACGCGCGCCCCGCGAACGCGTGCATCTGCGCCTCGATGCCGTCCTCGTACAGCAGTGCGTCCTTGAGGGCCTGCACCGCGGGCGCGGACGCGTCCCACGATTCGGGGAACGGGATCGTGACCATGCTGCCGTACATGGACTCGGGCGCGGGGATGCGCGTGCCCCAGCGTTCGGTGAAGTGCACGGCCGCGTCCCACGCGAGCCGGTGGTTCCACTCCCGCACCGCGTCGAGCCCCAGCCGCTGCAGGAACTCGAGCCCCGCGGGTGCGGCGAGGTGCGGCGAGGGGTCGCGCGTGCCGGCGAGGTCGAACTCCGCGCTCATGCCGAGCCCGTGGCCCCACGACACCACGGTCGGGTGCAGGTGCTCCTGCCACTCGCGACGCGCCCACAGCACGGCCGAGGAGCGCGGCGACATCGCCCACTTGTGCAGGTTGCCCGTCCAGAAGTCGACCCCGAGCGAGCGCAGGTCCACGGGCAGCATGCCGGGCGCATGTGCGGCGTCCACCAACGTGAGCACGCCGCGCTCGCGACAGGCCGCGGCGATGGCCTGCACGGGGAGCACGAGTGCACTGCCGCTCGTGACGTGGTCCACCACCAGCATCCGCGTCTCGGGCTCGATCGCGTCCACGATCGCTGCGAGCACCGACTCGGGCGTGACGAGGGGCCACGGCAATGTGACGGTGCGCACGTGCGCGCCCGCGCGCTCGGCGGCGTAGCGCGCGGCGTTCGTGACCGCGCCGTACCCGTGGTCGGTGACGAGGATCCCGTCGCCGGCGCGGAACGGCCACGAGCGCAGCACCGCGTTGCAGCCCGCGGTGGCGTTGTCCACGAACACGAGGTCGTCGGGGTCGGCGCCGAGGAACGCGGCGATGGGCGCGGCCGCGGTGCGCATGCGCGGCGGCATGCGCATGGGGATCTGGCGCACGTCGGCGAGTTCGCGGAGGAGGAAGCGCGCGGGGTTGCGCTCGATCGCGTCGCGCACCGCTTGCTGGGCCGCCAGCACCTCGCGCGGCACCGCCCCCACGGTGCCGTGGTTGAGGTAGGTGAGGCTGGGGTCGAGCGCCCAGTGCTCGAGCATGGCGCGACCGAATGCAGGCGTGGACGACATGGGCACCTCCGGGACGGGACGAACGACTCGCGCCGACGCTAACCGTTCGCGTGGGAGCGCGCGAGCACCGCAACAGGTTCGTGCGTGAGCGTGCGTGTACCGCATCCGTTTCGTGCGGGAGCGCGAGCGCCACACCCGGTTCGTGCGGGAGCGCGCGCGCCACACCAGGCTCGTGCGGGAGCGCGAGCGCCACACCATGCTCGCGCGGGAGCGCGCGCGCCACACCAGATTCGCGCGGGAGCACACGAGCACCACACCACCTGAACGCGCGATCGTCGGCGCCCCGCGGACCGCACCTCGCGAGGGTCGTACCGGCCGCCCCACGGCGCCCGAGCCACGCGACCGGCCGGGGCATGCACGCTTGACGCCCCTCGCGCGAGGACCCAGCCTTCCGCGGCCATGCCTGAACTGCCCGAGGTCGAGACCGTACGCCGCATGCTGGCCGACGCCGTGCCCGGCCGCACCGTGGCGCGCGCCGAGGTCTCGGGGCATCGCCTGCGCACCGCGTCACTCGCGGACCTGCCGCGCGCCCTCGCAGGCCGCACGTTCGCGACCCCGCGCCGCACGGGCAAGTTCCTGCTGCTCGACCTCGACGCGGGCCGGACGCTGCTCTCGCACCTCGGCATGAGCGGACGCTGGCTGTTCTGGCCCGCCGGCCGCGCGCCCGACGACGCGCTCGCGCACGTGCACCTGCGCATCGCGTTCCGCGACCGCAGCACGCTGTGGTACCAGGACGTGCGTCGCTTCGGCATGCTGCGCGTCCAGCCCACCGCGCGCCTGCACGAGGACCCGTCGCTGCGACTGCTCGGCCCCGACCCGCTCGCCGAGCGGCGCGACGGCGAGGCGCTGCGCGCCGCGGCCCACGGCGCGCGCACCAGCATCAAGTCGTGGCTGCTGGACCAGCGCCGCATCGCGGGCGTGGGCAACATCTACGCGAGCGAGGTGCTGCATCGCACGGGCATCCACCCGCAGCGACTCGCGGGCCGCTTGAGCCCCGCCGAGTGGGACCGGCTCGCGATCGAGATCCCGCTCGTGCTCGAGGAGAGCATCGCGCGCATGGGCACCACGTTCTCGACGTTCCGCAACGTCTGGGGCGAACCCGGCCAGTACGGCGACGAGTTGCTCGTGTACGACCGCGAGGGCGAACCGTGCACGCGCTGCGGCGACCCGGTGCGCCGGATCGTCCAGACCGGGCGCGCCACCTTCCTGTGCGAGCGCTGCCAGCCCCGGCGCCCCGGGGCCGGGGCCGGCCCGCGCCCCCGCCGTCCTGCCGGTCCAACCGACAGGCGCCCCCACCGCTAGGGTCCGGACGGGTCATTCCCTGTCGAACGAATCCTCGTCGGCGTGAACGTACCCGCCGGTCAAGGTGAATCGATTCGGGCGCGGTCTCCGAACGGAGTCCGACGAACGCTGTCGGGAACCTTGGTTCAACAAGCTCGATTCCCCGCGCCCAATGCGGCTCCGGGCAATGTCCTGCGGGCCCATGGACTTGGTTCGCGCTCAGGACCGCTGCGACCGGTGGGGTGGTTCCGAGCCGAGGTGGCCCCACGGAATTCTATTCAGCCCCCTCCGCCCTTTTCCATTCGATAACACGATGCTGGCAGGGTACTGTCATCTTGCTGCCCAAGGAGGAGCACACTCTTGCTCAAGATGAGCACCCTGCCAGATTCGTCGGTCGCCGAGACGCTCGAGCCCGTCATGGATGCCGGGATCCGCCACATCCACGACGCGTCCGCGCCCTCACCGTTCACCGCCCAAGTCCTTCCCGTCGCTGCTCCCCGACCCGTGAAGACGGCCCCGCCGCCTCCCCGGATCGTCGACCTTTTGGAGTCCAAGATGATGTTCTCCTCGCTCGGTCTGCCCGCCCCGTTGGTCCAGGCGACCCGTGCCGCGAACATGACCGAGCCGACGCCCATCCAGGCCAAGGCCATCCCCGTCATCCTGCAGGGCAACGACCTCATCGGGAACTCGGCGAGCGGCTCCGGCAAGACGGGCGCTTTCCTGCTGCCCGCGTTCGCGCGCCTGATCGACGGTCCGCAGAAGCTGCGCGCCCTCGTGCTCACGCCCACGCGCGAACACGCCGCGCAGGTCGAGACGCTGGCCCGCGAGTTCTCGCACTTCACCGAGTTGCGCATCGGCCTCGCGCAGAGCAACGCCCCCATCGCCATGCAGGAGCGCATGCTGCGCGACCCGGGCGTGGACGTGCTGGTGGCCACCGTGGACCGCCTGCTCGAGTTGCACGGGCGCAAGTCGATCTCGTTCGACGACGTCGAGATCCTCGTGCTCGACGAGGCCGACCGCATGGTCGACCTGGGTCAGGCCGGCGACATCCGCAAGCTCCTCAAGCTGCTGCCCGAGACGCGCCAGACGCTGCTGTTCAGCGCCACCATGCCGGCCGAGCTCAACCGCCTCGCCAAGGAGGCGTTGATCGAGCCGGTGCGCGTGGACCTGACCACGCCGCAGCCGACGCCGGGCATCACGCACGCCATCTACCCCGTGCCCTCGCACCTCAAGATCGAGCTGCTCGACCGCCTGCTGTCGCGCTCGGGCGAGGTGCGCAGCACCATCGTGTTCACGCACCGCCGCGAGGGCGCCGACCGCCTCGCCCGTCATCTCGACCGCCGTGGCTACAAGGTCGCCACGCTGCACGAGCGCAAGAGCCAGACGGAGCGCGAGCGCGCGATGGAGGACCTCAAGCGCGGACGCACCCAGATCGTCGTCACCACCGACCAGGCCGCGCGCGGCATCGAGCTCGCCGGCGTGGCGCACGTGGTGAACTTCGACGTGCCGCCGTCGCCCGAGGACTACGTGTACCGCATCGGTCGCGCGGGACGTCCCGACGCCACCGGCGACGCGTTCACGCTCATGTCGCCGTCCGAGGGCGGTCACCTCGCGGGCATCGAGCGGTTCGTGGGCCGTGCGGTGCCGCGCGTGCTGCTGCCCGACTTCGACTACGGCATGCTGGCCGGTGAGCTGAAGCAGCAGGCCATCTACGACGACGAGCACGCCCGTGCCCGTCGCGATGCGCTCGCCAAGATGGGCCGTGCGGTCGTCCGCCAGGCCCCCACGACGGCGCACGGCAACTTCCGCCCCATCGGCTCGTTCGGCCGTCCGACCACCAAGTCCGCGGCCAAGCACGGTTCGCGCACCGGTGCGGCGGTCGCGGCGAAGCCGAAGGCCAAGACCACCCGCCTGCCCGTCGCGGCCTCGCGCACGGCGACCGCGGCGCGCGCCGCTGCGCCCGCGCGTTCGGCGACGAGCCGCACGACCGCGGTCGTGACCCGCAGCTCGAGTGCGAGCCGCACCACGATCAAGGTGAAGTCGATCGCGACGAAGAAGGGCGCCTCGAAGCGCTGAGTCCGTCTCCTCACGACACACGGAGCGCGCGGAGCCGACCGGCCCCGCGCGCTCTTCCATTGACCCGCTCGGGCCCGACCGCCATCCTCCCGCGGCCATGACCACCCCCGCCCCCTCCGCCCCGCCCGCACGACGCGGCCTGCCGCTCGGCGCCCAGGTCGTGGTCGGCGTCGTGGTGGGCGCCACGCTGGGGGTCGCGTTCGGCAAGACCGCGTGGCTCGGGCCGTACTCGAACGAGGACCTCGGGCAGGTCGGCATGCTCGTGATCCGCCTGCTCAAGGCGCTCGCCACGCCGCTCATCCTGCTCGCGGTGCTGGACTCGTTCCTCACCACAGCGCTCGGGCCGCGCACGTTCGCGCGCTTCGCCGCCATCTGCCTGGTGAACATCGCGGTCGCCATGACGATCGGCCTCACGCTGCTCGACGCCCTGCAGCCCGGCGTGGCGTGGCGCGGGCACATCGAGGAGCTGACGGGACAGGTCGTGAACGCCGTGCGCACCAACGGCCCGCCGCCCGGGGCGACGCTCGACCCGCTCCGCAACCTCGCCGGCTACGTGCCCGAGAGCGTGGTCGCCCCGCTCGCCAACAACAGCCTCGTCTCGCTGGTGCTGCTCGCCATCCTGTGCGGCGCGGCCATGCGCCGGCTCAAGGACCGCGGCTCGCGCGGCATCGCCACGTTGGAGCCCATCATCACGAGCCTGTTCGAGGTCACCACCACCATGCTGTTGTGGGTCGCGCACGCCGTGCCGTACGCGGTCGCGCTCATCGTGGCGCAGGTGGTGGGGCGTTCGGGCCTCGAGGTGTTCGCGGTGCTGTGGCGATTCCTCGCCGTGATCCTCGCCGGCCTGCTGCTGCATGCGCTCGTGTACTACCCCCTCATGGCGTGGCTGGTGGGCCGCCGCAGCCCGCGCGAGTACCTGGGGCGCGGTGCCGACGCCGTGCTCACGGGCCTGTCCACCAACTCGAGTCTCGCGACCGTCCCCGTCACGCTGCGCTGCCTGCGCGACCTCAAGGTGAGCGAGGCGTCGTCGCGCGTCTCGGCTTGCATCGGCACCAACCTGAACAACGACGGCATCATCCTGTACGAGGCGATGGCGACGGTGTTCCTGTGCCAGGCGTTCGGCTACGACCTGTCGTTCGCGCACCAGATGACGATCGTGCTCGCTTCGGTCATGGCCGGCGTGGGGATCGCGGGCGTGCCCGAGGCCGGACTCATCGTGCTGCCGCTGGTGCTCGGCGCGGCGGGCCTGCCCGAGGCCGCGATCGCCGCCGCCATCCCGCTCATCGTGCCCGTGGACTGGATCATCGCCCGCGTGCGCTCGGGCGTGAACGTGCTCTCGGACCTGCTGGTCGCCATCCTCCTCGACCGCCTCGAGGGCCGGCCGCGGGGCTGAGCTCCGGGTTGTCCGACGAGGAATGCTGACGCCCCCCGGTGCGGCTCGCGCCCGCCGGGGGCGTTCGCTGCATGCGTCATGCCGTCAACGATCCTTGTCGCACCGTTCGAGGATCAGGCGCGGAGGGTGCGCTCGGCGGTCTCGACCGCGGCGCGGGCACCGTCGGCGTCGGCGGGCGAGATCGTCACCATCTCGGGGCTGCCACCGCCCTTGCCGCGCGCGGCGGCGAGCAGGTCGGGCAGCAGTGCCTTGAGGTCGGGGCCGGCGGAGCCCTTGGCGCGCGCCACCACCACCTGCGGCTCCGGGCCCGAGGTGCCCGAGACCACCCACGGAGCGCCGGCCTCGAGGGCACGCAGCGCGAACTGACGAGCGTCGTCGCGCGAGCGGCCGTCGGCCAGCACCACGACGGGGCGGGGCGGGGCCCCCACCGCGGCGCGCGCCTCGTCGGCGATCCGGCGCGCGACGAACACCGCGAGCTGCTTGCGCAACTCGTCGCGCTCGTCGAGCGCACGCTCGAGGTGGGCGATGAGGTCGCGGTCGCTGCTGCTGCGGCGCTTGGCGGCCTCGACCATCGCCTCGACGCGCCAGGCGTGGTCGCGCAGCGCACGCCCGCCGCAGTGGAACGAGAACCGCACGTTGCCGCGGACCTTCTCCCACCCCACGATCTTGATCGCCCCGACCTCGCCCGTGCGCCGCACGTGCGTTCCGCCGCACGCCGACCAGTCCCACTCGGGCACCTCGACCACGCGGATGCGGCCCGTGACCTTCGGGGGCTTGCGCAGCGGGAAGCGCGCGATGCCCTCGGCGTCGGTCCAGTGCAGGGCGAGCGCGCGGTCGTCCCACAGCACGCGGTTCGCCTCCGCCTCGATGCGCTCGACCGTGCGCCAGTCGGCCTCGGCCAGCCCGACCTCGATGACGTTGCGGTCCGCGCCCAGCGTGGACGACAGCGTGGGGGCGTCGAGCAGGCGGTCGAACGCCGCCGACAGCACGTGCTGCCCGGTGTGCTGCTGCATGTGGTCGAAGCGTCGCTCGGCGTCGATCGCGCAGGGCTGCGTGCCCCCCGCAGGCACCGCGTCCACCACGTGCCAGACGCGGCCGTCGTCGTCCACCTGCACGTCGAGCACGCGCGCCTCGCCGATGCGTCCGGTGTCGGCCGACTGCCCGCCGCTCTCGGGGTAGAACCACGTCACGGCCAGCTCGAGCGCGGGGCGCCCCGCGTGCTCGCCCACGGCCACGACCTCGCCCGTGAACTAGGTGGTGTAGGCGTCGTCGTAGTAGCGGCGGTCCGAGGCCATGTCAGGATCCCTTCACCGCGCGGCGCGAGACGCCCCAGCGCTTGAGCATGCGCCACAACGTGGTGCGCGAGACGCCCAACTGGCGAGCGGCCGCGGTGGCGTTGCCGTCGTGACGGGCGAGCGCGCGCAGCACGTGCTCGCGCGTCACCTCGTCGAGCGAACGGGCGTCGGGGTCGCGCGGGGCGCGGCCGCGACGGCCGCCCAGGACGGGCACGCCCTCGTCGGGCACGAGCCCGGGCCCGAGCAGGCGCGGCGAACGCACCGAGACGGGCAGGTCGTGCGCGCCGAGCACCTCGCCGTCGGTCACCGCGACCGCGTGCTCGACCGCGTTCTCGAGCTCGCGCACGTTGCCCGGCCAGTCGTAGCGCACGAGCAGCGCGACCGCGTCGGGCGTGAACCGCAGGCCCTTGCGCCCGGTCCGCTGCGCGGCGCGCTCCAGGAAGTACGACGCGAGCAGGCCCACGTCCTCGCTGCGCTCGCGCAGCGGCGGCAGTTCCAACTGCACGACGTTGAGCCGGTAGTAGAGGTCGCCGCGGAACCGGCCGTCGGCCACCAGCCCCTGCAGGTCGCGATGGGTCGCGGCCACCACGCGCACGTCCACGAGCCGCGGGGTGTTCTCGCCGAGACGCCGCACCTCGTTGTTCTCGAGCGTGCGCAGCAGCTTCACCTGCGTGCCGAGCGGCATGTCGCCGATCTCGTCGAGGAACAGCGTGCCGCCGTGCGCCTCCTCGACCAACCCCGGGCGGTCGGTGGCCGCCCCGGTGAACGCGCCCTTGGCGTACCCGAACAACTCGCTCTCGATGAGCGATTCGGGGAGCGCGCCCACGTTGACCGGCACGAACGGTCCGGTGGCCCGCTTCGAGAGCACGTGCAGGGAGCGCGCGACCAGTTCCTTGCCCGTGCCGCTCTCGCCCAGCAGCAGCACCGTGCTGTCGGTCGGGGCGACGCGCGCCACCAACTTGAGCAGGCGCTGCATGCGGGCGCTGGCGCCGACGATGGGCGACAGCGTCACCTCGGTCGGGGCGCGGCGCGCGCCGCGGGTCGTGGCGCGCGGCTCCGCACCCGTGCGCGGGGCGGTCACGGGCGGGCCTCGATCGGGGTCTGGGGGCGTGGGCTCACCGTTTCAAGATGACACGCCCACGGGACGACCTCAACCGGGCGACCAAGGGGCTACAAACCGACCTCTGCGAAGCCCCGCAAGCCGTTGTCAGGAAGACCGTTGCGGGAGACGCGCTCGTCCGGCTTCAGCGCCCGTCCTCGGGCCGCTTGCCGGTGCCCTCGACGACCGTCAGGCGCGGTGCGCCCGGGCGCTCCCCGGCCGGGTCGCCCGACGGCTCGGGGGCCGCGGGGTCCTCGTGGTCGTGGCGCTCGGCGGCGGCCGGGAACGGCACCGGGTTGGGCAGGTCCACCAACCGGGGCAGGTCGATCTCCTCGAGCCGCAGGAAGAAGAACGTCCACGCGTACTGCACCACCGACATGGCCGGCACGCTCAACAGCAGGCTCAGCGACACCCACGTGGACCACGGCGAGTCCGGCGTCAGGAGGAAGCCGACCGCGCACAGCATGGGGACCGCGAGCAGCAACGCGACCGAGCCCACGATCATCTCGAGCCAGCGTTCGAGCCGGCCGTCGGTGACCTTGAACGAGTAGGCGAACGCGCGCGCGGTGTTGCGCTCGCGCAGCACCACGGCCTCGGTCGCCATCGAGAGGCGGAACGCGATCCAGACGCCCGGGAAGAACAGGAACAGGAACCCGAGCGAGATGACGAGGTAGCGCGCGAGTTCGGTGGCGTACAGCCAGAACGCGCGCCGGAAGCCGCGCGAGTAGCACTCGCCGAGCGGGGCGGGCGCACGCCCCGCGGGCGTGTTGAACACCGAGCGGGCGCGGAACCGCAGCATGCCGCCGATCGTGAGCCACGTCACCGTCTCGCCGAGCGCGAGCCCCAGCTGCACGAGCACGAGCGGGAGCGTGATGCCCGAGGGGTCCTCGGGGAACCGCAGCATGGCGTTCGCGACCAACCACGGGGCATGCAGGAGCACCGGCACCAGCAACGACTGGCGCGGGTCGCGGCGGACCGCGAGGTCGAACGCCAGCGCGAACGCGTGGCGAGCGGAGATGGGGAGTCGGCGGTGAGGGGCCATGGTGTGGAGCGCGTGCTCCGGCGCGGACTCTACGGGCGCGCGTGGCGAGCGGTCAACGACGACGCGGCGTCTCCCGCCACGGTACGCCGCGCCGATACGCCGCGAGGCGCGACTCGATCGCGACCACGAGCGCCGAGTCGCCGAGCGCGCGCGCGCCGTCGAGTGCACGGCGCGCGGTGGTCACCGCGTCGGCGTAGCGCCCCGCGGCGGCCTCGGCGGCGGCGCGCGTGTCGAGCACGCCGGGGTCGCTCCCCCCTGCCGCGGCGAGCGCGCGCTGCGAGTAGGCGAGCGCCTGCGCGCTGTCCCGCCAGACGGGATCGGCCGCGGTCGCACGTAGCCACGCGAGCTCGTTGAGTGCCGGCACCAGGTCGGGGCTGTCCGCGACCGCGCGTTCGAGCAACGCGACCGCCTCGGCGTCGGGACCGTGGTGAGCGATGAGCGCGGCCGCCAGCATGACGCGCGGGCCCGGCTCGCCGGTGGCGTCGGCCGCCCGGCGCAGCGCCTCGAGTCCGCCCTCGGCGTCGCCCTGCAGCGTCCGCGCCACCCCGAGCGGCGCCCACGCGAGCGCGTAGTCGGGCCGCAGTTCGAGCGCCCGGCGCAACTCGCGCTCGGCTTCAACCGGACGCCCGAGCATGTTGAACGCCAGCCCGCGCTGGAGCGCGACCGCCTCGGACCCGGGCAGCAGCGCGGCCGCGCGCTCGAGCGGGGCGAGCGCGTCGGCGGGCCGCCCCAGTCGCACTCGCGCTCGCCCGAGGTTGTAGTGACCGTCGCCGTAGCCGGGGTCCACCGCGACCGCACGCTCGAACCGGGGCTCGGCGCCCACGTCGTCCCCCGCGTCGCTCAGCGTGGCGCCCAGACCGTTGTGCGACGCGGCCATGCCGGGGGCGACCTCGACCGCGCGCGTCCACAGCGCCAGCGAGTCGCGCCACGGCTCGAGCGCGCGGCGCGCGCCCACCGCCAGCCCCGCGGCCACGACGAGTGCGAGGCCCACCGCCAGCACCCGCTGCCCCCGACGCAGCCCCGCCGCGAGCGCAGCCGCGATCACGAGCGCGAACCCGATCGCCGGCAGGTGCAGGTAGCGCTCGTACGAGATCATGGGGCTGAACCGCAGGATGCCGTAGGTGGGCAGCAGCAGCAGGGCGAACGCCACCAGCCCCTTCACCGCGAGCGGCGTGCGCCGACGCAGCACCCAAGCGAGCGCGGCGATCGCCAACGTGGCCCCCACGCCCGCGAGCACCACGGGGTTCGAGAGCTCGAACGGCGAAGGGGGCTGGTGCACGGTGCTCGTGCGCGCGGGCCACACCCAGAGTGCCGCGTAGTGCGCGGGCAACCACAGCGCCTTGAGCACGAGGTCGGCGAGGTCGAGCGGCGGGGGCGCGACGAACTCCCAGGTGGCGCGCACCGAGGCACTCGAGATCGCGCCCGAGACCGCGGCCAGCGCGAGGTGCGGGACCACCCCCCGCCACGCGGCGCGGTCGAACCACGGCCGCGGGCCCAGCAGCACGAGCACGAGCGGCAGCGTGAGCACGGCGGGCTTCGCGAGCAGCGCGAGCGCGAACAGCACCACCGACGCGACGCGCGCACGCGCGCCACCGCCGTCGAGCGCGCGCCCGTGCGCCACGAGACACGCGAACGCGAGCGCGGTCGAGAGCACGGTCTTGCGCTCGCCGGCCGAGGCCACCGCCTCCACCATCACCGGATGCACGCCGTACACCAGCGCGGCCAGCGCGGCCGCCGCGGTGGAGCCCACGAGTCGGCGCAGCACCACGAACGCGAGCACGGTGGCGACGAGGTGCAGGACGAGGTTCGTGACGTGGAACGGCACGAGGTTCGAGGCCGACCCTCCCCACACGGCGTCGAGCGCGAGCGACGACAGGGAGAGCGGCATGTAGTAGGCGTCCATGGTCGAGGGCCGCAGCACCTCGGCGAACGCGCGTGCGACCCCCTCCCAGCCCGGCGTGCGCACGAGCGGGTTCGCGACCACCAGCAGCGGGTCGTCGAGCCCGATCGCGCGCGCGCCCAGCACGGGCGCGAGCACGGCTGCGACGGTCGCGACCAGGGCCGCGACCACGAACGCGGTGGCGCGCGGCGAGGCGAGCGGATCCGAGGCGGTGGGCGGGGCCGAGCGTCGCGCACGGCCGGGGGACGGAGCGGGCATGACGCGACTATAGGGGACGAGCTCGCCCGCGCGCGACGGTTGCCGCGCGGGGCGGGCGTTCCTATGCTCGCGCCATGAGCGAACTCTCGCATCTCGACGCGCGCGGCCGCGTGCGCATGGTGGACGTGAGCCCCAAGCCCGAGACCGCGCGCGAGGCGGTGGCGCGCGGCCGGGTCACGATGCAGCCCGCCACGCTGCGCCTGCTGCGTTCGGGCCGCGCGGCCAAGGGCGACGTGCTCACCACCGCGCACCTCGCCGCGGTCAACGCCGCCAAGCGCACGGGCGAGTGGATCCCGCTCGCGCACCCGCTCCGGGTCGAGGGCGTGGACGTGGTGTTCGCGTTCGCGTCCCGTCCCGCCTCGGTGCTCATCGAGTGCCGCGTGCGCACGACCGGCCGGACCGGGGTCGAGATGGAGGCGCTCACCGCGGTCGCGGCCGCCGCACTCACGCTGGTGGACATGCTGAAGGCCGCCGACCGCACGCTCACGATCGGCGACATCGCACTATGGGAGAAACGCGGCGGGCGCAGCGGCACGTGGGTGCGCCCCGAACCCGGCCGCGCGTCGCGCCCGCGCACCCGGCGCACGAGCGCGACTCGGACCCGCGCGCCGCGTGCCGGCAAGTCGAGCACGCGCGTCGGCACTTCGCGCACGCCCACGCGTGCCACGCGGACCGGGACGTCGCGTACGGGCACGCGCACCACGCAGACCGGCACGGCGCGTAAGCGCACGCGGGCCACGCGGACCGGGACGTCGCGTACCCGATCGCGCCGAGCATGAGCCGCGCTCCTCTCGCGCTGACGCTCGCCGAGGCACGCGCGCGAGTGCTCGCCGCGGCACGGGCACTCCCCCCCGAACGCGTCCCGGTGCGCGACGCCGTCGGACGCGCGTTGCGCGAGGACGTGATCGCCCCGCACGACCTACCCGCGTTCCGCAACAGCGCCATGGACGGCTTCGCGGTGCGCAGCACCGACCTCGCCGGGGCGAGCGACGCCACCCCCGTCACGCTGCGCGTCGTGAGCGTGCTACCCGCGGGCACCGCGGCGACGCGTGCGCTCGGGCCCGGCGAGGCGGCGCGCATCATGACCGGTGCGCCGGTCCCCCAGGGCGCCGACGCGATGGTGCCGTTCGAGGACGCCGAGCGCGTGGGCGCGGGCGCCGACGAGCGTTGCGTGGTGCGCCGCGCTGCGACCCCGGGCGACCATTTGCGCGCAGCGGGGGCCGACCTCGCGCACGGTGCCCGCGCGCTCGCCGCGGGCACCCGGCTGCACGCGCGCAACCTCGCGCTGCTGGGCGCGCTCGGCGTGAGTGCGCCGCTCGTGGGCCCGCGCCCGCGCGTCGCGGTGCTCTCGACCGGCGACGAGCTACTCGACCTCGAGGCCGCGCTGCGCCCCGGTGCGGTGCGCGACTCGAACGGCCCCATGCTCGCGCAACTCGTCGAGGACGCGGGTGGTCGCGTGGGCACGCATCGGCGCCTGCCCGACGACCCGGCCGAGGTGGAACGCGCGGTGCGCGCGGCACTCGCCGAGCACGACGTGGTGCTCACCGTGGGCGGGGTCTCGGCTGGCGATCACGACCCGGTGCGGGCCGCACTCGACGCCATCGGCGACGTCGAGGCGTGGCGCGTGGCGATGCGCCCCGGCCGACCGCAGGCGTTCGGCACCCCCGGCGGACGGCTGTTCGTGGGGCTGCCGGGCAACCCGGCCTCGGTCGTGTGCGTGTTCGAGGTGCTGGTGCGCCCGGCGCTGCTCGCGCTGCAGGGCCACGCGACACTCGACCGGCCGCGCGCGCCCGTGGTGTGCGGCGCCGCGGTCCCCTCGCGCGCGGGTCGCACCGACCTCGTGCGCTGCACGCTGGCGTGGCGCGACGGCCGACTCGTCGCCACGCCCACCGGCGCTCAGGTCTCGGGCCACCTCACGCCGCAGGCGAGCGCGCACGCGCTGCTCGTGGTGCCGGAGCAGGCGGACGCGCTCGCCGCGGGTGATGCCGCCGAGGCGATCGTGTGGGAACTGCCGTGACGCGTGGTCAGCGCGTGGCGCGATAGCGCGCCGAGACCACGTTCCAGTCGATCACGGTCGCGAACGCCGCGACGTACTCCGCGCGGCGGTTCTGGAACTTCAGGTAGTAGGCGTGCTCCCAGACGTCGATGCCGAGCAGCGGCGTGCGCCCGCTCGTGAGCGGCGAGTCCTGGTTCGGCGTGGTCTCGACGCGCACCTGCCCCGAGGCATCGCTCGAGAACCAGGCCCAGCCGCTCCCGAACACGCTCCCGGCCGCGGCGTTGAACCGCTCCATCGCCGTCGAGAACGAACCGAACGAGGCGTCCATCGCCTTGGCGAGCTCGCCACTCGGCGCCTTCGCGCCGTCCTTTCGCAGTGACTGCCACAGCAGCGTGTGGTTGTGGTGACCGCCGCCGTGGTTGCGCACCACGGTGCGGATGTCCTCGGGCACGGCGGGCAGTTCACGCAGCAGGCGCTCGATCGTCCAACCCTCGACCTCGCGGCGACCGGCCACGGCCTTGTTGAGGTTGTTCACGTAGGCCGCGTGGTGCTTGCCGTGGTGGATCTGCATGGTCTGCGCGTCGAGCACGGGCTCGAGCGCGTCGAACGCGTATCCGAGCGGCGGAAGCGAGAACGGACCGGTCGGCGCGGGCGTTGCCGCGGGCGCCGGGACCGCGGGCGTGGCGGCGAGCAGCAGCGAAGGGGTCACGAGCGAGAGCGAGGGGATGCCGAGCGCGAGCGCCTTGAGGGCCTGACGACGATCCATGGCGGGACTCCGTGTGCGGTGAGGGGAACGAGTGGAGTGGTTGCGGCGGATGGGACGTGGCTAAAGCTGTAGGATACAAGATTGTGCGGCGAAGATTGTTGAGGGCACGACGCGTGCATTGATGTCGGGGCATGACGGCCGAAGAGCAACCCTTCGTGCCCCCTCACTGTCCGCGAACCTCTTGCCGCTACCACCGTTGCGCCAACGGTTGGCGCTGGGTG
>JBJTRI010000047.1:0-10078 GCA_046076045.1 bacterium
GCGCACAGGTGGAGCACTGGTGGAGCACAGGTAGAGCACAGGTAGAGCACACGGGCGGCGAGTCGGGGGCGGCTGGCACGGTCCGCCGCGAACGGAGGTCGGGGCCCTCCCCCAAAGACCCGGGCGGGTGCCCCGTCGTCCGGAGCACCCGCCCGAGTTCCCGACTCCCGCCGTCGTCCGTCCGGTCAGTAGGTGTGCTGCTCCTCGCCCCGGTGCACGCTCGGGTTGGCGAGTTCGCGCTCGTACTCGGCCATGACCAGGTCGGTGAGGTACTTGCGGGTCGCGTCGTTGATCGGGTGCGCGAGGTCCTGGTGCTGGCCGTCGGGACGCTTGCGGCTCGGCATCGCCACGAACAATCCGGTGTTGCCGCGGATGACCTTGAGCCCACGGATCACGAACGAGTCGTTGAGCGTGATGCTGACGAACGCCTTGAGCTTCTCGTCGTTGCGCAGCGAGACGCGAATCTCGGTGATCTCGATCATGCGATGCGCACCCCGGAGCCGTCCAGTGGAGATCGGTTGGCTCGTTCAGCGGCGCCCTCATGGCGCCGGTCTTCGTGGAGCATCGGCGTGCGGGTCTTCACGACGGACCCCCGCACCGCTGCGTTTCAGAGGAACCGCAGACCCCGCCCCACCGAACGCACCTCGAACAGAGGTTCGTCCCCGGAGAAGCGAGCCACGATCCCGCGGACCGAGGCACCACGCGGAACGATCGCGAACACCGCGGAGCCACTACCGGTCAGATGCGGATCCGGCAGGCCCGCCGCGCGCAGGCGCGCACGCAATGATTCGAGATCGCGACGATGATGCCCAAGGAGTTGTTCGAACCGATTGCCGCGACGGACGAGCGACTCGACAGAAGCGCGCGAACGTCCCACGGTGCGTGCGAATCTGCGGTGCTCACTCCATGGAGTCAAGCCGAATCTCTTCAAGTGGTGCCTTCGGAACGCATCCTTGGTCGAGACTCGCCATGCTGGCATCGCGACGATCGCGCGGAACGAGGACGACAGCCTCATGCGGGTGAGCCGCTCGCCGCGTCCCTCACCGAGCGCCGTTCCCCCGAGAGAGGCGAACGGGACGTCGGAACCCAATCGCAATGACCATGCGAGGATACGCGCGCGCGTGACGCGGCGGCCATGCAAACGCAGCACCGCCGCGAGCGCGGCCGCCGCGTCGGCGCTGCCTCCCCCCATGCCCGCCTGCGCCGGGATGCGCTTCACGAGTGTGAATCGCGCCCCACCCGGCAATCCCAATTCCCCATGCACGAGGCGCGCGGCGCGCAGCACCAGGTTGTCGGGGCCCGTGGGCACCACGTCGCGCACCGCGCGCGCACGACGCCCCGGGATCGCCGCGTCCTCGTGTCGCACGCACAGCGAGAACCCGCGCGTCGTGCGCTCGGCCACCAGCGTGTCGGCGAGCGAGATGGACTGGAACACGGTGACGAGGTCGTGATAGCCGTCGGCGCGGCGCGGGCCCACCGCGAGGCCCAGATTGAGCTTGGCGCGCGCCTCGACCGTGACGCGCGCGGGGCGGCGGCTCACCGTGCGGCGTACAGGATCCAGACGGCGAGTGCGACGAACGCGAGCACCGCATACTGGATCGGTCGGTCGGAGACGAGCACCTGCGACGGGTCCTCGGCGGTCTCTGAGACGCGCACGAGGTGCAGGTAGCGGAACACCGCGTACGCCACGATCGGCACCGTCACGATGAGCGCCTCGCTGCCGAACTTGGCGACCGTCGCGGGCCAGATGGTGTAGAGCGCATACGACATGAGCGTGCACGCCGCGGCCACCGTGAGCATGCGGTCGAGCAACTCGGGCGTGTAGGCCGCGAGCACCGCGCGCTGCTGCATGGCGGCCTCACCGGCGTTGGCCAGTTCGCGGCGGCGCTTCGAGACCGCGAGGAAGAGCGCGCCGAAGAACGTGCACACGAGCAGCCACGCCGAGAGCGGCGTGTCGGGCGCGATCGGCAGCAGCAGCGCCACGCCCGCGACCGCGCGCAGCACGAACCCCGCCGCGATCACGAACACGTCGAGGATGACCTGATGCTTGAGCGCGTAACTGTAGGCGAGGTTGAGCACGAGATAGGCCACGAGCACCGCGGCGTAGGCCGCCCCGAGCCACGCCGCCAGCGCACCGACCGCGACGAGCAGCACGGGCACCGCGCCCCACGCCAGCCCCACCGGCAGCCGCCCCGAGGCGAGCGGACGATGACGCTTGCGCGGGTGCACGCGGTCGGCCGCGACGTCGCGCAGGTCGTTCACCAGATACACGGTGCCCGCGAGCAGCGAGAACCCGAGGAAGCCGGCGGTCGCGCGCACGAGCAGGTCGGGGTGGCTCGCCTGCAGCGCGAACACCACGCCTGCGAACACGAGCAGGTTCTTGGTCCACTGCTTCGGGCGCAGCGCCTTGAGCAGGGCGAGGATCACGCCCGCCCCCGCTTCGTGGTCCGCTTCCGCGCGCGGCCGGCGGCCGGGCGCGCGGGGCGGCGCGTGGGCTTGGGCCCCTTGCCGAGCACCGCGTCGGGGAACAGGGTGCGCTCCACGATGAGGCAGAAGGCGTGCCCCATCGCGATGTGCCCCTCCTGGATGTTCGGCGTGCTGTCGCTCGGCGTGACGAGCGCCACGTCGCACATGGCCGCGAACTCGGTGCCCTTCGCGCCCGTCATGCCGATCACGTTCATGCCGAGGCCCTGCGCGGTGCGCACCGCACGCCGGATGCTCTCGGAGCGCCCACTCGTGGTGATGGCGACCAGCACGTCGCCGGGTTCGCCACTGCCCTCGAGCTGGCGCGAGAACACCTGGTCGTAGCCGTAGTCGTTGCCGATCGCGGTCACCGCAGACGAGTTCGCGGTGAGCGCGACCGCGGGCAGACCGGGACGGTCCACGAGGTAGCGGCCCGAGAACTCGGCCGCGAGATGCTGCGCGTCGGCCGCGCTGCCGCCGTTCCCGCAGAAGTACACGGTGCCGCCCGACTCGAAGCAACCGATCAGCAACTCCGCGGCCCCGGCGACCGCCGGGGCGTTGCGCTGCGCGAGCAGCGCGAGCGACCGTGCGGAATCGGCGAGTGCGGTGTGGGCCTGCGACTCGAGGGCGTCATGTTCGCGACGGGGCTTGCGCGTGGGCATCGGGGATCCTCTTCCGTGTCCGGGACGACGGGGTTTCAGACGCGGGCGCCGGTCGGCGCCGCGAGGTAGCGCGCCAGGGCGTCGCGCCAATCGGGCATGGGCCGTCCGAGCACGTGCTCGAGCGTCCCCAGGTGGAGCACCGACCACGAGGGACGGCGCGCGGGGCGCGACAGCGTCGAACTGGAGATGGCGGCGACC
Source organism: bacterium (assembly GCA_046076045.1). Taxonomy (GTDB): domain Bacteria; phylum Eisenbacteria; class RBG-16-71-46; order RBG-16-71-46; family RBG-16-71-46; genus JAIOPA01. The sequence continues at coordinate 3,324 of JBJTRI010000047.1, forward strand.
TCGACCTTCGCGCCCGCCAGTCGGCAGATCTCGACCGCGAACTCGTGCCACGTGCAGGCGCCCGAGTTGGTCGCGTGCAGCGTGCCGTAGGCGCGTCGCTCCATGACCGCGACGAGCGCGAGGGCGAGGTCACCGGTCCATGTGGGCGCACCGTGCTGGTCGTCCACCACCGCGAGCGGGCCGCCGGCCAGCGCGCGGTCGCGGATCGTGTCCACGAAGTTGCGCCCGCCGCGGCCGTAGAGCCATGCGGTGCGCACGATGGCGTGGCGCGGGTTCGTGGTGCGCACACCCTCCTCGCCCGCCCACTTGCTGCGGCCGTACACCGACAGCGGTCCCACCGCATCGTGCTCGCGACGCGGCGTGGGGTCGTTTCCTGGGAACACGTAGTCGGTCGAGACGTGCAGCACCGCGGCGCCCACGTCGTGCGCGGCCACGGCGGCGTTGCGCGCCCCCAGCCCGTTCACGAGGAACGCGCGCTCGACCTCGGTCTCGCAGCCGTCCACGTTGGTGTAGGCCGCGAGATGGCACACCCAGTCGGGCTTCGCCTTCGCGACCGCGGCGCGCACGGCGGCCGCATCGGTCACGTCGAGCGTGGCGCGGTCGAACGCGACCACCGCGTGGCCGGCCGCCTCGAGTGCCGGCACCACGGCCTGCGCGAGCATGCCGCCCGCGCCGGTGACCAGCACCCTCACGCCAACTCCACCCGGCTCGAGTCGCCCAGCATGAACCGGTGCGCGCTCGGGCGCGCGTCGCTCGCGGTCACCACCACGTCGCGCCCGATGAGGCTGGACTCGATGCGGCCCGGGATGCGCAGGAGCTGGCTGCGATCGAGCACGATGGAGTGCTCGACCTCGCACTGCTCGATGCGCACGCCGTCGGCGATGGCGCTGAACGGCCCCACGTAGGCGTCCACGATGTGAGCCCCCGCCCCCAGCACGAGCGGCCCGCGCAGGCGCGAGCGCTCCACGCGCGCACCGGGCGCGATGTGGACCGGACCCTCGATGATGGTCGCGGAGTCGACGGTGCCCTCGACGCTCGTCACGAGGTCGGCGAGTACGATGCGGTTGGCCTCGAGCAGGTCCTCGACGCGACCGGTGTCCTTCCACCAGCCGTGGATGACGTGCGAGCGCACGTTGCGACCGGTGGTGATGAGGTGCTGGATGGCGTCGGTGATCTCGAGCTCGCCGCGCGGCGACGGCTGGATCGCGCGCACCGCGTCGAAGATGGACTTGGTGAACAGGTAGACGCCGACCAGCGCGAGGTCGCTGCGCGGCTGCTTGGGCTTCTCCTCGAGACGCACGACGCGCTCGCCCTCGAGCTCGGCGACGCCGAACTCCCACGGACGCGCGACCTTCGCGAGCAGGATCTGGGCCTCGGGCTTCTCGCGCTCGAACTCCTCGACGAACGGCACGATGCCGTCCTTGATGAGGTTGTCGCCCAGGTACATGACGAACGAGTCGCCCGCCATGAAGTCCTCGGCGATCTTGACCGCGTGCGCCAGCCCGAGCGGGGCCTCCTGCTCGAGGTACGTGACGCGCAACCCGAACTGCGAACCGTCGCCGACCGCGGCGCGGATCTCGGCCTGCGAGTTGACGAGCGTGGTGACCATCTCGCCGGTGCGGTGATCGGGCTGCAGCAGCTCGCGCGGGTCGCTCACGATGATGCCGACGTCGCGGATGCCCGCGGCCGCGATGGCCTCGAGGCCGTAGAACAGGACCGGCTTGTTGGCGACGGGCACGAGCTGCTTGGCCCGCGTGTGCGTGATGGGACGGAGCCGCGTGCCGCGGCCGCCCGCGAGGACGAGTGCCTTCAATGCTTGTTCCTCATGTGCCAGAGGAAACCGACGATGATGAACAGGCCCATGACGACCATGACGACCAGCTCACCGGTGCTCATGCCAACGATTCCGTGAGACGCTTGCGCGCGAGCTCGAGCGCGTCGTCGAGACGCGCGAGGTCGCGCCCGCCCGCCAGCGACAGGTGGGGCTTGCCGCCGCCCGAGCCGCCGGTGACCGTGGCGACCGCACGCACGAGCTCGTCGGCGCGCAGGCGCTTCTCGGCCACGAGGTCGTCCGAGACGAACGCGAGGAACGACAGCTTGGTCTCGTTCACGATCGCGATCACGCCGGCCCCGCGCCCGATCGCGCCGCGCAGGCGGTCGGCGGCGTCGCGGATGGCGGCGGTCTCGCTGGCGGTCTCGATCCGCGTCACGACCCAGCGCCCGCCCGGCTGCACGGTGGCGGTGTTCACGAGGTCGAGCAACTGGGCCTCGAGGCCCTTCTGCTCGGCCTGCGTGACGGCCTTGCGCAGCGCGGCGACCTCGTCCTTGAGCTTCATGACCGCCTCGATGGCGCGGTCCTGCGGGGACTGCAGCACCTCGAGGATGTTGGACAGCGTGCCGTGCGAGTCGAGCAGCCACGTGCGCGCCTCGGGCCCGCACAGCGCCTCGAGTCGGCGCACGCCGCTCGCCACCGCGGTCTCCTCGGTGATGACGAACAACCCGATGTCGCCGGTGCGGCGCACGTGCGTGCCGCCGCAGAGCTCGCGCGAGGGCTCGATGCCCGCCTCGGACACGCCGTCCACCGTGACCATGCGCACGCGCTCGCCGTACTTCTCGCCGAACAGTGCCATGGCGCCCTGCGACTTGGCCTCGGCGATCGGCATCTCGCGCCAGCTCACGTCGCGGTTGGCGAGCACCCAGTCGTTGACGCGCTGCTCGACGAGGGCGCGCTGCAGCGGCGACGGCGACTCGAAGTGCGAGTAGTCGAAGCGCAGGCGGTCGGGCGCGACGAGCGAGCCGGCCTGGTGCACGTGATCGCCCAGCACGGTGCGGAGCGCGGCGTGCAGCAGGTGCGTGGCGGTGTGGTGGCGCTCGGTGGCCAGCCGCTTGTCACGTTCCACGGTGGCGGTGACGCCCCCCTTGGCGCCCGCGGCCACGAACGCGTCGGCCTCGCCCTTCCACATGGTCACGCGATGCACGATGTGGTCGCCCTCGCGGTAGACGAGGAGCAGCGTGGCCTGCGTGTCGCCGACCACGAGCGAACCCGCGTCGGCGACCTGGCCGCCGGACTCGGGGTAGCACGGCGTGCGGTCGAGGACGACCTCGAGGTCCTCGCCCACGGTGCGGCACAGCCGCACGGCGAGGCCGCTCGCGGCGGTCGTGTCGTAGCCGAGGAACTCGGAGTGGCTGCCCTCGCTGACCTGCGTCCACGGGCGATGCTCGCCGCCCGCGTCGCGCTGGAACCGGCTCGCGGCCCGGGCGCGCTCGCGCTGCGCGGCCATGTGCTCGTCGAACGCCACGCGGTCCACGGTCACGTCACGCTGCGCGGCGATCTCCTCGGTGAGTTCGACCGGGAAGCCGTAGGTGTCGTGCAGCGCGAACGCCTCGTGCCCGGGGATCTCGGTGAGCCCGGTCGCGAGCAGGCGCTCGAGGCGCTCCATGCCGGCCTCGTACGTCTGGCCGAAGCTGCCCTCCTCCTGGTCGAGCAGACGCAGGATGCGGTCGCGGTGCGTCACGAGCTCGGTGTAGTGCCCGCCGAACTGCTCGATCGCGCGCGCGGCGGCATCGGACAGGAACGGTCCGTCGATCGCGAGCCCCTGCGAGGAGCGGCCGCGCGTGACGGCGCGACGCAGCAGACGGCGCAGCACGTAGCCCGCACCCTCGTTGCCCGGCAACGCGCCCTCGGCGATCGCGAACGACAGCGCGCGCACGTGGTCGGCGACGATGCGGGCGTCGCGCGTGGCCGCCTTGAGGCGGTCGCGCGACGGGCGCGACTTGGAGAGCACCGAGTCCACGAGCGGCGCGAACAGGTCGGTCTCGAAGATGGTGTTGCGGCCCTGCAGGATGAGCGCGAGGCGCTCGATCCCCATGCCGGTGTCGATGCCGGGGTTCGGGAGCAGCTTGAGCTCACCGTCGGGCTGCGCGTCGAACTGCGGGAACACGAGGTTCCAGAACTCCATGTAGCGGTCGCCCGCGTCGCCCGGCGACTCGCCCCAGAACGCGCCCTCGGGCAGGTAGTCGGGGCGCTTCTCGCCGAGGTCGAAGTACAGCTCGGAGCACGGACCGCACGCGCCCGCGCCGCCCGCAGGACCCCAGAAGTTGTCCTTGCGACCGAGCGCCACGAGATGCGACTCGGGCAGGCCGAGCTTGACCCACAACGCCGCCGCCTCATCGTCGCGCGGCACGCCCGGCTCGCCACCGAAGATCGAGATGAACAGGCGCTCCTTGGGCAGCCCGAGCACCCGGGTCACGAACTCCCACGCGAGCGCGGTCGCCTCCTCCTTGAAGTAGGCACCCTTCGCGCGCGGGCCGAACGAGAAGTTGCCGAGCATCTCGAAGAACGTGTCGTGGCGCGGGGTCAGCCCGACGTTGTCGAGGTCGGTGAGGCGCAGGCACTTCTGCACCGTGGTCGCGCGCGTGTACGGCACGTCGCCGGTGGCCGAGTAGTACGGCTTGAACTGCACCATGCCGGCGGTGGTGAACATGAGGGTCGGGTCGCCGTGCGGCACGAGAGGCGACGAGGGCACCTCGGTGTGCCCATGCCGGACGAAGAAGTCGAGGAAGGCTCGGCGCAGCTCGGCGCCGGTCTTGAGCGGGCTGGTCTGGGACATCCGGTCTCCGGGGCGGGTCCATCCCCCGGTGCGCGGGACGCACCGGTCCGGGGTGGGTTCAGGTCCCGGCACGATACCGGAAAGACACGGCTTCCGTCAGGGCGCCCGGAGGCGCGGACTCAGGCCTCGGCGCCGCTCTCGAGCGGGGTCGTGATCGCGAGCACGCGGCGGATGGTCTCGCCGTCGTAGCCGCGCCGGGCGAGCAACGCGTACAGGCGCTGCCTCTGCACGTGCGGTTCGAGGCGGGCGTAGCGCCGACGGGCCTGCTCGACCAGACGCGCGGCGGAGGCCGTCTCGTCGGGGGCGTCGGCTCGTTCGGCGAGCGCGGCCCGGGCCTGCTCGATCGCGTCGTCGTCGACGCCCTTCCCGCGCAGCTCCTGCTGCAATCGCCGCCAGCCCGAGGGGCGCCGCCCCCAACGGCCCGCCAACCAGGCGCGGGCGTACTCGGCGTCGTCCACCAGTCCCACCTCGGCGAGGCGGTCGAGCACTCCCTCCACCACGGGCGGGTCGTAGCCCTTGTCGGCGAGCCGGCGCGCGAGGTCGAGCCGGGTCCGCCGGGTTCGCTCGAGCAACCGGAGCGCGTCCTCGCGACAGGCGACGGGGTCGCCCGGGACGAGGTCGGGGTCGGGTGCACGGCGACGACGGACGGGCACGATCACCTCGTGGTCGAGGGGCGGGCGGTCAGCAGAGGGCGGGAAGCGAGGGAGTCGACTGGACGAGAGTCCGCACCGCGGCACGGGAACACTGGGCTACGAAAGCATCGGGGTGCGCGAACATCGGGATGCGGGAGCGCCGTGATGCGGAAGCACCGAAACGCGCCAGTATCGAGACGTGGGAGCACCAAGCCGCGGAAGCAGTGAGATGGTGATGACGTGAATCGGTCGGGAACGAGTCCGCGTCAGTGCCGAGTGCCGGCGGGTACGACCGCGGGGGCGCGGCTCGCGCCACGCCCCCGCCGGTGCGTCACTTGCGGCGATCGGCCGGGCCGGCGGCCGCGACCACCGGGCGTGCCGGGGTGATGCCAGCCGGACGAGCACCCTCACCCACCGGAGCCCCGTTCACCGCGGCCCCGTTGGTGGTGGGAGCAGCACCCGCCACCTTGAGCCCGAGCTGCGGGAACAGCTTGGCCTCGATCTTGGTGCGGATGTCGGCGTGCTCCTTGAGGAACAGGCGCGTGTTCTCGCGGCCCTGCCCGAGGCGTTCGTCCCCGAAGCTGAACCACGTGCCGGCCTTGTTGATGACGCCCTTGTCGACCGCGAAGTCGATGAGCTCACCCTCGCGCGAGATGCCCTGGTTGTAGAGGATGTCGAACTCGGCCTCGCGGAACGGCGCGGCGACCTTGTTCTTCACCACCTTGACCTTGGTGCGATTGCCGACCGCGGTATCCCCCTCCTTGAGGGTCTGGATGCGGCGGATGTCCATGCGGACCGAGGCGTAGAACTTGAGCGCGCGCCCGCCGGCCGTCGTCTCGGGGTTGCCGAACATGACGCCGATCTGCATGCGGATCTGGTTGATGAAGATGACGGTGGTGCGGCTCTTGTTGATGGAGCCCGTCAGCTTGCGCAGGGCCTGCGACATGAGGCGGGCCTGCAGACCGACGTGCGAATCGCCCATCTCGCCCTCGATCTCGGCGCGCGGCACGAGTGCGGCGACCGAGTCCACGACGACGATGTCCACGGCGCCGGAACGCACGAGCGTGTCGCAGATCTCGAGCGCCTCCTCGCCCGTGTCGGGCTGGGCGACGTGCAGGTTGGCGATGTCCACGCCGAGCTTGGCGGCGTAGGACGAGTCGAGCGCGTGCTCGGCGTCGATGAACACCGCGTTGCCGCCGTTGCGCTGCGCGTTCGCGATGATGGTGAGGGCGAGCGTGGTCTTACCGCTCGACTCGGGCCCGTAGATCTCGATGATGCGGCCGCGCGGCACGCCGCCGACGCCGAGCGCCATGTCGAGCCCGATGGAACCCGTGGAGGTGACCTCCATCTCGGGGGCGGCGTTGCCCTCGCCGAGCTTCATGATGGAGCCCTTGCCGAACTGCTTCTCGATCTGCTGCAGGGCGAGGTCGAGCGCCTTCGACCGTTCCTTGGCGTTGGGCGGCGGGTTGAAGTTCATGTCTGCGTCTCCTTCGCAGGGGCTGCGTCACGAGTG
>JBJTRI010000048.1:0-36496 GCA_046076045.1 bacterium
GGCCCGCGACCGACGTCGCCGCCGCATGGTCGGCGGCCGTGACGATCGGGGCGCGCGACCAGCGCAGGTCGTAGGCCGTCGCGCGACCGGTCGTGCTGTCGTCGCCGGGGGCGGTCCACGACAGCGTCACCGTGGTCTCACCGACCTGCGCGTGCGCGGGCACCGCACTCGCCAGGACGAGTGCGATCACGACGGCGACTGCGAGGCGCGGGCGGAACGACATCCGGTTCGTGGCTCCGGGCGAGAGGGGACCCGCACTCCCTGCGGATCCGGCGTGGGGGCCCGCGCGCGCGGGCCACAGGGGGAGAGCATCGCCCGTGCCCACGCCCCCACTCGCGGGCCGGGAATCGCGCAACCACAAGCGCACCCGCGCACTGGCTGCTCGCGTGTTCCACGACGCAGCCACCGGCACCTCCCCGCAAGGACCACGCGCGTTGCATCGCGCACGACCGCGTGTCGCAGGATGAGCGTCGCTCGTAGCGCGGGACCCACCACCATCGAACCTTGTCGCCCCCGGTCGAACGCGCCGCGACCATTCCCCATTCCGGGGCAAGAGACCCAGCCGCGAGAGCGCGGAATCGTTGACGCTCGCGAGGTGCGGTCCGTATGATTTTCCTTACAGATTCACCCTCTCCCCTCAATCGTGCAGTTGTGTCATACCCCCACGATCGACCGCACCTCGGACGGATCCGTAAGCGGCCCTCACTCCCCCCCCGCGTGCCGCGCACGAAGCGCGACCGCTCGCACGGAACTCGACGCGTCCCCACGCGCGAGCGCGCCCCATGGCCCGCTCAATCCCGCTCATCGTACGCACTCCATGCTCGCGACCCCGTGACGTGCATCGCGTCGCGGGCCCGCGGGCCTGTGCGTGCGCCCGGAGCACCGCATGATCGTCTCGTCCTCGCTCTCGGCACGCCGTCTCGGCGACCTGCTGGTGGCGCACGGGGCGCTGTCCGCGGCGCAGCTCGAGCATGCGCTGCGGTCGCGCACCGACGCGCGCGAGCGACTGGGGCAGACCCTCGTGCGCCTGGGGCACCTCACCGAGCAGAGGCTCGCCGAGGTGCTGGCCCAGCAGTTCGCGCTCCCGCTCGCGGGCCTCGAGACGCTGACCGCGGCCGATCGCGACGCGGTGCGTCTGCTGCCGGAGCCGCTCGCCCGCGAGTCGCGGGTGCTCGTGCTCGCGCGTCGCGGCGACACGCTCGTGCTCGCGGTCGCCGACCCGCTCGACGTCGTCACGCTCGACCATGTGCGTGCGCTCACCGGCTGCACGCTCGACGTGCGCGTCGCCACCCCCTCCGAACTCGACGAGGCGATCGGCCAGTTCTACTCCGAGCTGCGCACCACCGAGCACCTCGGGGCGATCCTCGACAAGATCGACCTCACCGCCTCGGTCGCATCCGACGACCAGGACGTGGACCTCGAGGCGCTGCGTGCACAGGTCGAGGACGCCCCGGTCGTCCGGCTCGTGAACCTCATGATCGCCGAGGCCATCGAGGCACGCGCCTCGGACATCCACGTCGAGCCCATGCGGGACCGCGTGCAGGTGCGCTATCGCATCGACGGCGTCCTGCACGAGGTGATGAAGCCGCCCAAGCACCTGCAGATGGCCATCGTCTCGCGCATCAAGGTGCTCGCCGACCTCGACATCGCCATCCGGCTGCTGCCGCAGGACGGCCGTCTGTCGGTGCACCTGCCCGACCGCGACGTGGACCTGCGCGTCTCGACGCTGCCGACCGCGCACGGCGAGAAGGTCGTCATGCGTCTGTTCGACAAGAGCGCCTTCGAGCGCCGCGTCGATCACCTCGGACTCGAGGGGGCCTCGCTCGTCGCGTTCGAGCGGGCCATCCGCGAGCCGTACGGCATGATCCTCATCTCGGGTCCGACCGGCTCGGGCAAGACCACGACGCTGTACTCGGCCCTGCGTGCCATCCAGTCCGAGCATCGCAACATGGTCACGGTCGAGGACCCGATCGAGTACGACATCGACGGCGTCGCACAGGTGCATGCGAACGCCAAGGTCGGCATGACGTTCGCGCGCGCCCTGCGCTCCATCCTGCGTCAGGACCCCGATGTCATCATGATCGGCGAGATCCGCGACACCGAGACCGCCGACATCGCGGTCAAGAGCGCGCTCACCGGCCACCTGCTGTTCTCCACCGTACACGCCAACGACGCCCCGGGCACGCTCACGCGCCTCGCCGACATGGGCGTGCCGCGCTACCTCGTGGGCTCGGCCATGTCGCTCGTCATGGCCCAGCGCCTCGTGCGCCGCGTCTGCGAGCGCTGCAAGGAGACCGCCCTGCCGACGCGCGAGGAACTCGCGCCGTTCGGCCCCGACGCCGCGCTGCTCGACGGCCACGCAGTGGCCCGAGGCCGCGGGTGCATGGCGTGCAAGCAGACCGGCTACGCCGGTCGCGTCGCGTTGTTCGAGGTCCTCGAGCTGACGCGCGCCGTGCGCCGCATGGTGCTCGACGGCGCGAACGAGGACGAGATCCGCCGTCGCGCGCTCGCCGACGGCTTCGTGACCCTGCGCAAGGCGGGCATCCGCAAGATCCTCGACGGGGTCACCACCCTCGCCGAGGTGCGCGCCGCGACCCTGGGGGACCACGACTGATGCCGCGCTACTTCTACCGCGCGCGCGACCTCGCAGGTCGCCCGCACGAGGGGATCGAGGTCGCCGCCTCCGAGGACGAGGTGCTGCGCGCGCTGTCGCGCATGCAACTCACCCCGGTGCTCATCGAGGCCCGCGCACTCACCGGCGAGGCCACCCGACCGGCCGCACCGACCGTGCCCGCGCCGCGTACGGCACGCGAGTGGCTGCGCACGCCCATCGCACCGGGCGCGGTGGCGCTGTTCGCCCGACAGCTCTCGACCATGATGGCCGCGGGACTGCCGCTCGTGCGAGCGCTGCGCTCGATCGCGCGTGACCACAGCGACCGGCGGCTGCAGGCGGTGCTCGAGCAGTTGAGCGATGACGTCCAGAAGGGCGAGTCGCTGGCCGCCTCGCTCGCGCGCCACCCCGAGGCGTTCAGCCCGGTATTCGTGAGCCTCGTCCAGACCGGCGAGGTGAGCGGCTCGCTCGACGAGGTGCTGGCGCACACCGCGGGCTACCTCGAACGGGCCGAGTTGCTGCGCCTCAAGGTCGAGGCCTCGCTGCGCTACCCCACCTTCATCCTGACGTTCGCGGGCGGCGTTCTGCTCGCGATGTTCCTCAAGATCATCCCGATGTTCTCGGGCATCTACGCGCGCTTCAATGTCGAACTGCCCGCGCCCACGCGCGCCCTGCTCGCGGTGAGCCGCGCGGTCTCCGACAACGCAGTCGTGCTCGGCCTGGGGGCGGTCGCCGCCGTGGTCGCGCTGCAGGTCTGGCGCCACAGCGAGACCGGCCGCGTCCACTGGGATGCGCTCAAGTTCCGCATCCCGCTGTTCGGCCCGCTCATCCACATGTACGTCATGACCCGGTTCGCGCGCACCCTCGGCATCCTCGTGGGCAGCGGCACGAACATCCTGTTCGCGCTCCGCGTGCTGCGTCCGGTCCCCGGCAATCACCGCATCGCCAAGGGCATCGACGAGATGCGGAGTGCGGTCGAAGGCGGCGCGTCGTTGTCGCGCGCCATGTCCGACGCCGAGGTGTTCCCGGACATGCTCATCCAGATGACCTCGACCGGCGAGGAGACGGGCCGGCTCGACGAGATGCTGACGCGCACGGCGGACTTCTACGAGCAGCGGGTGACCGCGAAGGTCGAGGGACTGTCGTCGTTGGTGGAACCCATCGCCATCGTGTTGCTCGGGTTGGTGATCGCGCTCATGCTGGTGGCGCTGTACCTGCCGATCTTCAACCTGGGTCAAGCGATGCGTTCGGGGATGGTTCACCCCTGATGTCGGGGGAGGCGGTGCCGGTCGAACGACCGGGGCCGTGGAGAGGGTCGCCGCGCGTGAGCGCGGGGCCGCAACTGGGTCTCGCGCCCGTGACGAGGAGGAACACCGTGGATCGCAAGCGAGAGAAGGGCTTCACGCTGATGGAACTCATGGTGGTGATCGTGATCGTGGCCATCCTGGCCGCCGTCGCGGTGCCGCTGTACGTCAACTACGTGAAGGACGCGCAGCGCACCGAGGCCAAGGCCGCCATCGGCGCCGTCATCACCGCGCAGCAGACCTACCTGCAGCTGAACGGTCGCTACGTCGGCGGCGAGACGTTCCGGGCCAACGCGACGGGGCAGACGCTGAACTGCGACCTCACCGATGCACTCAAGAACTGGGACATCGCGGTGACGGCCGGCGATGCGAACGGCTTCACCGTGGTCGCCACGGGCAAGGTCGGGGCCTCGACGGCCGGCCGTTCGGTGACGCTCGTCTACTCGCGCACCGGGCAGACCGCCTGGACCGAGAACTGAACCGCCCTCCGGATCCGGCCGCGCCCGTGGGGGCGGCCGGAACGGGGCGGGCCGGACCATGCTCGACGAACGCGGCTTCTCGCTCATGGAAGCGCTCACGGCGGCCACCATCTCGGTGATCGCCGTACTCGGGCTGGCCTACTCGTTCGGCATCGGCCACGGTCTCGTGGACCGCTACGAGGTCGCCCGCGCCGGGATCGGGGTGGCGCAGGCCCAATTGGAGTCCATGGCGGCGCTGCCGCGCACCGACCCGCAACTCGCGATCGGGTTCCGCTCCCCCGCCACGCCTTTCCTCTACGAGGGGCGCGAGGTCGGCAGCAGCGACTGGCGCGTCACCGCGCTCGACGACCCCGACCTGCCCGGCACCGCCGACCTCAAGCGGGTCGTGGTCACCGTGCGCTGGCGGCAGGACACGCGCATGGACTCGCTGTCGCTGGAGCGCCTGTGGCTGCCGTGAGGGGGACGCGCGGCGAGCGCGGGCTCACACTCATCGAGGTCGCGGTCGTGATGATCCTCGGCACGATCGTCATGGGCGGGCTGGTCGGCTTCTACCTGTCCAGCCAGGGCCTGTGGCTCGACGCCTCCACCCAGGCCATCGCCCAGCGCGAGGCCAGCCTCGTGGCCTCGGCCGTGCGCGACAGCGTGCGCAAGTCCTCACGCGCCATCGTGACCTCGTCCCCGGACTCGCTCCACCAGCAGGTCGCCCTCTACCGGGGCAGCGAGTCGGCACCCTACTGGTACTTCTTCTGGAACCCCTCGGACTCGCTCGTGTACGCGGGGCCCGACGTGACCGACGCCGCGGCCGGCCCCATGGGCGTCTCCCCCGTCGAGCGCTTCCAGTTGCAGGCGTCCTCCTACGCGGTGCGTCTCGACCTGCGCCTGCGCTCGGCCAGCGGGGAATGCATCGAGACCAGCGCGTTCGCGGTCATGCGCAACTCGGCCGAGTACGCGAGGCTGGCGAACCGATGACCCCGCACGCCCCCCGCACGACCGTCCGCGACGAGCGCGGGTTCCTGCTCGTGGGCGTGATCATGTTCATGCTCGCGCTCACCATCCTCGGGCTCTCGCTGTTCTCGTTGTCCACCTACGAGGCCCGGTTCTTCAACGACGCTCTTGCGCGCGAGCAGGTCCTCCACTCGAGCGAGAGCGGTGCCGCCGCGGTGCGCGCCCATCTGCTCGTGCCGCCCCAGCGACTCGAGAACGCGCAGCGCGCGGTCGGGCGCAACGGGGTGGTGCGCGCGATCGCCTACCAGTGGCGCAGCGGAAACCCGTCCGACACGACCTCGCGCGGCCCGGTCGACTGGGACAGCACGGTGGCCATCGCGGTCACCGCCCGCCTGGGCAGCGAGGAGCGCACCACGCTCGCCCGGTTCGTGCCGGTCCCCGCACGCACCCCGTACCAGACCCTGCTCACCGCAGGACGGGGCGTGTCGTACAACACCCGTAACTCCTCGGCCCGGAACGTGGAGGTCTCGGGCCCGATCCAGCACCTCGTCACGACGAGCGCGGACTCCGCGTGGCTGAACCAGGTCCTGTGGACGAGCGGTCGGCCGTTCGACGTCTCCCCCGCCCCCACGGTGTACGCGGACGCGTTCGTGGACCGCAAGCTGCCCAGCGCCTCCGCACCCAGTTCGTGGGACGAGAACGACCTCGACCTCGGCTTCCGCAACACGGGGACGACCCCGGTGTTCTTCCGCAGCCCGCCCACACCCGAGTCCGCGCAGGAGGACCCGGAGGCCTCGCAGTTCGGGTTCTACACCGACGGTACGCTCACCATCACCGTACGCGGCACCTGCGTGTGGGTGATCCCCGACGGCGTCTGCTTCGGGCGGCGCGTGGTCGTGCAGCCCGAGGCCGGCCAGAGCGGGACGCTCGTCATCGTGGCGAAGCGGAACGGCCGCGCCCCCGGCTTCGAGAACCGCGGCATCTGGTTCCAGGGCGGACTGTCCCTCAACAACCCCACCAACACTCGTCTCTTCCTCGCGAGCTCCAACGACATCGCGATCGGGTACCTGCGCAACACGACCGACAGCCGTGACGTGCGCGCGCTCTCGGTGGTCGCGGGCGGCGCGATCGAGTTGATGGGCCCCTCGGGCGGATTCCGGTTCCGACTCACGCACCCGTCCAGCATGGATGCGGTCGCGGCCACGCTGCTCGCGCAGGACGCCCTGCCGACGACCTCGGGGGGGAACGGGCGCGTGCTCGCGTACTCGGGGGCGAGTTGGAAAGAGACGCAGCTTCCCTGATACTGCGCCCATGAGGTTCGGCATGCGGAACCGCCCATGGGCGGGGCTGGACATCGGCGCACACAGCGTGAAGCTGATGGCGTTGTCGCCCGGGGCTTCGCGTGGACATCTCGCCGAGGCCCGCTTGCCGCGTCCCCTCGCGAGCGACGAGACCCCACCGAGCGCCGCGATCGCCGCGCTCATCGGCCAAGCCCTCGCCCGCCTCGGCCACACGCCCCGCTCGGTCGCCGGGTTCTCGGTCGGCGTATCGGGCCCGGACGTGATCGTGAAGCAGGTCTCGCTGCCGCTCATGGACGAACTCGAGATCCCGGGCGCGCTGCGATTCGAGGCGCGCAAGCTACTGCCGTTCGACCCGCAGACGCTCGTGCTCGACCATCAGGTGATCGCGCGTCATGCCGGCGAGAAGCGCCTCGAGGTGCTGTTCGCGACCGTGTCGCAGCCGCGACTGGATCGTGCCCTCGCTCCCTTGCGCGAGCTCGGGGTCGAGGCCGCCATCGTGGACGCCGCACCGCTCGCGCTCTCGAACGCGCTGTGGTCCACGCTGCCGCGCGACGCGGCCGACGCGCACGTCGGGCTCGACCTCGGGCACCGCGGCGCGTGGCTGGTGTACCGGCACCGCCAGTCCCCGTTCTTCGCGCGCCGCCTCGATTGGGGTGGGCAGGCCCTGCTGCAGGCCCTCGCGAACGCGCACGGCGGCGAAGTCGAAGCCGCCGAGCGCTGGCTCGCGGCCCCCGAGACCTCGGCGGGCGAGGCGTCCGCCGCGGGCATGGTGGTGCGCGACGCGATCGCCCGCTTGGTCGAGGAGGTCCGACTCTCGCTCGCGTTCTACGCGACCACCGCGACGCTGCCGAACTCCGTCGTGCTCCACGTCTCGGGCGGCGTCGCGCGCCTGCCCGGCCTGGTGGACCTGCTCGGCCACCAACTCGGGCTCCCGACCCGACTGTTCGGGCCGCTCTCGGCCGACACGCGCGCCACCCATCCCGCCCCGTCGTTCGCGCTCGCGATGGGTCTCGCGCTGAGGAACGTATGAGTCCGCTCTATCGCCTCAACTTCCGGCGCGAGGCGTTCCGCCGGGCGCGCGCCGAGGCTTGGACCCGCGCCATCGGGCTCGGCATCTGGCTCGCCTACTTCGGCGTACTCACGGTCGTCGTCGGACTCTATGCGCTGAACCTCGACTCGCTGCGGCGAAGGTCCGAGGGCCTCGGGCGCCAGATCGCTCGCCAACACGCGGTCGGCACCGCCGGCGCCGACTGGGTCGCCAGCCCCGAGGATGCCGCACTGGCCGAACCTTGGGTGGGCGACGTCGCACGCTGGCGCGACCTGCTCGTGCGGCTGCCGCGACTGTTGCCCGAGGGCGGCCGCCTCACCGCCCTGCAGTGGAACCCCGACGAACTCACCGGCGGCGAGCGCCGACTCGTGCTCAACGGTCTGCTCCGCGCCGAACGCGATGCCGACCCCACCGCCGCGGTCACCGACCTCGTGAGCGCGATCGCCGCCGACTCGCTCGTCTCGGCGCACTTCCGCAGCGTGCGTCTCGTCTCGACCCGCACCGCCACCGACGGCACCGCGGAGTTCCAGGTGGAGTGCCGATGAGCGCCCCGAACCCCGCGCCCTGGACGCGCTCGCTCGGCCCCGCGCTGCTCGCGCTCGGCACGTTCGCGGTGTTCTCGCTCGTGAACTCGCTCTCGTTCCAACCGCTGGCGGCCCGCTATCACGAGCAGTTGGCCAAGGCGGGCGCGGTCGGGGCCTCCATCGACCCGCGACTCGCGGTGTCCCCGGTCCCGCCACGGGTGCAGGAGCTGTTGCGCCTCAACTCGGTCACGACCGCCGAAGCCGACCGACTGGTGGCCTCGGGGCAGTTGGCCACCGACCTCGTGCGCACCGTCTCGGACCTCGCCGGCGGCATCGGGCTCGACATCGTGGAGTCCGAGCCGGGTGTGGTGACGCAGAGCGGCGGCACGCTCGAGGTCCGCGCCCAACTCCGACTCCGCGCCCGCTACGCGCAGATCGTG
Source organism: bacterium (assembly GCA_046076045.1). Taxonomy (GTDB): domain Bacteria; phylum Eisenbacteria; class RBG-16-71-46; order RBG-16-71-46; family RBG-16-71-46; genus JAIOPA01. The sequence continues at coordinate 8,653 of JBJTRI010000048.1, forward strand.
GAGTTGCTCGACCGCTTCGCACAGCAGCGCGCACTCGTGCGCATCGAGCGGCTGGTGGTGTCGCCCGGCGAGGGCGACCGCGTCGAGGTGGAGTTGCGGGTGGCGAGCGTGCGTCTGAAGCGCGGGGGGACGACACGATGAAGCGCGACTGGACCGTGTGGTTCTCGCCCGTCGTCGCGCTCGCCGTCCTCGTGGCGGTCGGCCTGCAGACCAACGCGGCGCTGCGGGTGACCGGGGCCTTCGGCAGCGGTGGTCCTGTCGCGGACACCCCCATGTCGCCTGCGTTCCGCACCCTCGAAGCCGCCCTCGACCGGCAGGATCCGGGCTTCACGCTCGAGGGTCTGCGCGACCCGTTCAGGTTCTCCCGCGCCGTGGCCGATACCCCTCCGGCAGCCCCCGATCGGACCGAGCCGCGCCCACGAACCGCCCCGGCGGTCGAGGCCCGGCCCGTTCTGACGGCGATCCTGTTCGACGACGACCCGCGGGCCCTCATCCGTTGGAAGGACCGCGAGTGGACGATCCGCCAGGGCGGGCTGTTCGACGAGTTCGTGGTCGTGGGCATCACCCGCGACCAGGTCACACTCCGTCGCGGCGAGACGTCGATCGTGCTGCGGCGGACCACTCCCGGAGACCGACCGTGAACCCGCTCCTCCGTCCGCTGCGACTCGCCGCGACCGCGCTCGCGCTCGTCCTCGCCCCGGCCGTGCACGCGGCCCCCGCGCTGGACCGTCCGATCTCGCTCGACGCCGACGATGCCAACCTGCCGGCGGTGCTCCGCATCCTCGCGGAGAAGGGCGACCTCAACATCGTCACCGGCCCGGGCGTGTCGTCGGGCAGGATCACCATCCACCTCAAGGACGTGCCGGTGGAGCAGGCGGTGAACCTCGTCGTGCGCGCCGCCGGTCTGGCCTACGAGCGCATCGGCAACTCGATCCTCGTGGCCGACGCGCGTGCGCTCAAGGACGAGACCGGCCTGTCGTCGTACACCATCGGGCTGCAGTACGCCGACGCCACCGAGGTGGCCGCGGCCCTGCGCGGGCTCTCGGACAACATCCAGGTGGACCGCGGCGGCAACCGCCTCATCGTGGTGACGTCGCCGCGCATCATCGCCGACATGCAGGCCGTCGTCGCGACCATGGACCAGCCGGCGCGACAGGTCATGCTCGAGGCGCGCGTCATCGAGGTGAGCACCGACGGGCTCAAGAAGCTGGGCGTGGACTGGAACCTGCTCAACCGGCAGGGCTTCACGTTCATCGAGGGCACCGACGCCCCGACCTTCACCGGCAACCTCGAGGAACCCGGCCCGCTCACCGAGGCGCCCGGCGTGCCCGGCACCCCCGGCACCGGCGACGTCTGGAAGCTCGGGAACTTCAGCCGCCTGCCCAAGGTGTTCCGCGTCTTCCTCGACGCGCTCATCCAGGACGGCAACGCAAAGGTGCTCGCGAGCCCCAAGCTGGTGACGCTGAACGGCAAGGAAGCGAGCATGCTGTCGGGCACGCGCATCCCGTACCAGACGAACCAGACCGTGTTCGCCTCGGGCGCGGCCGCCCCGACCACCTCGGTGCAGCACGAGGAGGTCGGCATCAAGCTCGCGTTCACGCCGCTCATCAACGCCGACGGCTACATCACCGTCCGCATCCGTCCCGAGGTGAGCTCCATCTCGGGCTTCCGCGGAGCATCCGCCGACCTGCCGGTCGTGGCCACGCGTCAGGCCGAGACCACGGTGCGGCTCAAGGACGGCAACTCGGTGGTCATCGGTGGCCTGCTGAGCGAGGAGAGCACGGTGAACACCACCAAGGTGCCGCTGCTCGGCGACCTCCCCCTGCTCGGCTGGATGTTCCGCCACCAGAAGGTGACGACCTCGAAGCGCGACCTCGTGATCGAGGTCACGCCGCGCCTGCTGCCCGACCCGGCGAAGTGACGCCCGACGCACCACGGGCCGGGGCCGCCGAACGCGGTCCCGGCCCGTGGCGCATCCGGGTCGTTCAGGCGAGCGGCAGACCGCCCATCGCCACCACGCCCGCCATCCATCCCAACCATCGCCCCAGCGCCACGGTCATCGCGATCGTCACGACCACGAGTCCCACGTCGGCGAGGACTGGCGTCTCGCGCCGGGAACGGTAGAGTGCGAGCATCAGCAAGGGGATCAACGCCCCCTTGAGCAGCACGAACATCGGCCAGGCCCCGTGCGCCAGCGGCGCGAGCAGGGGATTGCCCTCGCGGTTGCCGAACCAGTGGATGCCGACCGACGTGAGCAGCAGGTCGAGGCTGTTCAACACGACGGCCATGAACAAGACGAAGCGCATGCGGACGACCTCCGGGACGTACGCGGGACCGACAGACTGACGGACGCGCGCGGCGCACTTCAAGGGGAACCCACACGGTGGCGGGCACGAACTCCCTCGACATGGTCATCGGCACGTTCCTCGCCCTGCTCGGGGCGATTCTCGGCAGCGGGGTGTCGGCGCTGGCGTGGCGCCTGCCGCGCGGGGAGTCGTGGGTTCGGGGCCGCTCGCGCTGCACGCGCTGCGGCCGCACGCTCGGCCCGCTCGACCTCGTCCCCGTCCTGAGCTGGCTGGCGGCGCTCGGCCGCTGCCGGGGCTGCGGCGAGCGCATCGGGGTGCGCTACCCCCTCATCGAGGCGTCGTGCGCGGCGTGGGCGGTGCTGTCCTGGGGGCACCTCGGGCCCGTGCCGGCGTACCCGCTCGTGCTGGTGTGGGGCTGCCTGCTGGTGGCGCTGTTCGTGATCGACCTCGACTTCCAGTTGCTGCCCGACGCCCTCACGCTGCCCGGCACCGTGCTCGCGGTCGCGGCTACGCTGCTCGGCCCCGGCCCCCGGCACGCCCTGCTCGGCATGGCGGTGGGCGCGGGCTACCTGTGGTTCTTCATGTGGTTGTGGGAGACGCTGCTCAAGCGCGAGGGCATGGGCGGCGGCGACGTGAAGCTGGGTGCGATGTTCGGGGCCCTCGTGGGGCCGGTCGGTGCGTTCGTCACCATCTCGCTCGCCGCGCTCGGCGGCTCGCTCGTGGGGGGCGTGCTCATGGCGTCCCGGCGTGGCGACATGCGTACCGCGCTGCCGTTCGGGGCGTTCCTCGCCCCGGCCGCGATGGTCGCCTACCTGTGGGGCGACGCGTGGGTGGCCGCCTACCTGGGGCTGCTGCGGCGCTGAGTCGCGGGGTTTGACGGCGCGCGGCGGCGGTCCCCATCATCCGCGCACCCCGCCCCCCACCGGAGCGCGCGCCATGCCCCCGATCCACTCCCGCATCACCGGCCTCGGCTTCCACGTCCCGCCGCGCATCGTCACCAACCACGACCTCGAGCAGGTCATGGAGACGAGTGACGCCTGGATCGTGGAGCGCACCGGCATCCGCGAGCGGCACTTCGTGGACGACGGCACCGGCTCGAGCGACCTCGGCGTGGAGGCCGCGCGCCGCGCGCTCGCCGACGCCGGCCGCACCGCCGCCGACGTGGACTTCGTGATCTTCGCCACCACCACGCCCGACTGGATGTTCCCCGGCAACGGCGTGATCGTGCAGCAGGCGTTGGGACTCGGCACCGTGGGCGCGCTCGACGTGCGCAACGCGTGCAGCGGGTTCGTGTACGGGTTGTCGGTGGCCGACGCGTTCGTGCGCATGGGCCGCTACCGCTGCGTGCTCGTGATCGGCGCCGAGGTGCAGAGCACCGGGCTCGACCTGTCCACCGAGGGTCGCGACATGGCGGTGCTGTTCGGTGACGGCGCCGGGGCCGCGGTGGTCGAGCCGTGCGAGGCCCCGCGCGGCATCCTGTCGTGGGCGCTGCACTCCGAGGGCGCGCTGGCGCGCGAGTTGTGGTGCGAGGCGCCGACCTCGCGCGAGCGCGGCCGCATCACGCCCGAGATGCTCGCGGCCGGCCGGCACTTCCCGCGCATGAACGGCCGTCAGGTGTTCAAGAACGCCACCACGCGCTTCCCCGAGGTCATCCACGAGGTGCTGGCCGCGAGCGGTCACACGCTCGACGAGGTCGGCCTCGTGGTGCCGCACCAGGCCAACCGCCGCATCGGCGATGCGGTCGCCGAGCGCCTCGGGCTGCCGGGCGACAAGGTGTTCCAGAACATCGAGCGGTACGGCAACACCACCGCCGCGAGCATCCCGATCGCGCTCACCGAGGCCCGCGACGCGGGCCGGGTGCGTGACGGCGACCTCGTCGTGCTGGCCGCCTTCGGAGCGGGCTTCGCGTGGGCCGGCTGCGTCATCCGCTGGTGACGCGCACCGCTTGCCGAGCGTGGTCGCACCGCGCTAGCGTGGCCGTCCACCCCTTCATGCTCGGTGCGCGCACAGCGCGCCGCACCGCTGCCCCCGGAGGCCGACCGTGACGCCGTCCCCGAACCCCACCGTCCTCGCCCTGCGCCTGCTGCTCGTGGGCGCGCTGGCGACCGCCGCCCTGCCCCTCACCGGCTGCTCGGTGAAACGGTTCGCGGTCGGCAGCGTCGCCAACTCGCTCACCTCGGGCACCGACGTGTTCGCGACCGAGGACGACCCCGAGTTGGTGCGCGACGCGTTGCCGTTCGGGCTCAAGACCATGGAGTCGCTGCTCGCCACCGTGCCCCGGCACGAGGGGCTGCTGCTGTCGCTCTGCCAGGGCTACACGCAGTACGCGTACGCGTTCGTGCAGTCCGAGGGCGACCTGCTCGTGAACACCGACTACGCGCGGGCCACCGAACTGCACGAGCGCGCGTTCCGTCTCTACCGCCGGGCGCGCGGCTACGGCCTGCGCGCACTCGCGCTGCGCCACCCGGGCATCGCCGACTCGCTCGCGCTCGCGCCCGACCGCGCCACCGCCCGCCTCGAGCGGCGCGACCTCGCAGCGCTCTACTGGACGGCCGCGGCGTGGGGTTCGGCGATCGCACTCGGCAAGGACCGCCCCGAGATGCTCGCCGACCTGTCCGCCATCCGCGCCCTGGTCGAGCGCGGACTCGTGCTCGACGAACGCTACCTCGCAGGTGCGTTCCACGACGCCGCCATCGTGCTCGACGCGCTGCCCGCCGGCATGGGCGGCTCGCCGGAGTCCGCGCGACGGCACTTCGCGCGCGCCGTCGAGCTGTGCGGCGACACGCGGCCCGCGCCTTACGTGACCGTGGCCCAGACGCTCGCGGTGCAGGCGCAGGACCGCGCCGAGTTCGTGCGCCTGCTCGAGCGCTCGCTCACGTTCGACACCGACCGCGACCCCACGCAGCGCCTCGCGACCATCGTGCTCCAGCGCAAGGCGCGCGCCCTGCTCGCGCGACAGGACGAGTTCTTCCTCGACGCCCCGACCGAGGACCCGTTGTCCGCTCCCGACACCACCACGACCCAGGAGAACCGATGACCGCCCCGATGTCCCGCATCCTGCGATCCCTGCCCACCCTGCTCCTCGCCCTCACGCTGAGCGCATCCCTCGCGCACGCCCAGAACACGGTGGTGAAGCTCGCCACGCTCGTGCCCGAGGGCTCCGTCTGGGACAAGGCGCTCCGCGACATGGGTTCGGAGTGGAGCACGGCCACGCAGGGCCGCGTCTCGCTGCGCGTCTATCCCGGCGGGGTCGCCGGAGACGAGCCCGATGTGGTGCGCAAGATGCGCATCGGCCAGTTGCAGGCGGCGGCCGTCACCACCGCGGGTCTGGGTTCGATCGACCCGGCGTTCAACCTGTTCAACGTCCCGATGTTCTTCACCTCGTACCCCGAGCTGTACGCCACGCTCGAGAAGCTCGAACCCACCCTGCGCGCACGCCTCGAGGAGAAGGGCTTCATCCTGCTGTCGTGGGGTCACGGCGGCTGGGTGTACTTCTTCACGAAGCAGCCCGTGGAGTCCGTGGACGCGCTGCGGCGCACCAAGATGTTCGTGTGGGCGGGCGACGACAAGATGTCGAACATCTGGAAGGCGAAGGGCTTCAACCCCGTCCCGCTCGCGGCCACCGACATCATGACCGGTCTGCAGACCAACATGATCGACTCCTACCCCACCACCCCGCTGCTCGGGCTCACGCTGCAGTGGTACCGGCAGACGCCGAACATGGTCGGCATGGGGATGGCGCCGCTCGTGGGCGGGCTCATCATGACCAAGACCGCGTGGCTCAAGCTGTCCGAGGCCGATCGCGCCAAGGTGCGGGCCGCCTGCCAGCGCATGGAGCACAAGCTCGAGGTCGAGGTGCCGAAGCAGGACACCACCGCGGTGGCCGAGATGCAGAAGCGCGGCCTGCGCGTGAACACGGTGAACGCCGCGAACTCGGCCCAGTTCCGCGTGGTCGCCGAGGAGTTCGCCACCGCCATGGAGGGCGTGCGCATCCCGCCCGAGGTGCTGGCCATGGCGCGCCGCGAGCGCGACGCGTGGCGCGCCACGAAGCCGCGCAAGTAGCGCTCCGCAGCACCGTCGTCCCGACCCCGTCCGGCCCCTGGCCGGGCGGGGTCGCGCGTTCGCGGACGCGTCTGGCGCGTCGTGGCGCGGGGTGCGAGAGTCGGGACTTCCCACCGCACTCCCCGAGGACCCCGACATGACGACTCCCCGTTCGCTCGTCCGCTGGCTGCTCGCCGTCGCCTTGGTCGCCGCATCCGTCGCACCGCGCGCCGCGGCCGAGGAGGTCGGCACGCTCGGCTACTACCGCTTCCCCGCCCTCCACGGCGAGACCGTGGTGTTCACCGCCGAGGGCGACCTGTGGCGGACCACGCTCGCGGGCGGGCTCGCCCAGCGGCTCACCACGCACCTCGGCGAGGAGACGCGTCCCGCGATCTCGCCCGACGGGCGCTGGGTCGCGTTCTCGGCGACCTACGAGGGACCGACCGAGGCGTACGTCATGCCGATCACCGGCGGCGTGCCCACGCGCCTCACCTGGGACGGCCTGCGCGCGCACGTGTGCGGGTGGACGCCGCAGGGCGAGGTGCTGTTCACCTCGCGTCGCCACTCGGGCCTGCCCGCCGGCCAGTTGTTCGCGATCTCGCCCGCGACCGGCGCGCGGCGCGTGCTGCCGCTGGCGCAGGCGTCCGAGGGCGCATGGCTCGGGGACCGACTCGTGTTCACGCGCCAGGAGCCGAACATCAGCCACACGCGCCGCTACCGAGGCGGCACGATCCAGCAGCTGTGGGCGTGGGACGGCGGTCGCGCCGAGGCCCGCCCGCTGCTCGCGGGCGATAGCGCGGCGAGCCGCACGCCCATGCCGTGGCAGGGCCGTGTGTACTTCGTGGGCGATCGCTCGCTCGACATGAACGTGTGGTCGGTCGCCCCCGACGGCAGCGGTGCGCGCCAGCACACGTTCCATCGCGGCTGGGACGTGCTCGGCGCCTCGCTGTCGCAGGGCCGCGTCGTCTACCAGCTCGGCGCCGACCTGCGCGTGCTCGACCTCACCACCGGCGACGACCGCCTGCTGCCCGTGCGCCTCGCCTCCGACCTCGACCAGTCGCGCGAACGCTGGGTCACCAAGCCCATGGAGTGGGTGACCGCCGCCCACCTCTCGCCCGACGGCGACCGCGTCGTATTGACCGCGCGCGGGCAGGTGTTCGTGGCCCCGGTCGAGGACGGTCGTCTGGTGCAGGTGACGCGTGACGCCGGCGTGCGCTGGCGGCAGGCGCGCTTCATGCCCGACGGCAAGCGCCTCACCGCGCTGTCGGACGCGAGCGGTGAGGTCGAGTGGTGGACGCTGCCCGCGAACGGGGTCGGCGAGCCCGCGCGACTGACGCGCGACGGCCGCACGCTGCGCTTCGACGGCGTGCCCTCGCCCGACGGGCGCTGGCTCGCGCACACGAACAAGGACCAGGAGCTCTGGCTGCTCGAGGTCGCGACCGGCCGCCACGAGCGGATCGCCGCGGTGGATCGCTGGGACGACCCGCGCGACCTGGCGTGGTCGCCGGACTCGCGCTGGCTCGCGTACGTGCGACCGGCCGCGAACCTGCTGTCGCAGGTGGTCGTGTACGACACGCGCGACCGCATCGGGCGCACCGTCACGAGCGACCGCTGGGACAGCTTCAGTCCGGCGTGGAGCCCCGACGGGCAGTGGCTGTGGTTCCTCTCCGACCGCCGGTTCGAGAGCGTGGTGCGCAGCATCTGGGGCTCGCGCCAACCCGACCCGTTCTTCGACGAGCCGACGCGCGCCTACGGGCTCGCACTGCGCCGCGGCCTGCGCTCGCCGTGGGCGAAGGGCGACGAGTTGCAGGGCACGGGCGACAAGGCCGCGAAGGACGACAAGGCCGGCACGGGCAGCAAGAGCGGCACCGCGACGGCCCCCGTGACGATCGAGTTCGACGGACTCGCCGAGCGCCTCGTCGAGGTCCCCGCCGGCCACGGCAACCGCCGCGGGCTCACGACCGACGGTAAGCGGCTGTACTGGCTCGAGACCGAGGCGGCGGTGGACGCCAAGCCCGCGCTCATGGCGTACGAGATCGCGCGCCGCGCCGAGCCGCCCGCCACCTTGCTCGCCGACGTCGAGTCGTACGAGGTCTCGGCCGACGGCCGCAAGCTGCTCGTGCGCAAGGGCGACGCGCTCCACGTGTTCGACGGCGGGCTGAGCGCGCCGGCCAAGTTGGAGAAGGCGCGCGTCCCGCTCGACGGCTGGTCGTTCGCGTTCGACCCGCGTGTGGAGTGGCGGCAGATGTTCGACGAGGCGTGGCGTCTGGTGCGCGACTACTTCTACGACCGCGGCATGCACGGGGTGGACTGGGATGCGCACCGCGAGCGCTTCCGCCCGCTCGCCGCGCGCGTCACCTCGCGCGCCGAGATGTCCGACGTGTTCCAGCAGATGGTGGGCGAACTCTCCACGCTGCACATGTACGTGTACGGCGGCGACCTGCGCCGCGGCCCCGAGACCATCGAGCCCGGCAGTCTCGGGGCGCGCTTCGTGCGGGACGATGCGGCCGGTGGCTGGCGCGTGGCGCACCGCTTCCGCACCGACCCCGACGAGCCGGGACGACGCGGGCCATTGTTCGCACCCGAGGTGGACGTGCGCGAGGGCGACGTCGTGACGCGCATCAACGGCGCGCCCGCGCTCTCGGTGCCCGATCCGGGTGCGCTGCTGCGCGGCACCGCGGGGCGACAGGTCCTGCTCACGGTGGCGCGTGCGGGCAGCCCCGCACACGAGGTGGTCGTGACCCCGGTCACGCCCGCACGCGAGACCGACCTGCGCTACACGGAATGGGAGTGGACCCGCCGCCTGCGCACCGACTCGCTGTCGGCGGGTCGCGTCGGGTACGTGCACCTGCGCGCCATGGGCGCACCCGACATGGCGCAGTGGCACCGCGACTACTTCCCCGTGCACGACCGCGACGGGCTCGTGATCGACCTGCGCGGCAACCGGGGCGGCAACATCGACGCGTGGATCCTCGGCAAGCTGCTGCGCAAGGCGTGGATGTGGTGGCAGCCGCGCACCGGCGAACCGGTGGCGAACATGCCGTTCGCGTTCCGCGGCCACATGGCCGTGATCGTGGACGCGACCACGCTCTCGGACGGCGAGGCGTTCGCCGAGGGCTTCCGCCGTCTGGGCCTCGGTCGCGTGGTGGGCACGCGCACATGGGGCGGCGAGATCTGGTTGTCGCAGGACAACTGGCTCGTGGACCGCGGAATCGCGACCGCGGCCGAGACCGGCGTGTACGGCCCCGAGGGCGAATGGCTCATCGAGGGTGTGGGCGTGATCCCCGACGTGGTGGTGGACAACCTGCCGGTCGCGACCGCGAACGGCGAGGACGCGCAGTTGGACGCCACGGTGCGCCTGCTGCTCGAGGCGATCGCACGCGAGCCGCGTCCGGTCCCGCCCGCACCGCGCCATCCCGACAAGTCGGCACCGCGCTGAGTCGGCGCGACGCCCCGGCCCGGCCCGCCCCCCCTTCAACGGGGGCGGGCCGGCGCGCATTCGGGCGTTGGGGGCACTGGAGGCGGGTGCTAGGCTCGTGGTCCCACGCGCCCCCCCGAGGCCCCATGAACGCACCGCGCCCCTGGCTCCGCCGCATCGTCCCCGTGCTGTTCGCGCTCGCGATCGGCGCGGGCCCCGCGCCGGCCGCGCCCATCCTGTTCCCGCCCACCCCCGAGGGGCCCGCCGAGTGGCGCGACGAGACCGACGTCGCGCCGTACCTCGCCGCGTGGAAGGCGCACGGGCTCGCCCGCAGTCGGGCGCGACAGGCCGCCGCGACCGCGAACCAGTCCGCCTACGACGTGCGCGGCTACGCACTCGACCTCACCTTCACGCCCGCCACCTCGAACGTCTCGGGCACGGTGCGCGTGCAGGCGGACGTGGTCGCCGGACCGCTCGGCACGCTCGACCTCGACCTGCTCGCCAACATGACCGTGGATGGCATCACCGCGGGCGGCGTCGCGGTGGGCTGGACGCGCACCGCCGACGTGGTGAGCGTGCTGCTCGATCGCAGCTACGCCACGGGCGAGACCATGGACGTGCGCATCACCTACCACGGCACGCCGGTCGCGGGTTCGTTCGGGTTCCGCACCGCCAACGGCCGGCCGCTCGTGTGGAGCCTGTCCGAACCCTACGGGGCGCGCTCGTGGTGGCCGTGCAAGGACCTGCCCGAGGACAAGGCCGACTCGTTGTACGTGCGCTTCACGCTGCCCACGGGGATGGTCACCGCCTCGAACGGGACGCGCCTGTCGGCGGTGGACGATGGGCTCACCTCGGTGACGCGCTGGCGCGAGTCGTACCCGATCACCACGTACCTCGTCTCGATCGCGAGCTACCCCTACACCACCACGCTCGACTGGTTCCGGCACTCGCCCACCGACTCGATGCGGCTCGAGTTCTACAACTTCCCCGAGAGCGTGCCGGTCGTGGCCGCCGTCCAGGCCAAGGTGCGCACCATGCTGGGTGCGTTCACCGAGCGCTTCGGCCCCTACCCGTTCCTCACCGAGAAGTACGGCCACGCCGAGTTCGTGTTCGGGGGCGGCATGGAGCACCAGACCTGCTCCAGCATGGGCTCGTTCTCGGAGTTCGTGGTCGCGCACGAGTTGGCGCACCAGTGGTGGGGCGACTGGGTCACCTGCCGCGACTTCCACGAGATCTGGCTCAACGAGGGTTTCGCCACCTACTCCGAGGCGCTGTGGGCCGAGTCCGTCGGCGGCCCGGCCGCCTATCGCGCCGACCTCGCGGCCAACAAGCACTACGGGCCCGGGTCGGTGTGGGTACCCGACGACCGCGACGTGTCGCGGATCTTCGACTCGAACCTGTCGTACGACAAGGGCTCGTGGGTGCTGCACATGCTGCGGGGCGTGCTCGGCGACAGCACGTTCTTCCGCGCCCTGCGCGCCTACGGCAACGCGCACGCCTACGGCACCGCCGCGACCGCCGACCTGCGTGCGGTGTGCGAGGCCGAGTCGGGACTCGACCTGGGCGCGTTCTTCCAGCAGTGGGTATACGGCGAGTACCACCCCATCTACCGCGCGAGCTGGTCGTCGGCACCGGCCCCCGGCGGACATGCGGTCACGCTGACGCTCGAGCAGCGTCAGGGCTGGCAGTTGTTCCACATGCCGGTGCGCATCCGGGTGCACACCGAGGCGGGCCCGCGCGACCTCGTGGTGCAGGACTCGCTCGCCTCGCAGGTCTTCACGTTGCTCGTGGACGCCCGCCCCACCGACCTCGAGGTGGACCCCGACGAGTGGATCCTGCGCCAGATCGAGCGCACCGTGGAGGACCCGGCGTTCGACCGCTCGGTGCTGGTGGTGAACGGCGTGGACTGGGCCACCTACGGCACCGAGATCGTGGCCGCCTACAACGAGCGCGCGCTGCAGGGCGACTACTCGGTGGACTTCTGGGACCACTTCCCCGCGCCCGCGGCCGGCTACCCGGCCACGCTACCCGCGCCGCTCGGACGCGGAGCGGTGCCGCCGAGCGTCCTGGGCCGCTATCGCACGGTGATCTGGGTCGGCAACGACTTCAACGGCGACCTCGACTCGTGGATCCAGACCCCGATCCTGTCCTACCTGCGCGCCGGCGGGAACGTGCTGCTCATGACCCGGCAGGGCGACCAGTTCCTCACCGACTCGCTGCGCACCTACCTCGGCGTGACGGTCGCGCAGAGCGGGGTGACGTTCACCGACTGCCTCGCGACGCGACCGGGCCTCGCGAGCCTGTCGCGCACCGGCACGCAGAGCCTGAACGCGGTGCTCGACACCGTGCGGACGCGCCCCGACACCGACCTGCTGTGGAAGACCACCGCCGGCTTCTCGCCGCAGCGCGGGCTCGGCGTGGTGCGCCGTCCCCCTGCGGGCGCGGGCCTGCGACCCACGGGTGGGCGCTTCGCGTTCCTGTCGGGTCGCCCCTACCGCTGGAACCGCGCGCAGCTGCGCGCCGCGGTCAACACCGTGGTGTCGCAGCACCTGCTCGAACCCCTCAACGGACTCGGGGTGACGGACCCGCCGCCGGCCATGACGCTCGCCCCCGTGCACCCGAACCCCGCCCGCGACGGCTGCGCGCTGCGCTTCACGCTCGCCTCCCCCGGTACGGTGCGGCTCGAGGTGCTCGATGCGGCGGGCCGGCGCGTGCGCACGCTCAGCGAGGGCGCGTTCGCCGCGGGCACGCACGCGGTCGCGTGGGACGGACACGGCAGCGACCGCCGACGTGCGGCCCCGGGGCTGTACTTCGTGCGCCTCAGCACCGCAGGTGCGGGCTCGCGCACGCAGCGCCTCGTGCTGCTGCACTGACGCCAGCCCCGCGCATGCGAAGGCCGGTGCGTGCCTGCACGCAACGGCCTTCGCGTGGATCGGAAGCGGCGATCAGACGAGGTTGTGGAAGACCTTCTGGACGTCGTCGTCCTGCTCGAGCATGTCCACCAGCTTGAGCACCTCCTTCGCCTTGTCCTCGGGCAGCTCCATGGGCGTGCCCGGGATGTACTCGAGCTCCGACGAGATCGGCACGATCTTGCGATCCTCGAGCGCCTTGGCGAGGTGACCGAAGTCGTTGAAGGCGCAGCGCAGGAGCAACTGCGGCTCGCCCTTCTCGCCCGCGGACTCGCCCATCTCCTCGAGCCCGTGGTCGATGAGTTCGAGTTCGAGCGACTCGGCGTCGAGCCCCGCGGGGTTCAAGCGGAACACACCCATACGCTTGAACTGGAACGCGACGCTACCGGTGTTGCCCATGTTGCCGCCGCCCTTGTTGAAGTGGTGGCGGATGTTGCCGACGGTGCGCACGATGTTGTCGGTGGCGCACTCGACCAGGATGGCGATGCCGTGCGGGCCGTAGCCCTCGTACAGGATCTCCTCGTAGCCCGCCGTGTCGTGGCCGGACGCCTTCTTGATGGCGTTCTCGACCTTCTCCTTCGGCATGTTCGCGGCGCGCGCGTTCTGGATGACGCGCTTGAGGGCGGGGTTCGAGTCCACGCTCGGACCGCCCTTCTTCACCGCGATCGTGATCTCCTTGCCGATGCGCGAGAACATCTTGGACATGCGGTCCCAGCGCGCGAACATCGTGGCTTTGCGGGTCTCGAAGATGCGTCCCATGGCTCGATTCCGGTCGGAAAGGGGTTCGTTCGTGAGGGCCGCGCGGCCCGTGCGGCGACGGTGGAGCATAGCGCGGCCCGCGCGAGCCGCACAACGGCCCCGGGGGCGGTGCTCGGCCTCAGTGCGCGGGCGTGTCGAGCAGCGCTTCGGTACTGTCCTCGGCGGGCGCGGCCGCGATCGTGGGCGGGACCGCGGTCGTGTCCACGGGCGCCGGGGTGCGCTCGGCGACGGCCTTGAGGCGCGCCAGCCCGCGCTCGAAGTCGCTGCCGATCGCACGGTCCATGCTCATGAACACCGACATGGCCTTGCCCATGAAGTTGTTGGTGCCCGCCATGGCCCACACGACGCGCGTGCCCCCGCGCACGGGTACGAACGTGAACGTGAGCTCGCTCGTGGACTCGAACGGCTTGAGGAACTCGAGGTCCATCACGACCTCGCGGTCGGGAACGCTGGAGCGGATGGTCATGCGCCCCTCACCCACCTGGTCGTTCCCGACCCAGTGGTACGAGGCGCCCACGCCTGCGGGCGCGCCCGAGTGCTCGACGCGCATGCGGGGGTCGAGTTGCTGCCACGGCGACCACTCGGGGAAGCGGTGCAGGTCGTTCACCAGCCCGTGCACCACGGCGGGTGCGGCGCGCACCACCTCGCCGCGCTCGACGCGGTAGTCGTTCGGCTGCAGCAGCGCGAGACCGATGACGACGGCGATGGCCAGCGTGATGAGCAGGAACAGTCCGATGGCGAGCTTGCGGATCATCGAGGGATCTCGGGACGCGGTAGGGGCCGTTCTGTGGCGGGCGGCGCGGACGGTCAGCGTAGCGAGCCGCCCGAACAGGCGTCCAGCCGGGCGGTACAGCGGGCCCGTGTCCACAAGACCCCTTCAGGTACGCGGCGAAGCGACCGAGACTCCCCGCACCCGGCGCCACATCCGGCGCCCCCGGCCCCCGGAGCCCCACTCATGCTCGCCTGGCTCAAGCGCAGGTTCCGTCGCCCCCGCATCGTGACGGCCCCCGAGGTGGCGGCGGTGCCCGCGCCTCGCCCGAGCCCCGAGAGCGCGTTCATGCCGCCGGTGCCCGACCCCGTGGACGACGACGCGCTGCGTGCGGCCGCACGCGAAGCCCTCCGCGTCGAGTTGCGCGACCAGCTCGCCACGCGCGCCAACCGCATCGCGGCGCAGGTGCGAGGCGAGTCGTGCGCGCTGGAGGTGCGCGCGCTGCTCGACCGCGTGGTGCGCGCCGAGGAGTCCTCGATCCGCCCCATCCCGACCGCCGCCAAGCGCGCCATGTCGCTGGCGCGCGACCCGCTCGCCAACCTGCAGGACGTGGCCGAGGCGTTCGAGCGCGACCCTTCGCTCGCCGAGGGCCTGCTCAAGCTCGCGAACTCGGCGTGGTACCGCGTCAGCGACACCACCGTGGAGTCGCTGCGCGAGGCCCTGCACCGCACGGGCAGCGCGGGTGCGGAGTCGGTCATCCTGCGCCACACGCTGCAGTGGACGCTGTGCCGCCCCGGCGGGGCGTGTGAAGCGATGACGGCGCAGGTCTGGCTGCACCTGACGCGCACCGCAGCACTCTCGCGTGCGCTGGCGCCCGCGTTCGGACTCGAACCCGAGTCGGCCTACCTGCTCGGACTGCTGCACGACTCGGGCAAGTTGGTGCTGTTCGACGCCGTCTCCGAGCACCGCCGACGCGCCCGTGGCACCGCGGCGCTCCCTTACCCGATCCTGCGCCGCATGCTCCGCGACCTGCACGAGCCGCTCGGCGGGCTCGCGATGCTGCGCTGGGGGCTGGAGCCGGGCTCGTGCGCCGCGGTCGCCGACCACCATCGTTCGGCCCCCACCCCACGAGTCAACGCGGCCTCGGAACTGCTGTACGTGGCCGAGCGAGCGGACCTCGCGTTCGCGCACGCGCGGCCGTGCGACCCGGCGGCGTGGATCGCGGAGGGCGGGCTGGTGATGTCGGAGGACACGCTCCGCAACGTGCTCACGCGTGCGGGCGGGGGCGCGCTGCGGTTCGTACCCGCGACGCACGACGCCGCGCTCGTCGGGACGACCTGAACACCCGACCGGCCGCGGTCTCGCGCACGTCGCGGACCGGCATGGTGCGCTGTGTGCATCGATCCGCCGAGCGCCCACCCACATCACCCCTTGCGTGCGCCCTGGGGCCCAGCGCGTACCCCGGCGACGACACCCGGACCTGTCCCCACCGCCACCACGTCGGGTGCCGACGGAGCGCTCGGCGTGCGTTCGAAGGCGAACGAGGGGTGCGCCGCGGGGCCCATCGCGTACCCCGGCGACGACGCCCGGACCTGTCCCCACCGCCACCACGTCGGGTGCCGACGGAGCGCTCGGCGTGCGTTCCAAGGCGAGCGATGGGTGCGACGCTCGGCCGCGAGCGCGTCGGAGCGACGCCTCGCGCGGGATCGCTCACCAGCGCAGTTCGAGCGCTTCCAGTCCGCGGAAGTGGTAGCTGTCGCGCCAGCGGGGCGGGGCCGCGAGCGCGAGTCCGGGCAGGCGCTCGAACAGCGCCGGCAGCGCGACCTGCAGTTCGAGCCGTGCGAGCGGAGCCCCGACGCAGAAGTGGATGCCGCCACCGAACGACAGGTGCGGACACGGCGAGCGCTCCACGCGGAACGCACCGGGTTCGGGGAAGCGCGCCGGGTCGCGGTCGGCGGCGCCCAGGAGCAGTCCCACCTTGTCGCCGGCTGCGAACGACACCCCGTCGATCGTGCAGGGCTCGAGCACCCAGCGCGTGAACAGGTGCAGCGGCGTGTCGAAGCGCAGCACCTCCTCGACCGTGCGCGCGGTGGCGGCCGCATCGGCGAACGCGACCGCGGGGTCGACCTCGTGCGAGAGGAGCGCGAGCGTGCCGTTGGCGATCGCGTGCACCGTGGCCTCGTGCCCGGCGATGAGGAACAGCATGGCGGTCGAGACGCGTTCGTCGTCGCTCAACCGGTCGCCGTCGGACTCGCTCTCGAGCAGCGCCGTGAGCAGGTCGGCCCCCGGCGAGTCGGCGCGCTCAGCGAAGCGGGCCCGCACGAACGCGGCGAACTCGCGCACCGCCTGCGCGGCGCGATGCTCGACGCCCTCGTCGCGCCGCGCCTGGTACATGGCCACGATGTCGTGCGACCACGCGAGCAGGCGCTCGGCGTGCTCGACCGGCACCCCGAACAACTCGCAGATGACCGTGACCGGCAGCGGCGTGGCGTAGGCCGAGAGCAGTTCGACGCGCCCCTGCATGGCGAAGCGATCGATGAGCCCGTGCGCGATCGCCGCGAGGCGCGGACGCAGCGACTCGTCCACGCGCGACAGGAACGGGCGGTTCACGAGCGTGCGCATGCGCGTGTGCTCGGGCGGCTCGAGTTCGAGGAGCGCATGCCGCTCGTAGGCGGTGAACGGCGCGAGGTGCGCGGGCGGCTCGGGCCAGCCGAGTTCGGCGCGCGTCATGCGGTGCAGCAACTGACGCCCGAGCCGCCGGTCGCGCAACAGCGCCGAGACCCGCTCGTGCCCCGCGAAGCACCAGTGCCCGTACTCGCGCCACAGGAAGACCGGCGCGACCTCGTGCAGCGCGGCGTACGTGGCGTAGGGGTCGGCCACGAACGCCGGATCGCGCGGATCGAGCGCGAGCGTGCGCGAGGCGGGGTCGAAGCGCCCCGAGGGTGGGATGAGAACGGTCTCCATGCGACCCGCATGATGCGGCAGTCGGTCGGTCACCGCCACGGGTGGGGGCATGAAGAAGGTCCCGGCGCCGAATGGCACCGGGACCCGTATCGCAGGGGAGCAGTGAAGGAGTGGAACCGCTCACGCCTACGGATTCGCGAAGGGTCGCCCGCCGGAAGTCTCTCCCCGGACCGTTTCCCACAACGGTGCCGGGCAACCGGAAGCGATCAGGGGGCTCCCATCGCAGCCTCCGCTTCGCGGCCCCGGGATGCCTGGTCGCCGGGACACGCGACGCGACTCAACTGGCACCATCATATGTCATAATGGGCTATTGCTGTAAGGTCCACTTTAGTCGAATTGGACCTACTCACAGTGCGTCCGGAATGGACTCGACGGGACCACCACGCGCCAGGAAGAAAGCCCCCGTCCGGCCTGCCTGCGCCCAGGGGCCGCGAGCGATCCGAGGGCTGCGCGAGGCTCAAGGGTGGCCCCTGGAACGCGCGAAGGCCCCCGTCGGGGGACCGACGGGGGCCTTACGCTTCCGCACGGGGCGTCCACCACCGCGCGCCTCGAGGCGACCCACCGCTCTCGCGAAGAGCACCCGTTGGCGTCGGGGGATTCCCCACGCACCTGGACGGGTGCCGTGGGGCGCCATCGGGAAGCGATCGGATCACCAGGCAAGACGGGGGGTACGGCTCGGAGCCCGGTTGAGCCATCCTCTCAACCCGACTCGGGGAACCCTCCCCCCTCCTGCCAAACCACTCGGGGATAGCGACTTATGGCCGTAATCCCAGAAGACATCGGGTGCCACACCCCGCTCGCTGTATCGCACTCAACGGGGTCCACCACCTACAGTGCGCAGTATCGGTACCCCTTGGTGGCGGCACCAGCGGAATTGGTGTGCGAGCACATTATCATAGGGTCCAATCCGGAAGAAACTACCCATCCACTATCCCCCCCTAGTGCGGCGAAGATTGTTGAAGGCCCTTTGGAGGGCTCCCGCAGGGCATTTCCGGATGGTCTCGGACGATCGGGACAAGGACTTAGGACGTCGCTCGGGGGGCTGTCGTCGGCATCAACAATCTTCGCCGCACAACAATCGCCGCACAACCCTAGTTGTCCAGCCTCGCCAGCATCCGATCCAGTTCCTGCTCCCACCCGTCGTCCCGCAAACGGAAGCGTCGGCACGCGCGACGCAGTGCGTTGAAGCGTTCGTACGTCGGCACCCGCGACGCGAGGGCGTCGTCGGGGCGGTAGCCGTTCAGGAAGGCGGCGATGCCGCGCTCCGCGGCGGCCTCGGCGTGGTGCGAGCGCAGGTAGGCGGTCAGGTAGCCCACGTCGAACGCCGGGTCCCCGCTCGCAGCGTCGTCCCAGTCGAGCACGTGGATGTGCGTGCCGTCGTCGAACAACTGACGCAACTGGTAGTCGCGGTGCAGGGCGACGACCGGGGTCGCCCCCCACGCCGCGCTCTCGCGTTGCAGTCGCTCGAGCGCGGCACGGATGCGCTCGGCCTGCGCGGGTAGGGCGCGCGCGAGTTCCGCGGGGGCGGGGCGCATGAGATCGGCGACGTGGTCGGCCATGGACTTGACGGGGCCCGGCACCACATTGCTGGCGTGCAACTCGGCGAGCGCGCGCCCGATGCGCTCGAGCACCGGCGCGCTCGCCGGGTCGCCGGGGTCGAGCGTGCGGCACGGGGAACCGGGGACGCGCGCCATCACGAGTGCGCGCGGGCCCGCGAGCCACGCCACCGGGGTCGGCACGCGCAGCGTGGGGGCCCCGATCGCCGACAACGCGGCCAGTAGCGCGTGCTGGCGCTCGCCCTCGCCGTCGGTGCGCAGCTTGGCCACGAGCACGCGCGCGCCCTGTACCCACTCCACCACCGCGCGACCGTCGGGCGACGACTCGAGCAGGCGCGGCGTCCACTCGCCGGCGAGATGTTCGGTGAGCGCCGCGCCCGTGGCGGCGATGCGGTCGTTCAGCGTCTCGCGCACGCCAGCACCACCTCGGCGGCCCGACGGTTGCCGGTCGTGAACGTGTCGCGCGCGTAGGCCTCGCGCATCGCCGCGAGGCGCGCGGGGTCCAGACACGCCGCCGCGATGCGCGCGGCCGCGTCGTCGGGCGCGTAGGCGTCGAGCACCTCGGCGAAGCCGCGCTCGGCCAGGTCCTCGACGCGCTGGCGCTGGTCGTCGTGCGTGCGGTTGCCGGGCAGGAAGAACGCCGGACGGCGCTCGAGCCGGATCTCGCTCACGCTGTTGTAGCCACCGGCCGAGATCACCGCGTCGGCGGTGCCGATCAGGCTCGCCATCTCGGGGTCCGAGGCGAGCACCACCATGTCGCCGTCCACGGGTTCCACCGCCAACGTGGCGTTGGGACCGAGCACGAGCACGTGACGGAACCCGCGCAGTCGGCCCACGAGTCGCGCGTGGACGCGGCGCGCCACCTCCACGAAACGTTCGACGTCGTCCGCGAACCCGCCGCCCCCGGGGGTGGACAGCAGGCAGAAGCCGTCGGGTGCGATCCCGAGCCGCGCACGCAGGGCCGCCATGCGCTCGTCCGAGGCGCGGCGCGCGATGGGGCCCACGAACGTCGTGCGCTCGACGAGCGCCGCGGGCAGGTCGTAGCCGAACTCGTCGGGCGTGTGCGGCACCACGATCGCATCCATCCCCGCGAGCGACGGATGCGCGAACACCTGGCGCTGACGCTCCTCGGCGCACCGCCGCATCACGAACGCATGACGCGCGCCCTCGTGCGTGAGCGCCGACGGCGGCATGGTGTCGTCCACGATCACGTCGGGCGCGAACCCCGCCAGTTCGGGCGGCAGTTGGTCCATGGCCTCGGGGTCCGAGGCGGTGTGCTGCACGATGCGCGGGTCGTCCAGCGGGAACGGCGGCGCCGAGCGCGTGAAGAACCGCACCTCGGTGCGCGGCTCGAGTGCCAGGATCTCGCGCGCGATGTTGAGCCCGCGCATCCAGTGCCCCAGCCCGCGCCGGTTGTACACGCGGAACAGCACGCGCACCGGTTCCGCGCCCCACAGCGCGCGCAAGCGACGGGTGTTCGCGGCACTCGAGAACCGACGCTCGATGAGCGCGCGCGCACCCTCGGCCAGTCGTACGCGCAGCGCACCGTCGGCGAGCAGACGCCGAAGGGCCGCGGCGAGCGCGGCGGGATCGCGCTGCGGCACGCCCAACCCGGTCACGTCGTCGGTGAGCGCCTCGGGGATCCCGGTCACGTCGGTGCCCACGCACGGGGTGCCCAGCGCCATCGCCTCCAGCATCACGGTCGGCAGCCCGTCACGGTCGCCGTCGGCGGCGATCACGCACGGGACCGCGAGCACCGCGGCCTCGCGCATGTGCCCCTTCACCTGCTCGGGCGATCGCGCGCCCAGCAACCGGACATGGTCCTGCAGGCCGTGCTGCGCGATGCGCGCCACGATCTCGTCGCGCTGCTCGCCCTCGCCCACCACGTCGCAGCGGAACGCCACGCCTTCGCGTGCGAGGATCGCGGCCGCGTCCATGAGGTCGAGGAAGCCCTTCTTCTCGATCAGACGCCCCACCGCCAGCACGACGGGCGCACGCGTCGCGGGGGAGTCGTACGGGAACGCCTCGAGCGGCAGGCCGTTGTACACCAGTGCGGCCCGCCGCCCGTAGGAGCGTTCGAGGAACTCCACGTTGAAGCGACTCACCGTGACCACCGCGCTCGCCTCGCGGATGCGTTCGGCGAGTGCGGCCGGGTCCACCGACTGCTCGAAGATGTCGCGGGCGTGCGCGGTGAACGAGTACGGCACGCCCAGCGTGCGCGCCGCCTCGCGCGCGACGCGCGTGGCGAGCTTGGCGAAGTGCGCGTGCAGGTGCGTGATGCCGCGCTCGCGCGCGGCGCGCGCCAGCTGCGCAGGCAGTTCCGAGTCGGGGCCCTCGAGCTGCACCACCTCGGCGGCGAGCGGCGGCTCGACCACGGCACGGTCGGAGTCCTTGGGCCGCCGCAGCGAGAACACCACGAGCGGCAGGCCCGCGGCCTCGTGGGCTCGCAGCTCGTTCACCACGAACGTCTGCGACAGGCGTGGGTACACCTTGAGGACGTAGCCGATGCGGTTCACGCGGGCAGGCCCTCCAGGTGCGCGACCGAGATCGCGCCCACCCACGCCCCACCCGCGTCCACTCGCACCTCCACGCAGCCGGCGTTGACGAACGGCATGGCGTGGTCGAACTCGCGGTAGCGCCGCATACGGCTCGAACTCGGCGACGGGTCGCCCGCGAGCCACGTCCACAGCAACGCGTTGAGGAACTTCTTGTGCGAGAACACGACGATCGGCCCGGTCGCGGCCGACTCGAGTCGCGTCCGCGTCTCGCGCACGCGCGCCAGGAAGGCGGCGAACGACTCGGCACCCTCACCGGTCACCGCGTGAGGGTCGGCCGCGGTCCAGTACGCCTCGGCCGCGGGCTTGCGCGTGGCCACGGTGGTGCCGCGGTACTGCGCGGGCGAGAGGAACGTGAACTCCTGCACCGGCCAGGTCTCGACCGGCACGCCCGGGAAGCGGGCGATCGCGGCCGCCGCGGTCTCGCGCGCGCGCCGGTAGGGCGAGACCACGAACCGCGCCGGTGACGCGTCGAGCCCATCGGCGAACGCACGCGCCTGCCGGACTCCGAGCGCGGTGAGCGCGGCCGAAGCGGCATCCTCGCTGACCTCGCCGGCGTTGCTCTCGCTCTCGCCATGCCGCACGAGCAGGAGACGAAGGGGGGCGTCCATCCCTCAAGGTTATCAGCCGTCCCCGCCCCTCCCAAGCCTGCCCCCGCCCCGCGCGCGGTCGAGGCCCCGGCATCGTGCAGAACGCGCTCGTCGCACCCCCGACCGCGCAGGTCGCACGACCACGCGCCGCGTTCACGCCCGGCGACGGCTCGGGGTAGGCTGCCCCCGTCCCGCTGCCCGCACCCCGGAGAGCACGCCATGTCCGCACGACTCGTCGCATCGCTGCTGCTCGCTGCACTGTTCGCCTTCCCATTCGCGGCGCACGCGAGCGCGCCCGAGGGCGCCACGCTCATGCTCCGCTCCCCCACGGTGAGCGCCACGCACATCGCGTTCGCGTACGCGCAGGATCTGTGGGTCGTGCCGCGCGCGGGAGGCGACGCACGCCGCCTCACCAGTTCGCCCGGACAGGAGCGCCGACCGCGGTTCTCGCCCGACGGACGCTGGATCGCGTTCACGGCGCAGTACGCCGGCAACGGCGACGTGTACGTGGTGCCCACCGAGGGCGGTGAACCGCGCCGCCTCACGTGGCACCCGGGCGACGACGAGGTGCAGGGCTGGACGCCCGACGGCAAGTCGGTGCTGTTCGCCTCGGGCCGCGCCACGTGGGCCCCGACCGCGGCCCCGCGCTTCTGGACCGTGCCCGCCACCGGTGGCCCCGAGACGCCGCTCGCACTCGCGCGCGCCTTCCAGGGCCGCCTCTCGCCGGACGGCAAGCGCGTCGCGTTCCGGCTCAACAACTCCTGGGACGAGGAGCGCCGCAACTACCGCGGCGGACAGAACCGGCCGGTGTGGATCACCGACCTCGCCACGCTCGCGACCGTCACCCCGGCGTGGGACGGCTCCAAGGACATGGAGCCCGTGTGGCTCGGGGACCGCGTCGTGTTCATCAGCGACCGCGACGGCGTCGCGAACCTGTGGTCGTGCGATGCGCAGGGCAAGGACCTGCGCCAGCACACGCGCTTCACCGACGACGACGTGAAGTCGGTGGATGCGGCGGCGGGCACGGTCGTGTTCGAGCGCGCGGGTGCGCTGCACGAGCTCGATCCCGCGACCGGCACGGTGCGCACGCTGTCCATCCGCGCGACGGGCGACTTCCCGTGGATGATGCCGCGCTGGGAGGACGTGAGCGCACGGCTCACGAACCTGTCGCTCTCGCCCACGGGCAAGCGCGTGCTCGTGGAGGCGCGCGGCGAGGTGTTCACGATCCCCGCCGACAAGGGCGACGTGCGCAACCTCACGCGCTCGTCGGGCTCGGCCGAACGCGAACCGGCGTGGTCGCCCGATGGTCGGTGGATCGCGTACTGGAGCGACGCGCCCGAGCCGGGACGCGACACCCCGGGCGAGTCCCGTCTGCGCATCGAGTCGGCCGAGGGCACGCAGCCCGCGCGCACGCTCGACGTGCCGAACCCGGGGCGCGCCTACGGCACCACGTGGTCGCCGGACTCCAAGCGCCTGCTCTACACCGACACGAACCTCAACCTGTGGGTGGTCGAGGTCGCCACGGGCCAGGCGCGCCGCATCGGGCGCGACCCGTGGATGGTGCCGACGCGCACCATGCACCCGTCGTGGAGCCCCGACTCGCGCTGGGTCGCGTGGTCGGCGCACCTCAACACGCTCTACCGCGCCATCATGGTGGCCGACGTGGTCAGCGGCGCGACGCACCAGGTCACCGACGGCATGGCCGACGCCGTGCATCCGGTGTGGGACGCGGGCGGCAAGCTGCTCTGGTTCCTCGGCTCGACCGACTACGGCCTCCGGTCGCAGTGGCTCGACATGACGTCGTACGACCGCGAGGAGACCTTCGCGCTCTACGCGGTCGTGCTCGCGAAGGACGGCGCGACTCCGTTCCCACCCGAGAGCGACGAGGACGCCGGCGTGGCCACGGGCGAGAAGGGCGAAGCGAAGGGTGAGGCCAAGGGTGACGCGAAGGGTGCCAAGCCGGGTGCGGGTGCGGGTGCGGGTGCGGGCCCAGGCGCGAAGGACGCAGCTCCCGGCACGCCGCCCGTGCGGATCGATCCCGACGGCATCGGCGCGCGCATCGTGGCCGCCCCGGGTCTGCCGACGCGCGCCTACACCGGTCTGCAGGCCGGCGTGGCCGGCACCGTGTTCGTGCTCGAGTTGCCGGCGGGCGCCGAGGCCGCGCGCGGTGGCCCCGCGCCCGCGTCCACGCTGCACCGCTACAAGGTCGCGGACCGCAAGGCAGCGGTGTTCGCGAACGACGTCGCGAGCTACGCGGTGAGCGCCGACGGTCGCAAGCTGGTGTGGCGCGTCGCCGCACCGGGCGGTGGCCCCGGTGGCCCGCCCGCCGCGGGCGCGCCGTCCGCACCGCCCACCCTGTACCTCGTGGACGCCGACAAGACCCCGCCCACCGCGGGCTCGGGCAAGCTCCCCTACTCGCTCCGCATGTGGCTCGAGCCGGTGGCCGAGTTCCGCCAGATCTTCCACGAGGGCTGGCGCACGCAGCGCGACTACTACTACGTGCCCAACCTGCACGGCACCGACTGGCCGCGCATGCGCGAGCACTACGGGAAGCTGCTGCCGTACGTGCGGCATCGCGCCGACCTGAACGAGCTGCTCGACCGCATGGGCGCCGAGACGGCGACCGGCCACTCGTACGTGCGTGGCGGCGACCTGCCCGAGATGCCGTCCACGAACGTCGGGTTGTTGGGCGCCGACCTCGTGGTGGAGTCGGGGCGTTGGCGCATCGCGCGCATCTACGACAACGAGCGCTGGAACCCCGAGCTCAAGGCGCCGCTCGCCGCGCCGGGGCTGCGCGTATCGGCGGGCGACTGGCTGCTCGCGATCAATGGCGAGGAGTTGCGCGGGGACGACAACCCGTACCGACTGCTCGACGGCACCGCGAACAAGCAGACCGTGCTCACCGTCCACGACCGACCGTCGCTCGAGGGCGCACGCACCGTGACCGTGGTGCCGGTGGCGAGCGAACAGACTCTGCGCACCCGTGCCTGGGTCGAGTCGAACCGGCGGCGCGTGGACCAGCTCTCGGGCGGCCGACTCGCGTACGTGTACGTGCCCAACACCGGCATGCCGGGCTACACGAGCTTCAACCGCTACTACTTCGCGCAGCAGGACCGCGAAGGCGTGGTGGTGGACGAGCGCTACAACGGCGGCGGGTCGGCGGCCGACTACATGATCGAGGTCATGCAGCGCACCTTCGACGGCTACTTCAACAACGTCGCCGGCGACCGCGTGCCGTTCACCAGTCCCTCGGCCGGCATCTGGGGTCCGAAGGTCATGATCGTCAACGAGATGGCCGGCTCGGGCGGCGACTACCTGCCGTACATGTTCCGCGCACGCAAGCTGGGCACGATCGTGGGCAAGCGCACCTGGGGTGGGCTCGTGCACACCGCGGACACCCCGCCGTTCGTGGACGGCGGCTCGATGATCGCGCCGCGCGGCGGCTACTTCGCCGCCGAGGGCGACGGGCGCTGGGCGGTCGAGAACGAGGGCGTGGCGCCCGACGTGGACGTGGAGAACTGGCCCGCCGACGTCGCGGCGGGACGCGACCCGCAGTTGGAGAGGGCGGTCGAGGTGGCGCTGCGGCAGCTGGCCGAGAAGCCCGTGCGCCGTCTCATGAAGGAACCGCCGCCGCCCACGTGGGGACGTCGTCCCTGAGGTGCGGCCTCGACCCCATGAAGGACGAACGCCCCCGGACCCTGCATGGTCCGGGGGCGTCGTCCTGCATGCGGGGTCGTCAGTCGGCCACGACCACGCGCTTCACGCTCGTCTGCGCACCCACGCGCAGCCGGGCGAAGTACACACCGCTCGAGACGCGCCGTCCGGCCTCGTCGGCACCGTCCCAACGCGCCGTCTGGTCCCCCGACGCGGTCCCGCGCCACGGCGTCGCCACGCGACGACCGGCGAGGTCCAGGATCTCGAGCTCGCCCTCGCCGCGACCGGCGAAGGAGAAGTTCATGGTGCCGCGCGCCGGGTTCGGCCACGGGCTCGCCATGCGGATGGTGGGAGCGACGCGGTCGCCCACGCCGAGCACGCCCTTGGGCGACATGTACACGGTGAGCGTGGTGTCGCTCGTGACGCGGAAGCCACCCGCGACGTACGCGGTGTCCCACGCCGCCGTGGGCGGATACACCTTCACGAAGTAGTGCAGGTCATCCGCCACGATGCGCGTCGAACCCGCCGCGCCCGTGGTGTTGTCGATCGTCATGAAGCGGTCACCGGTGGCGTTGTCGTACAGGTTGATGTTGGCCCCGGCGATCGGCAGCCCGGTGACGATGTCCACGACCGAGACGTCCACCCAGCGGCCGGCACGGCAGACGATGTTGCCCATGTTGAGACCGGTGCCCCCGATGGCCAGGCTGTCCAGTCGGCAGGGGATCAACTTGGTCGCCACCGGGGGCTGGATGGTGAGGCGCTGCAGCCCGGCCGGCACCGCCAGCGTGAAGTTACCGAGCGTGTTCGTGAAGTCGTTGGTGGTCTCGATGCGCGGATAGACCGGCGCCTGCGACCAGTCCACGTCGAGGTCGGCGTTCACCACCGCGGCTCCGAACGCGTCCACGACATGACCCGTCAGCAGCCGGGCGACGGGCAGCGTGAAGGTGGGGAGCGTCTGGTCGAGCAGCGTCGGCGTGACGTTGTACTGCGTGACCGTGGCGTAGTTGTTCGTGTAGACCGGCGGCGGGACCGCGATGAAGTCGTACGACGAACCGTCCGGCACACAGATGCGCGCGACGCCCGTGGCCGCGGTGTTGTTCGAGGGGATGAACAACTTGCTGCGCCCGGGCAGGGTGCGCACGGTGATGCTGGCGTTGTTGAGCGGGAACCCGTTGGGATCGGTCACCAGGCACGTGATCACCTTGCCGTTGGGCACGACCACGTCGCCCGCCACCACGTCGGCGGTCAGGTTGACGTTCGGGATCAGGACCGGAGCCTTGTGCAAGGTGAGTGCGGGCACGATCTCGACGTTCCAGGTCCCGGCCGTGGTCAGCACGTTGAACGTGCCGTCGGCGTTGTTGTTGGAGTCCTGGAGGAACGCGGGGGCGACACCGGCCGCGTTCTTCAGTCGGATGTTCGTGAACGGCACCGGGGCACCGTTCACGCCGAGCACGCGGCCCGTGAAGTACTTGCCGTAGGGCAGGATGGGATTGATGCCCTGGGTGCCGCCCTGCAGACGGATGTTCGGGTAGTCGGCCTGGAACAGGTGTCGCCCCTTGCGAGGCTTGAAGGTGATGTCGTAGCGACCGTCGGGAAGGGTGATGTTGTAGGTCCCGTTCACGAGGGTGGAGTCGTTCGTGACCGGTGACATCTGGCCCGTGGCGCGGTCGATGATGTCGATGTCGCACGGCCATACCGGCTGGCCGTTCGTGTCGATCACGGTGCCCGCGATACCGGCGGCCGAGGCCGTACCCGCGACGCACAATCCGATCAGGGTGAGCAGGGTGGGGAACTTCACGTGGGTGTCTCTCTCTCTGGAGCGGGTCGCGCACGGCAGGGACCGCGAGCGACGCCGGTGGGTGTGCAGGGGAACCGCGACCGGTCACGGCCGGTCTCTCCACCAGCCGTCACCGCAAGAGGTGGGCCAGACCGGCACCCTGATACACCCTCCCGAGCCGGATTCCCGCAGGGCCTGTTCGGGAAAGGTTTACGCACACCGGTCGGTCGGTAGCCCGGAGACGACATGCGAACTGCGAGCCCCCGCTGCTCGCCCTCCGCGTCGGATGCCCCAGCCCGCTGTGTCATCGCACCCATCCCCGCTCCTTCCGCCGCAGCGCGGGCACCCGCTCCTCTATAGTGTGCGGCACCCTCGAGGCCCCATGCCCAAGCCCACCCCGTCCCCTGCAAGCCCGCCCCCCGCCCCCGCGAGCGATCGCCTGCCCGCGGCGTGGCGCGACCCGTGGGTGTGGTGTGCCGCCGCGAGTGCGATACCGCTCGCGCTCGCCATGCGTGGCGCACCGTGGGGCGAACCGGTCGCCGAGGACTTCGACTTCCTGCATCGCGCACTCCTGCAGGGCATGGGCACGCTGCTCGACGGCGGCGG
>JBJTRI010000049.1:0-12737 GCA_046076045.1 bacterium
GGCGACGGTGCGCTCCACCGCGCCGGCGCTGAACCCGTCGGCGCCGTCGGCGAAGCCCAGACGCTCGCCCTGCGCGAGCTGCGCGCCGAGGTTCGAGGTCAGGATGATGATGCTGTTGCGGAAGTCCGCGGTCTCGCCCGCGGCGTCGGTGAGACGACCGTCGTCGAAGACCTGCAGGAACAGGTTCCACGCCCGAGGGTGCGCCTTCTCGAACTCGTCGAGCAGCACGACCGAGAACGGCTGGCGGCGGATGGCGGCCGCGAGCGACCCGCCCCCGGTGGCGGTGGCCGCGCCGGTGATGCGCTCGAGCGCGAAGCCGTCGGCGAGCTCGCTCATGTCGAGCCGCAGCAGGCGCTCCGACGAACCGAACAGCCACTGCGCGAGCGCCTTGGCGAGCTCGGTCTTGCCCGTGCCCGTGGGGCCCGCGAACAGGAACACGCCGTAGGGACGGCTCGGGTCGGTGACGCCGGCCTTGAGCATCGCGACGCGCTCGACCAGCGCGCTCACCGCGTCGGACTGGCCGATCACGCGCTCCTCGAGCCGCGCGCGCAGCCCCTCGAGGTCGAGCGGGCGGCGCTCGTCGAGCAGGTCGGCCGGCAGACCGGTCATGGACGACACCGACTTGAGCACGTCCTCGTGGTGCAGCTCGACCGGCTCGCCCTCGCTGCCGCCGGGGGCGACCGCGTTGACCGCGGACTCGAGCATGCGGAACACGCCCCCGGGCGGCCGCAGGCTGGCAAGGTACTGGCGCGAGAGCTGCGCGGCCTCGTCGAGCAGCCACGGCGCCACCTGGACGCGCCGGTCCTTGAGCGTGCGCGCCGCCCATCCCTTGAGCAGGGTGGCGACGTCGTCGTCCTTGGCCGGCTCGAGCCGCACGATCTCGAACAGACGCGCCAGCTCGGGGCGCTCGGCGAGCATGCGGTCGAGCGGGCCCGGGCGCGTCTCCCCCAGCGCGAGCACACCGCCCGACTCGAACATGGGCATGATCTGCTCGAGCGCGCCGGTCGGCGACGCGGTGTGGCGGCCGCTGTAGAGCAGCTGGTGGAAGTCCGGCACCATCCACAGCGTGCGCGGCTTCTCGGCCAACCGGCGGCGCAGTTCGACGAGCCGCTTCTCGAGCGCGCCCACGAACATCATGCCCGAGCTGAGCTGCGTGGCGCTGGCCTCGTACACGGTCCAGTCCGTGCCCGAGAGGTGGGCCGCGACGCGGCGCATGAGCGCGGTCTTGCCCACGCCCGACTCGCCCACGACCAGCACGGGGCGCGGCGTGGGCGCGCTCAGCGACTTCACGATGCGGTCGAACGACTCGTCGAGCGAGGCGGTCGAGAACACGGCCGGCTCGGGCATCTCGCCGGGCGCGTACCAGTGCCCGACGCCCGTGAGCGCCGAGGGCGGCTGGAGACGGCCGCGACGCGACGGCGGGGCCCCCTCCTCCTTGGCGTTCTCGCCCTCGGTCCCGGGCGACGACGGCGAGGGCGCGGCCTCCTCGGACTCCTTGGACTCCGCGGAGCGGTCGCTCGCGCCGTCCTCGTCGCCCTCGTCCTCGGTCTCCATGAGCGCCTCGGGTTCGTCGCCGGCGATCGCGATGTAGCGCCGCAGCCCGGTGACGAACGGCTTCACCAGCGCGGGGTCCTGCACCGCGAGCACGGTCTCGAGCAGCTCGGCGGCCTGCTGCGGGTTCTTGGGGTCGTGCTGCTGCATGGTGAGCGGGCGCACCGCGAGGCGGCGGCGCAGGAAGCGCTCGAGCGCGACCGCGTAGCCCGAGCTGGCCCAGGTGCGGTCGAGACGCAGCAGGATGCGCGCGGGCAGTTCCTTCTCGTCGGGGTTCCAGACGTCGAGCACGCGCAGGATGCCGTCGGCGGTCCACGGGTGGAACCGGCACAACTGCGCGAGCAGGACGTTCTCGACCCGCGGCTCGCGCGGGCGGCGCGTGAGCGCCTCGAGCGCCGCGACCGCCGGGAACAGGCGCTCGCCCTGCACGAGGTCGAGCAGCAGGTCGAGCGGCACCGAGACGTCGGCCAGCATGTCCACCGCGTCGCGGAACCCGGGCAGCGTCATGAGGTGCTCGGGACGCGTCACCTCGGGCGAGACCTGCGTGGCCTCGAACAGCAGCAGGAAGAGCCGCTTGAGGAACGGGTCGCTCATCGCGCGATCGGGACCGTAGCCGCCCTCGGCCTCGCGCCGCAGGTTGGCGAGCGCCTCGGCCTCGGCCGCGCGGCGACTCCGGTACGCCCGCAGCAGGACGAACGCGACCACCACGAAGACGAGCGCGAGCAGCAGGACGGTCGGGAGCGGCATGGGGCCTCGCAGGGAAGGGGGACCGGGGAGCATCCCGCCGCACCCCCGCGAATGTCAATTACCCTTCCGCCGCCAGTCCTCCAGCACGTCCACCAGCGTCTCCTCGAGCGCGCGCCGCACCCGCCAGCCGGTCTCGCGCTCGGCGAGCGAGGGGTCGCCAACGAGCCACGGGGTGTCGGCCGGGCGCAACCGCGCGGGGTCCACCTCGATCCGCACCTCGACCCGGGCCATCGCGGCCAGGCGCGCGACCACGTCGCGCAGCGCCACCCCCTCGCCACGGCACAGGTTGTACACGCCCCCCGAGCGACCGCGCTCGAGCAGTGCGACGTAGCCCTCGACGATGTCGCGCACGTCGGAGAGGTCGCGCGTCACCTCGAGGTTGCCCACGCGCAGCACGGGCTCGGCGCGCCCGGCCTCGATCGCCGCGACCTGCTGCGCGAACGACGGCGCCACGAAGCGCGGCGACTGCCCCGGACCGGTGTGACCGAACGGCCGCGCGCACACCACGTCGAGCGCGTGCGTGTCGTGGAACGCGCGCGCGACCTGCTCGGCGGCGGCCTTGCTGAGCGCGTACGGACTGACGGGCGCGTACGGCGCGTCCTCGGCCGCGCGCGTGCCCGGGGCGATGGGGCCGTAGACCTCGCTCGTGCCCACCACCAGCACGCGGGCACGCGGCGCGTGCGTGCGCACCGCCTCGAGCAGCGTCCAGGTTCCGGTCACGTTGGCACGGAACGTCTCCTCGGGGGCTTCGAACGAGCGCGCCGCACTGCTCTGCCCCGCGAGGTGTACGACCGCATCCACCGGGGCCGCCGCGACCGCGGCCGTGGCCTGCTCGCCCACGGCGAGGTCGGCCTCGTGCCAGCCGGTGACGGGGGTGCCCTCGGGAGGCGCGCCTAGACCGGCGCCGCGCACCGTGGCCCCTTGCGCGACGAGCGCCGCGACCAGGTGCGGGCCCACGAAGCCACCGGCCCCGGTGACCAGCACGCGTGCGCCTCGAAGCGTGGTCATCGTGCCTCCGCGGCCCGGGTCAACGCGCGCGCCAGTACTCCAGCATGTCGGCGAGCGTGCGCTCGAACGGGATCACCGGCTGCCAGCCGGTCGCCTTCACGAACTTGCTGTTGTCGCCGAGCAGGACCTGCACGTCGGACGGCCGCAGGCGGGCCGGGTCCTGACGCACCTCGATGTCGGTCTTCGACATGGCGAGCAGCATGTCAAGCGTCTCGCGGATGGTCCAGCACTGGCCGCGGCAGATGTTGTAGACCTCGCCGGGCTCGCACTTCTCGAGCGCCAGCACGTAGGCGCGCACCATGTCGCGCACGTCGGTGAAGTCGCGCTTCGCGTCGAGGTTGCCGACGTGCAGCACCGGTGCCTTGCGCCCCTTCTCGATGTCGGCGATCTGCTTGGCGAAGTCGCTCGCCACGAACACCGGGCCGCGACGCGGCCCCTCGTGGTTGAACCCGCGCGTGCGCACGCTGTCCACCTTCCACGACATCCAGTACTGGTAGCCCAGCATGTCCTGCCCGACCTTGCTCACCGCGTACGGCGACAGCGGCCGCAGCGGGTTGGTCTCCTTGATGGGCACCTCGTCGGGGTACACCATCCCGTACTCCTCCGAGGAGCACGCGAGCTGGATGCGGGTCTTCAGCCCCAGTCGGCGCACGGCCTCGAAGATGTTGAGCTGCGCCAGGATGTTGGTGGTGAGCGACTCGGTCGGGGCGACCCACGAGGTCGGCACGAACGACTGCGCCGCGAGGTGGAAGATCCAGTCCGGGCGCACCTTGTCGATGGTGTCGAACGTCGAGGTCGCATCGCGCAGGTCGCACTCGTGGAGCGTGAT
This sequence comes from bacterium, assembly GCA_046076045.1. Lineage (GTDB taxonomy): Bacteria > Eisenbacteria > RBG-16-71-46 > RBG-16-71-46 > RBG-16-71-46 > JAIOPA01. The sequence goes on from JBJTRI010000049.1 coordinate 4,136, forward strand.
CTGCCCGGGCTTGAGGTGCTCGATGTTCTCCGTCCGGCTGCGCCACCGCTGGATGCCGTGGATCTCGCAGTCGTTGCGGGTGAGCAGGTAGTCCACGAGGTGGCTGCCGGCGAAACCGGTGACACCGGTGATGAGGACCTTGCGCATCGAGGGGCTCCGGGACCACGAGGTGGGACGACGAGGGTGCGACGGACGGATGAGCGTAGGCGGCCGCCCGCGCGGGCGTCAATGCGGCGGGCCCCCGCGCAACGCGTGCACGAGGGCCCGTCGGGTGCGGGGCGCTGGGCCCCGCGGCGTCAGGCCAGCCAGCCCAGCACGGTGCCCACCGCCACGCCCACGCCCATGAGGCTCTCGCCGGCGATGATGCCCGACGACACCGGCACGGTGTAGGCCTCGTTCCACTTGGGCGCCTTGCGCTGCAGGATCTCGCGGATGCAGGCCCCGAGGAAGAACGAGATCGAGTAGTAGGCGTTGAACGTGAACGCCATCCCGAGCCCGGTCGGCGACGGGATGTACTTCACGTGTCGGGGGAACGCCCGCTCGGCGACGACCAGCGCGATGCCGAGCAGTGAACCGATGACGAGCCCGATCTGCGCCGAGTGCGGCAGCGCCGAGGGGCCGGTGGCGAGCAGCTCGGCGACGCCCTTCCACACCAGCGCGGCCGGGGCCGGCCACTTCTCACCGCCCAGCACGTCGGCGCTCGGGACGAGGAAGAAGAACGCCGGGACCACGATGAGACCGCCGGCCACGACGCCGAAGAACTGCGCGATGAACTGCTGGCGGGGGTTGGCGCCGAGCAGGTAGCCGCTCTTGAGGTCGGTGAGCAGGTCGCCCGCGTGGCTGGTGGCGCCCGCGGTGATGTTCGCGGTCATGAGGTTCACGGTCACGTCGCCGGGCTTGATCGCGCCGAACGTGAGCTGCGTGATCTTGCTGATGGGGCCCACCGGGGTGACGTCGGTCTCGCCCGTGGCGCGCGCGGCCACGACGACGAGCAGGAACGTGGCGAGCACGGCCACGATGCCCATCCACCACGAGATCCCGAACGCGTAGTGGCCCAGCACCACGATGGCGGTGCCCAGCACGGCCACGCCGATCGCGAACCACGACGCGGGCACCTCGATGGCCTCCATGGGATCGACCGCGCCGCCGGGCTCCTTGCGCAGGAAGCTCGTGAGCGTGCCGAAGGCGCGCACGATGGTCTTCCAGTTGAGCACGAACAGCAGCAGGCCCGAGGTGACCATCATGGGCACGCCGATCCACAGCGACCACGACGAGATCTTGCGGAACGACACCGACTCGATGTCGCCCGCGCGCACGAAGATGGGCGCGAGGATGGCGAAGTTCACGATCGCACCGAGCAGCATGCTCCACGCCTGCCGGAACGAGATGAGCGCGCCGCCCGCCACGAACAGCAGCGAGCCCTCGAACGCGATGGTGTAGTTCTGCAGCGTCCACGGCACCATGGTGACCGCGCCGGTCGCCTTGTCCACCACCTCGCGCGCACCCAGCCAGCCGCCGCGGATCCAGTCGGTGCCCCACGTGCCCGGCACGAACGGCTTGAACACGCCCGGGATGGTGGCGTCGCGGCACCACGTGAGCGCGCCGCCGAGCAGGGCCGAGAGTCCGAGCGCCTTGGCCTGCCGCGCCGCCTCGCCACCCTCGGCGTGCAGTGCCTTGAGTGTGACCGCGGCCGCGGTGCCGCTGGGGTACGGCAACTGCTCGATGTTGATGTACTGGCGCTTGGCGGGTACGGCGAGGAACACACCGAGACACGAGATGAGGATGACCCACACGATGAGGATGCTCTGCGACGGCACCGCCTGCGGGTTGAGCATCATGAGCGCGGGGATCGCGTTGACGATGCCGGCGCTGGTCATGGAACCCGCGGCCGAGGCGGCCGACTGCATGGCGTTGTTCTCGAGGATGCTGAACGGTGCCAGTCGGAACACCTTGGTGAGCGTCTGGAACACCACGTAGGCCAGGATGCACGAGGTGATCGCGACGCCCATGCTCCAACCGGCCTTCAGTCCCACGTACACGTTGGACAGGCACATGAGCGAACCCAGCACCATGCCCATCGCGACGGCGCGCACGGTGGCCTGCTTGAGCTTGTCGCCCTGATAGACGTTCTCGAACCAGTGACGCTCGATCTGCTCGGGCGTCATGCCCGCGGTGGGCGGCATGGACGGGGTGGTCTGGGACACGGGGCACCTCACGGGGTCGGGAGCGGGCCGCGCGGGGGCGCGACGGACCACGGAAGGGTGCGCGAATCGGCGTGGCGCGACAAGGGTGATGTGCGTGGGGAGCGCGGGGGCGAGCCATGCGCGGCGGCAGCGCGCGGCGCGGATGCCGAGTGGTGCGTGGTGACGGCGCGCGGGGCGAGCGGTACGCCGCGGCAGCGCGCGGTGCGGATGCCGTGTAGTGCGTGGTGCGTGGCGGCATCGAGTCCGGTACGCGGCGGGTGCGCCCCGCGAGCGTGCGGCGCGTCACCGGCCCCGGTGGATCAGCGCTCGGGCGTGGTCTCGCGCGGGGACAGCGTGCCGATGGGCTGCAGCACGAGTCGCAGCATGGCGGTCGAGCGCACCACCGTGCGCACGGGCTCGAACCCCACGTGCATGACGACCAGCGTGTCGCCCGCCACCGGACCCTCGACGCAGTACGAGCCGTCCGGCGCGCTCTTGGCCATGCGCGTGCGCGGCCCGGCCCCGAGCAGCATCACCTGCACGCCGCGCAGCGGTTCGCCGCGCGAGTCGGTGATGCGCCCGCAGACCTGCGTGGGCGACGAGGGCGCGGGCGTACCGACCGCGCGCGGGGCCGGCGAGCCGAACCCCTGCCCGAACGAACGCGCGAGTCGCGGCGCGGCCTCCTTGTTCGAGGCCGCGGGTGCGGGACGCGCGGGCGCGGCGTCGGCGACCGGTGAGGGACTCGCGGGCGCCGCGACCTCGTCCGCCTGCGCAGGCGCGGCCTCACCGGACGTCGTCGCGTCGACGACCTCGGAGGTGACCGCGAGGGTGGCGGCCGCCTCGGGTGCGGGGACCGCGGCCGCGGGCGGCGCGCCCTCGGCCGCCGGTGCCCGGCGCGCGGCCGGGCTGCTGACCGCGGGCGGTGCGGCAGGAGGTGCCGGCGGCGCGGGCGCCACGGGCTCGACGGCACTCGCGAGCGGCGCCGACTCCTCGGTGGCGGGCGCCTGCTGCAGCGTGACGAGCTCGTCGCGCGCGGTGAAGGGCGCCCACAGTCCCGCGACCACGAACACCGCCGCGGTCGCCGCACCCACCAGCACCCACGCGCGCGACGATCGCGGCCACCAGGCGTGGACGCGACGCGGCGCGGACTCGGCCGCCACCCGTTGCGTGACGCGGGACGCGAACGCCTCGTCCCATCCCGGTGCGGGCTCGTGCGCGAGCGCGCCCGTGAGTTCGGCGTCGAGTCGGCGCAGTCCCTCGAGGCGCGCGCGGCAGTCGGCGCAACCGACGAGGTGCGCCTCGACCGCCGCCGCCTCGGCGGGTGCGAGCGCGCCGTCGTGGTGCGCCGAGAGGCGCTCGTCGTCCGGGTGCCGGTCCATGGTGGTCACGCCTCGCCCCCTTCGTGCTCGGCCATGAGCCGACGCAGTTCCGTGCGCGCCCGCGACAGGCGCGACATGACCGTGCCCACCGGAACGCCGAGCGCCTGCGCGATCGCGTCGTACGGCAGGTCCTGCATGACGCGCAGCGCGAGCACCGCCTGGTGCTCGGGCGAGAGGCGCGCGAAGCACGCGCGCAGGCGCCGGTCGCGCTCGCTCGCGGCTGCGTGGTCGGCCGGGTCGTCGTCCACGCCCCACTGCTCGCCACGCTCGAGCAACGGTTCGATCGCGGTCTCGGGCCGCCGCCGTCGCGAGCGGAACAGCGAGAACGCGAGGTTGGTGCAGATGCGCGCGAGCCAGGGGTACGGAGGCCGCCCCAACTCGAAGCCACCGATCGCCCGCCACGCCCGCACGAAGGTCTCCTGCGCCAGGTCGTCCGCGTCGCTCGCGCTGCGCGTGAGCGACCACGCCAGTCGGTGCACGGCGCGCTGGTAGCGGCGCACGAGCACGCCGAACGCGACGGCGTCCCCGCGCTGGCAGGCGGCCAGCAGGGTGTCGTCGTCGGGCCCGTCATCGGGGGTACGCCGGCCGTCGGGGTCCATTCCCATCCCCGTCAGGGAATCCCCCCCCGCCCCCCCGGTCAAGCCCCCTCCTTGTGCGGCGAAGATTGTTGAGGATTGGCACGAGCGCCCTTCTGCGCCCGTAACTCGTTGCGATCCCGTCATCGGGTCGCTGGCGGCGAGCCGCTAGATCGTTGTCCCGGGGGGCTCAACAATCATCGCCGCACAAGGTAGGGTATGCTGGTGGGGTCCACAGTCCACTCCCTCGATGGTGCCACCCGAATGGCCGTCCCCCACCCCTCCCTCCCCCGGAGTCGGTCTGCGCTATACCGGTGAACTCGCAGCACTCGGCACGGCCGTCTGCTTCGGGAGCGGCGCGAACCTGTTCGCGGCCGCCGGCCGGCGCATGGGGTCGCACGTGCTCAACCGGCTGCGCATCGCGGTCGCGTTCGTGCTGCTCACGGTCGCGCTCCGCGTCTCGACCGGGACGTGGTGGCCGTCGTGGGCGAGCGGCGAGGCGCTGATCGCGCTGTCGCTCTCGGGGATGGTGGGGTTCGTGTTCGGCGACGCGTGGAACTTCCGCGCCATGGTCATCCTGGGCCCGGGGCGTGCGTCGCTGCTCGCGTCCACCGCGCCACTGTTCACCACCGCGCTCGCATGGCCCATCCTGCACCAGACGCCCGGGCCGCTCGCGCTGCTCGGCATGGTGCTCGTCTTCGGCGGCGTCGGGCTCGCCATCACCGACCGCTCGCGCCGACAGGCGGCGCACTCGGCCGAAGGGAGCGAGGCCATGGGCATCCTCTCGGGGCTGCTCGGCGCGGTCGGTCAGGCGGGCGGCATGGTGCTGTCCAAGGTCGGGCTGCGCACCGGACTCGACCCGCTGCCGGCGACCGTCATCCGCGTCGCGGCGGCGCTGCTGCTGCTGTGGGCCATGACGATCGCGCAGCGCAACGTGCGCCGCACGCTCGGCGCGCTGCGCGACGGGCGCGGCACCGCGTTCATGGTGGGCGGCGCGTTCGTGGGACCGTTCCTCGGCGTCACGCTCGCGCTCACCGCGCTCCACCACATCGAGGCCGGCGTCGCGGCCTCGATCACCGCGGTCGCGCCCCTCGTCGCCATTGCGCTCGCGGTGCGCTTCCACGGCGAGCGCCTCACGTGGCGCACCGCGCTCGGCGCGCTCGTCGCCGTCGTGGGCGTGATCGCGCTGTTCCGCCGCTAGCGACTCAGGCGCGCGCGGACATGGCGCGCTCGCGCTCGGCGCGCGCCGCCACCAGCGCGGCCCGCGGATCGGCGGCCGCGGTGATCGCGCGGCCCAGCACGAGCAGGCTCGAGCCGTCGCGCGTCGCGCTCTCCACCGTCGCCACGCGCTTCTGGTCGTGCGCGTCGCCGCCCGCGGGGCGGATGCCGGGCGTCACGGCGTAGAGGTCTCGGCCTAGACGGGCTCGGATGCCGGTGAGGTCGGCGGCCGAGCACACCACGCCCAGCGCGCCCGCGCGCACGGACTCGTCGGTGAGCGCGGCGGCCACGGTGTGCAGGTCGAACGGCTTCACGAACCCCGGCGGCATCGCCGCGGGGTCGAGGCTCGTGAGCACCGTCACCGCGACCACGCGCGTGTCGCCGCCCGCCTCGCGAATGCCCTCGACCGCGGCCGCCACCATGGCACCGCCACCGGTCGCGTGCACCGTGAGCAGGTCGGCGCCGAGTCGCGCGGCCGAACCCGCCGCACCCTTCACCGTGTTGGGGATGTCGTGCAGCTTGAGGTCCAGGAACACGCGACGGCCGCGCGCCTTGAGCGCGCGCAACGCCTCGGGACCGGCGGCGGTGAACAGCTCGAGGCCCAGCTTGGCGTACTCGGGGCCCTCGCCGAGCGCGGCGTCGAGCGCGAGCGCGGCCTCCAGCGTGGGCACGTCGAAGGCGATGGCGAACTCGGGGGCGTCGGGCAGCACGGTCAACCTCGCGGGGTGGGCGCCGGGGCGCAGTCCTGGGCGGCGGGCGCGTGGAACGCGCCCACGAGATCGGTGAGACGGGCGATGCCTTGCGCTGCCAGCCACGCGCGCATCTCGGCGAGCACGCGCGTGGCGGCCTGCGGTTCCACGAACGTCGCGGTGCCGACCTGCACGGCGGTCGCGCCTGCGGCCACGAACTCGAGCGCGTCGCGACCCGACACGATACCGCCCGAACCCACCACCGGGATGCGCACCGCGGCGGCGGCCTCGTGGCAGCGCGCGAGCGCGAGCGGCTTGATCGCCGGGCCCGAGAGCCCGCCGGTCGCCTTGCCGAGCTTCGAGCGCATGCGGTCGAGGTCGATCGCCATGCCCACGAACGTGTTCACGGCGGTGATCGCGTCGGCACCGCCGCGCTCGCAAGCGCGCGCGGTCTCGCGGATGTCGGTGACGTCGGGCGACAGCTTGGCCACCAGCGGCCGGTCGGTGAGCGGACGCAGACGCTTGAGCGTGGCCTCGAGCCGCGCCGGGTCGGCCCAGAAGCGCGCGCCACCCGCGGCCACGTTGGGGCACGAGAAGTTCACCTCGAACGCGCCCACCGCGGACTCGCGGCCGAGCGCACGCAGCAGCGTGTCGAGCTCGTCGGGCGTCTCGCCGCCCACGCTCGCGATCACGGTGGCCTTGAGGCGCGCGAGCCGCGGCAGCTTCTCGTCGCGGAACCGCTCCAGCCCCACGTTCTCCAGCCCGATCGAGTTGAGCATGCCCGACGCGGTCTCGGCCACGCGCGTGGGCGCGTTGCCGGAACGCGGGTGCACGGTGACCGTCTTGGTCACGACCGCGCCGATCGCCGACAGGTCCACCACGTGCGCGTACTCGTCGCCGTAGCCGAACGTGCCGCTCGCGGTCAGGATGGGGTTCTTCAGCACGAGCGAGCCCAGCCGCACCGACAGGTCCACGCGCTTCTCGCTCACCGGCTTGCGCTTCACGGGTGCGTGGCTCATTCGACGCGGTCCCAGTCGAGCTCGCGCGACTCGAACACCGGGCCGTCGGTGCAGCACATGGCCCACTCGGGGTTGCCCTTGAGCGCGGCGGCGTCGGCGCCCTCGGCGAGCACGCGGTCGCGCGCCTCGGCCGATCGCGGCAAGGGACAGCCGCGGCACACGCCGGTGCCGCACGCCATCACGCTCTCCATCGCGAGGTGCGCGCGCGCGCCGTTCGCCATGGCCCAGCGCGCGACCGCACCCAGCATGCCGTGCGGGCCGCAGGCGTGGATCACGATCGGGCCCGCGAGCGTGGGCGCGATGCGGTCGAGCGCCTGCACCACGTTGCCGCGGAAGCCGCGCGTGCCGTCGTCGGTGGCCAGCACCAGCTTGCCGCCGCGCTTGGCGATGCGCGCGCGCGCCTCGGGCAGCCCCACCAGCAGGCGCGCGGTGCGCGCCCCGAACACGAACGTCGAACGCCGCCGCGCGCGCGCGAGCACGTCGGCGGCCATGAGCAGCGGGGCCACGCCGCGCCCACCCGCCACCAGCACCGGCGTGCCGGCCTCCTCGAGCGGGTAGCCGCGCCCGAGCGGCCCGGTGGCCGACAGCGTGTCGCCGGGCTGCAGCGCGGCGAGCGCGCGCGTGCCGGTGCCGACCGGCGCGTACAGGAACCCGATCGTGAGCCGCGAGCCGCGACGCGTCACCGCGGCCACGCTCATGGGGCGCGGCAACAACACGGGCGACGGCGGGTCGAGCAGCAACTGCACGAACTGGCCCGCGACCGGGGCGACGAACCCCGGGGGCACGTCGATCTCGAGCCAGCGGAAGCCCGCGCCGTACTCGCGCTGCGTGCGGACGCGCGCGGTGACCTGACGCCAGGTGCGCGTGACGGTGGCGGTCGCCATCAGCGCGGCCTCCGGGAGGTGTCCGCCACCGCGGGGGTGGCGGGCTTGGACGTGGAGCGGCTCGAGGACTTGGCCGGCGGCTTCGACTTGGCGCCCTTCGCGCCCTTGGCGGGCCGCACCGCGGTGGAGTCGGTGCGCGTCGAGTCGGCTGCGGCCTTGGCGCGCGTGCTGTCGGTGCGCGCGGTGTCGCGCACGGGCGCGACCGGCATGGGCGGCGCCTGCGGCAGCACGACCGCGCCGTCGCGGCGCTCGAACGCGTTGGGCGGCAGCGAGTCCACCTGCGTGAAGTCGGGCGCGGCCACGGTGTCGGGCGCCAGCACCACGCCAGTCACGGGCGGCGTGAGGCCGCGCGCACGCGCGGGATCCTGGCGCGCGATGAGCCGGCGCAGCGAGTCCACGCGACTGCGACCCGCGGTGGTGTCGCGCACCGCGCGCACCGCGCTGGTGTCGGACACCGCACGCAGCACCGAGTCGCGCACCGCACGACCCGCCGTGGTGTCGCGCGCGGCACGCACCACCGAGTCGCGCGCCGCGAGTGCGCGGCGCAGCGAGTCGGTGAGCACGGCGCTGCGGAACTGCGCTGGCTTCTGCGACGGGCGCGCGCCGGGGCCGGAGCGCACCGCGGCGGGCTCGGCGATGCCGGGCGACTCGGGCG